>NZ_JBMMUC010000012.1:0-179068 GCF_049257175.1 Pseudoalteromonas mucoides
TCATCCTACTGCGTAGCGCACCATGGCTCCAAATACAAGAAAGCCCGACTCATTGAGTTGGGCTTTTTTACGTCTGTGGGAAAGTGAAATAGCAAGCGAGTTAGCGAGAGTAAAGCTAGCGAGAGTAAAGCTAGCGAGTTGCACAGCGTCAACCTATACACCGTAGCGTGGGTTGAGTATTTGATACCCACGGAGAAAAGAACGCCACTCCCTCTCAGGGCCAATATTCACTTTTAAAACAGTTTAATAGCCTGTATTTCAATCTTGAAAACTCGGACTCTTTATAAGTAACCTACAAACTCATAATATCAATCTTAATACTTATGATTACTCGGTGTGCTAAAGCGTTTATACATGCTCGATGTAAAAAGAGTTTTTAATGACTTTTTACATCGAGGGTCGTGTGCGGCAGTGTTTAATAGGTAAAGAACAAGGTTTATGTCTACCGATAAAAACTCATTCTTTTCTATTTGTGTAGCTTTTTACTTCTATGAGCCTATGCAGGCCATCTGTTATTAAATAGTGAATGCTAACTGTATACCAGCGCCAAGTTCATTATCATTGGCTTTTTGTGCTGTTACATCTAAACGAACTGTACCAAATGGTGAGAAGCCAAAGCCGACACTCACAAAGTCATCCTGCTCGCCTTTAAAGTCATGAGAATAACCTGCGCGAAGTTGCACCCAGTCAAAGCCATTTAGTTCTAGACCTACTCGGGCATATTGACTTTTTTCTTCAAGACTCAAACGCTCCGCAGCATTAAGGTCAACGTCTGCTGCAAATGTCACTGTGTCATTTGCGTAAGCAACACCTAATTTAAACTCAGGGCCCACAGTATAAATAGGAGTGAGTCCTCTATGGGTAATTGCTTTAAACTCGTTTTCTATCAAGTTGCTTGCAGTAAAGCCTAGAGTAACGTTTTCCATTAACTCTGTTGCTAAACCAAAGTCGATATTAAACTGGCTATCTGAATTAGTGTAATCGTTTGCATCAAAATCATCTTCATCAAATTCATCAACACTTACAACATAGTTAAACGTATCAACCTGTTGAAACTTAGGTGTAACGCTCCAATATATAATTTGCTCTGAAATACTATATTGATTGCTATAAGAAAAACCAGCATCAGTAATAGAGGCTCCCACAAATTGTGTCTCTGAGTCGATACTTTCAAGCTCATCAGGAGTATCTGCATTGGCGATAACAACTAAATCGTTATCATCAATCATTACGTTAGCAACTAAATCAAAGTCAGCATTTACAAAAAGCGAAAAACCACCGGCCTGCGTAGGAATAGCTGTTGCAGCTGCAATATTGCCTTCGATAAAGGCTTGCCCATTCAAACGAGCTAAATTAGCTGCAACTTCAGCACGTGCCCGCTTTAACTCATCTTCAGAAACTCCACCGTTTTGATAATTATTTTGCTCTAGTAAGTCTGACAAGTTTTCAAAGCTATCTTGGAAGTCGTCTATAGAGTCAAAGAGTTCATCTTGATCTTGGATCTGAAAGTTTACGCTCGGTAGTAAAATACCAAAATCATCGTTTTCTTTTACCGTTTTTTGGAGCAAAGAGGGGTTGGCAATACTTGCTGATAAGTAATTAGATGACGCCACTGATGTACCGCCCATTGCATGAGAGCGAGTATCAGATGCTGCAAACGCGGCTGATGAACTAAGTGCAAGTAGGGTTAGGGGAAAAATTATTTTCACGTTTGGTTCCTTATGTAAACGCTGAAGAACTTTAAACTATTATTTCAGGTTGCAATTTTAGCAGTAATAGGGGGGATCACTAGTTTTTATTGTTAAAAACGAAATTTTTGCTTTAGCTATAAAGCACGTTATTTTAATTTATTGAAATTCATCGCATTGTTATTATTTGCGCTTTACACTGACTACTCACACTAAAGCTAAGGAAATGAAATGATTACTCAAGGCCAAAACTTACCAGCTGTAAGTTTAACTAAATTGACTGATGACGGAATGCAGACACTTACAAACGAAGATCTTTTTGCAGATAAAAAGGTGGTTTTATTTGCAGTACCCGGTGCGTTTACGCCAACTTGTTCAAATGCACACTTGCCTGAATTTGTTACGTTTGCAGATAAAATCAAAGCGAAGGGCATTGATGCTATTTATTGTGTTTCAGTGAACGATGCTTTTGTTATGAAGGCGTGGGGTGAACAACATAACGCACAAGAAATAAATATGCTTGCTGATGGTGATGCTAGTTTTACCAAAGCGCTAGGATTAGATAAAGATAGTGCTGGCTTTGGTGGTGTGCGCTCGATACGTTACGCCATGGTTATTGACGACCAAACGGTGATAGGCTTATATGTTGAGCAGGGTAAAGAATTTATTGTGAGCCGCGCAGAAGCGGTATTAAATACACTTTAATAAAAAAGCCGAGAAAAAACTCGGCTAAAAATCACCAGGGGAAACTGGTTATGTCAGAGCGACTTTAAAGCCGCTCTCGCTTTATTTATGGTTGGTATTGAGCATCAAGGGTAAGGCCAGAGAATGTTCTATAAGCGTTAACGCTCATATGCCATGTTCCGGCCTGTGGATTGCTAAATGTGCAGGTTTCTGCATTGCCATTTTTATAAGGGCGGCAATCGTAACTTGATGCACTCGGTTGGCTACCAAACTTAACAAATAAATCGGCATCGCCTGTACCACCAGAAGTAGTCACAGTAAAGCTTGCCATACCCGCAGGTACATCAAGAGTATAGTGCTTCCACTGCCCTGCATTAGCAGATACGTTTTCAACAGTACCACCGCCTGCTTGTGGGCTGCCTGAACCACCACCGGTAGTTGTTAAATTACCAACTAAGCTAACACCAGAATAAGCAGAATAGCCTCGCAGCATTACATGATAAGTACCAGCTGTTGGACTATCGATAGAGCACTCTTCACTATTACCGCCTTTATAAGGACGGCAATCGTAGGTTGAAGTGGTTGGTGCATTGCCTGCACGCACATATAAATCTGCATCACCCGTGCCACCACTCATTGTGAACGTCACATTGCTTGCACCACTTGGTATGGTCATTGTGTAAAAGACTTCACTGCTTGCTGCACCGCTTAAACCAGTTTGTGCTTGGCCATCAAGAAGCTCATTGTTGCCAACAGGAGGAGTACCACCACTGGCAGCTGCCACCGCTGCTGCGGCATCAACAATACCCGTACCACAGCTCGTACATGTTGCTGCAAATGAGCGTGTAGTTGATTTCAAAATACTTTCGACTTCATCAGGTGTAGCAGATGGTTTAGCTTGCTTAATTAGCGCTGCAACACCAGCAACATGTGGCGCGGCCATCGATGTACCTTGTGAATAGTGATAGCTATCACTTGAAGGACTTGATGAACCAGAGTTATGTGTTGAAAGTACGCCTTCAGAATCATTTGCAAAGCTTTGTGCGCCTCCAGGAGCTGCAACATCAATATTACTACCGTAGTTGGAGTAGTACGCACGGCCACCATTACGGCCAACAGATGCAACGTTTACTACGCCGCTACAGTTACCGGGGTTGTAGTTAGCTGAGTTATCGTTATCGTTACCTGCAGCAATGACTATGACAGTGCCATTTCCACGAGCTTGGTTAATTGCAGATTGTGTTGTTGAGCTACACGAACCACTGCCGCCTAAACTCATATTAATGACATCAGCAGGGTTTGCATTGCTTGGGATGCCAGAAACTGAGCCACCGGATGCCCAAATAATCCCGTCAGCGATATCTGATGTTAAGCCGCCGCATTTACCCAGTACACGTACAGGTACTACTTTGGCGTCATAAGCGACACCAGCAACACCTTCGCCATTATTAGAAACAGCTGCAACAGTACCTGCCACATGCGTACCATGCCAACTAGAGCTTTGTGCACCATGAGTGTAGCCACATTCATTTGCGCTAATCGCATCACCTGGGTCGCGAGCATCGTTATCACGTGCCCCACCATCATTGGCAACAAAGGTATCTGAAATCATATCGTAACCCGGTAGAATATTACCGTTTAAATCAATATGTGGACGATAACCAGTATCAAGTACAGCAACAGTGACGCCTGCACCTGTTGCGGTATCCCAGGCTGTTGGTAGGTTTAAGCCGCCAGCTTGCTCATAGTAATGCCATTGATCGGCATACATTGGATCATTAGGCGTGGCGAATGGTTTTAGCATTTGGTCAATTTCAATATATTCAACATTGCCTGAAGCAATAACTTCTTGCATATATTCTTGTGCTTCATCAGGACTTAGCTTTTTCTCGGCACGCATAACATGGTGATTACTCAAGGCCATTGCACGTATATACTGCGCCTTAACTTTGCCTTTTTTACTGGTAAAGTTTTTAACAAAGCCCTGTGCTTTCTTATTCATTATTTGTGGGCTGGTATCTGCGGTAGAAAGTGTTGCCATTTCGCTACTATTGTTTTTATATTTAATAATAAAGCGAGTACCTAAAGGGTCTTGGCCTTGAAGTTTTGCCGCTGTTTCAGCCATTGATGGCATAATTGCTTGACTTGGATTTGCCATACTGGTGGTTGCGCTAAAGAGTGTGCCTAATGTAAGTGCTATCGCACATTTTTTGAAACCTGTTGTAGTTGTCATAATTATCCCTAGATTGTTATGGTTTTTCTTCGCAATGAATTATCGTGAAGGGGAACAAAAGTAAATGATCTGTTAAAATAGTTAAAATAACGTTTTATTATGATTATCTCGAATTTGGTTATATAGAGATGCTTATATGGCTAAATGAGCATTTAGTTGTTGTTTTTTATTGGGTGTTAGTTACAAAGTGCTGGCTTTTGGTGTGTTGATAGTTATTTGTTTATTTTATTGCGAATAACACAGTAATTAAATTCAACTCATGGTATTGCTCTAAATTTGTTATAATCTAGAAAATTTTGCTCGAGATAATTAAATGACCCAAGTTGATGTAATAGTGATTGGCGCCGGAGCCGCTGGATTAATGTGTGCAGCGCAAGCTGGCTACCGTGGCCGAAGCGTTACAGTACTTGATATGGGCAAAAAGCCGGGTCGTAAAATTCTCATTAGCGGTGGTGGACGCTGCAATTTTACTAACGAAAATGCGAGTCCTGAGAACTATTTATGTGGTAACCCTCATTTTGTAAAATCGTGTCTAAGTCGTTATACCCAGCATGATTTTATTGAGTTGGTTGACCGTCATGGTTTGGCTTATCATCATAAAACGCTAGGTCAGTTATTTTGTGATAACAGCGCTCAAGATATTGTTGATATTTTGCTTACTGAATGCGAGTGGGCGGGTGTTAATATAGCGCTTCGTAATGAAGTATTAAATGTTGAAAGAACAGATAGTGGCTACCGAGTAACCACTGAGCAAAACGCTTACGATTGTGAATCTCTAGTGGTTGCTGCTGGCGGCTTAACCATGCCAAAACTGGGCGCTAGTCCCATAGGCTATAAAATTGCTGAGCAGTTTGGTTTGAACGTTTTACCTACAATGGCCGCACTTGTGCCATTTACATTGCACCAACACGATAAAGAGCGCTTTGATGGCTTGTCTGGTATTAGTATTCCCTGTGTGGTGAGTAGTGAAGATGGCACGAGTTTCAAAGAGAACATACTCTTTACTCATCGAGGTTTATCGGGCCCAGCCATTTTACAAATAAGTTCATTTTGGCGAGCGGGACAGGCGGTAACAATTAACTTATTGCCTGACGTTGATTTAAAAGAGCTGCTAGCACAATGGCGAGAAACTCAAGCGCAAAAGTCATTGAAAAATAGTTTGTCGGCTATTTTACCAAAACGGTTTATTGAAATTTTACATGACAGTAAAGCAATCCCTGATTGTAATGTTAATCAGCTCACTCATAGCCAAATAGATGAACTAGCTCAGTATATTCATAATTGGCAAATCAAACCAAATGGCACTGAGGGATATCGGACCGCAGAAGTTACTTTGGGCGGAGTAGATACTGATGAACTTAGTTCAAAAACCTTTGAGGCTAAAAAAGCTGAAAGTTTGTATTTTATTGGCGAAGTAACAGACGTAACGGGTTGGCTAGGCGGGTATAATTTCCAGTATGCTTGGAGCTGCGGCTTTGCAGCAGGGCAGTATTGTTAGGAAATTGGGGAATGGCTTCAGCCGTGATGATTTTGGGTGTGCGTTAAAGCCAATCGGCGCTAAAGCGCTCTCCTACGAGGCGCTAGGGTAGGCCACAATTTTAAAATTGTTATCACTATAATAAACGGTGTTACGGCCATTGCTTTTAGCTGTAAAGAGTGCGCTGTCAGCTCTTTCTAGAGAACTTTTTACAGTATCATCGCAGTGTAGCTCTGTTAAACCTATACTTATAGTGAAAAATGAATCTTCAAATTTTTGCTCACTAATATATTTTTTCAGTTCATGAGCTAGTGCTGCAGCATCAGTTAGAGTTGTGTTGGATAAAATAACTGTGAACTCTTCTCCTCCCCAACGTGCAATTAACGAATTGGTTGGCATTTTGTGTTTGAGCACAGTGGCAAACGTACTCAAAATATTATCTCCGGCTAGATGGCCATATGTATCATTTATATTTTTAAAGTGATCGATATCACAAATTAGCAAGCTATTAGATGTTGTAGCGTCTTTATTATCAGCTAATAACAGCGATAAAGTTTGATCAAACTTTTGTCGATTATACAGCCCTGTTAACTTATCGGTTTCGGCTAAATGTTGAATTTCAATATTACGAGCTTGTAGATGTTGGTAAGCTGAAAAGCGAGTTTTTTCGTAAAATCTAAAAATTATAATATGTGCAACACTCACTTCAATCACATTAAATAAAGAGCCGAGCCCTATAGTAATGACTTGCTGTTGTTGTTTGTAGGTAAGATAAGCACAAATACAAAAAGCAATGCCACTGAGAACACTGCCCCAAGTTCTTCCTACTAAAAAAAATGTTAAAGGAGGGATTAAAGTAGCCCAAAATAAAGTGTGGGCCCGACCGCTGGTTGAAATCACAAACAGCATAATTAAGCTAACGATGATTATAGCCACGGCCCAAGCAGCCATATCTACATCAGCAGTTTTAGTAAACCATGAATAAACAGCTAATGTAATACAAAGGCCAACAGTATCAAATAAAGCAATATCGTAACTTGCAAAGTAGAAGATATTCAGCAAAGTTAAAATTACAAAGTAGCAGCTTGCCAATAACAAAGTGTGAGCTATTAACTTTGTACGCCAAAAGTCTTTATGATCTTTTGGGTGTTTTGGTAGTTTTTTGTACCAAAAATCGAGCATGCCACTGTTCCTTCAATTTGAGAAGCGTCTATAACTGATTATTACTTATATTAGGCTTTTATTATAGTTTTTGGACGCTTCAATTATTATCGGCCAATAATAATACGCTGGTCTGGAACTTGCTTGCATAATAAAAGCAAAAACTTTTACCTGATTGTATATGCAAAGTAAGGGGAAAATGTGAAGGTTTAAATTTTAATCTATATTACTCAACTTTATTGCTTTTTACTCTAGTGATCGCATGTTTTAAATACTATCGCTGTTGCCCTTGCAAAGTAGCAATGATGCGTCTGCTTCCGCCGTGATCTCTATGTTCACCTAGGTAAACACCTTGCCATGTACCGAGCTGTAGGCGACCATTGTTAATAGGGAGCGATAATTCACAGCCTAAGGTGCTTGCCTTAATATGGGCTGGCATATCGTCATCACCTTCATAATCATGGCGATAGTAAGATTGACATTCAGGTACAAATTTATTGAAGTGGCTTTCCATATCCATACGTACGGTGGGATCTGCATTTTCGTTGATTGTTAAACTTGCAGAGGTGTGTTGTATAAATAGGTGGAGTAAACCTATTTTATAATTGGTTAATTCGGGAAGTTTTGAAGTGATTTCGTCGTCAATAAGATGAAAACCTCGCGAGCGAGGTTTCAAATTAATGCTTTTTTGTAGCCAGCTCATAGTTTATCAAAGCTAACTTCGATATTTGCATTACCTGAGTCTGAAGTGAAAGGGATTAATATTTTGGCACCTTCACTTTTGTGGGTAATAGTATGCTCAGAACCTGAGACTACAATAGGTGTTGCCATATCAAAGTCATAGCCTTTTTCACCAAGTAGGTTTTTTGCACCACCTGTTACCATATTGGTAATTTCACCAACCATGTCAGTTACTTCTTCATTGACAGAGTCAGGACGTTCACCCAGCATTCGTTCCATAATGGTAAGCGCTAAACTTTCGTCAAAAGTAATCGAGAATGAGCCTCTGGTTTGCGGACCAACCATACCGATTAGCCCTGAAACATCACCACAGGCAATTTCATCTTTTTTAATTCTAGGCTTGCCTGGCTTTAACTCTGTTTGCGCCATGGTGCTCAATACATTTAATAATGATGCTAGAAAAGGATTGATGAACTCTACATTCATATTTAAATTATCCCTTAAGGTTTACAGTTACACTGTTATTATACATTTAAGTGTAGCGGCTATTTTTACCGCTGCACAAAACTATTCAATACAAGATGCACATCTACCATGTGCTTCAATAGTTTGCCCTGAAACAACAAAGCCACTTTCACCGGCTAAGCTATTTAGCTCATGTGATATAACAGTGGAATGAAGCTCTTTAACAAAGCCACAACTATCACAGATTAAAAGTTGCACCGGATGAATATGATCAAAATGATGGCACAACATAAATGCATTTGTACTTTCTATTTTGTGAATAAAACCCAGCTCGGCTAAAAAATCAAGAGCTCGGTAAATAGTCGCTGGTTTTGCCCCAGATTCAGTGAGTTTTAATTTCTCTAATAAATCATAGGCACCAACACCACCTTGCGCACTTGCTAGAAGGCGAAATACTTTTTCACGGATTGGTGTGAATCGTGCACCACGATTGTCACACACTTGTTTTGCTTTACTAACGAGTGATTCTATATTCATCTGCTCTTATCCTTACGCTACCACGATATACTAACATATTGTGTTGTAGTTGCAGCGTTTTTATTAGACAGTTTTATTTTAGGAAGTCTAGCTCTGAATTAATTTTTAGCGATATTTATCTTTTTTTCAGTTATTGGTCCAATAGGTACGGTCCCTGTTTTTATTGCGGTTAGCGACTCATGTTCATAAATTAATAAGAGATAGTGGAACAAGTATAATTAGTCGGAGTATGGGGTTAATTTTATCTAGATTGTAGTTTGATAATTTTAATGAACTTGATTTCATGGACGTTGAACTTGCTGGTATTAACTACGAAAACCTAGTAAAAGAAAACAGATAAACAGTTATTTTAGCTTCCCCTTATTTACGAAGAGCTTATCATTGAAGCGCTAGCGCTATTTGTGTAAAATGCAGCGCTTTTAATGTTGTTTTGCTGCCTAAGGATTTTACTTTGAATAGACGCTTTTCTGTTGCCCCCATGCTTGATTGGACAGATCGCCACTGCCGTACTTTTCATCGTAAAATGACAAAGCACACAGTGCTTTATACAGAAATGGTTACTACGGGCGCAATTTTGTTTGGTCGTGGTGATTATCTTCATTTTAATCAGCATGAAAATCCGGTTGCTTTGCAATTGGGAGGCTCTGATCCCCAAGCGCTGGCTAAATGCGCTAAGTTGGCAGCAGAACGTGGTTATGATGAAGTCAATCTGAATGTTGGCTGTCCGTCTGACCGTGTTCAAAACGGACGGTTTGGTGCGTGTTTAATGGGTGAGCCGCAACTTGTAGCTGAGTGCGTTGCAGCAATGAAGGCCGAAGTGAATATACCAGTAACGGTTAAAACCCGCATAGGTATAGATGAGCAAGATTCATATGAGTTTTTATGTCAGTTGATTGAAGCTAGCCACAAGGTTGGCTGTGATGACTTTATCATTCATGCTCGTAAAGCGTGGCTAAATGGCCTAAGCCCTAAAGAAAATCGTGAAGTTCCTCCTCTTGATTACCCACGTGTTTACCAACTTAAAAAAGATTATCCTCAGTTACATTTAAGCTTAAATGGTGGCGTAAAAACAATTGCTGATAGCCAAACACATCTTGAACACGTTGATGGAATTATGATTGGTCGTGAGGCATATAGTAACCCGTTTATTCTTAGCGAAGTTGATGAAGCCATTTATAATGAGCAACCTTTCACTTTATCTCGCCATGATGTAGTACGTTCAATGTATGACTATATTGAGTTAGAGATGCAACAAGGTGCAAACTTTTGGCATATCGCACGCCACATGCTAGGTATTTTTCAAGGTCAACCAGGCGCTCGAGGCTTTCGCCGTCACTTGTCTGAAAATGGCCATGGTAAACAAGCGGACTTGTCAGTAATGGATAAAGCATTAAGTTTCGTTCCTGAATAATTAATTTATATTCAAATTAATTAGCGTCATCATCCGAGTCAAAAAGCTGCTTAATGCGGCTTTTTTGATCTCAAATTTTAGTCAAAATATTAATTTTTTCGTCAATTTGACACTTTTATGTTCAGCTAAAAGTCATCTGAATTTATCTGTATTATATTTTAACTTGTTGATTTTTAATTTTATTATGGGTTTTTGATTAACTTGGCATAAGTCTTGGAATCTACTTATTGTAATCACCCATCATCAACAGGAGATAATCATGGGCATAATGAACCGCGTTACAGATCTTATTCAAGCAAACTTAGTTTCGGCGTTAGATAAAGCTGAAGATCCAGAAAAATTATTAAACTTACTTATTCAACAAATGCAACAAACACTTGATGAATGTCGCTCAACAGCAGCCGTAATTTTATGTGAAGAAAAGGCATTAAAGCGTGAACAAGCACAAAAGCAAGTTAGCATTGATAGCTGGCAAACTAAAGCAGAGCTAGCTGTGGCAAAAGGAAGGGATGACCTTGCAACTGCGGCATTAAAAGAAAAACAACATGTAAGCGATGAGCTTGCAGCTATTGAGCTAGAGCTTGTTAAATTAGCCGATTCACTGAAGAAACTTCAAGACGATGCCCAGCGTTTACAAAGTAAATTGACTGAGGCAAAAGCAAAGCAGGCAAGCTTGCAAAAAGTTCATAACCTACTTGATGCCAGAATGCGTGTTAATCATCAATTAAATAGTGAAAAAATAGCAGATGCGCTATCCCGCTTTGATGTTATTGAGCGCCGTGTTGAGTCAATAGAGTCACAAGTTGATGCTTATGATATGACTAAAACGCAAAGTAGCACAGCAGTGCAAATCGATGCGCTCGTTAAAGATGAAGCATTAGAGCAAGAATTTGCAGCATTAAAAGCAAAAATGAAGCAAACAGCTTAGGAGATAATATGATGAATACTTATAACAATGAAAAGAATTGGTACAAAGACGCGTTGAATAAAAAAATTTCGGGTGTGTGTAGTGGTTTTGCACGTCGGTTTGACTTTCCTATCTGGGCGACGCGGTTAGTGACTATTCTGCTCTTTATTCAATTTCCATTATTTATTGGTGGCGGTTATTTGGCTGCACATTTTTGCTTAGATACTAAGGCGTAGTGGGGGGAGTCATGAAAATAATTGCAATTTGCTTATTAATAATCGTATTTATAATATATAGCCCATTTCAGGTGGTGCAGTTTGATTCATGGCAACTACCGCTTATTATTGCTGATTTAAGCTGGGTAGGTATTGAATTATTTGGTGCGTTGCTGTCTGTTGTAGCTGTAATTGCTGTGATAGCTCTGGTAAGTGCTGGGTTATTAGGTGCAGGTATTATTGTTGGGGTGGGCGTGGTCTTAGCATTATTGTTTGGCTCTGTAATGATAGCTTGGCCTTTATTGCTTATAGTCTGCTTGTGTTGGCTTATTGCAGATAATAAAAAAGCGGCTTAATTTTTACGAACTGTGCTGGTGTTGCTAATTTTACTGACTATTTTTTCACAATTATGCTAAATTTAGCCAATAAAATGATTTTTTATAACAAGGATAGAGATGACATTTAAGCCACTAATCACATTGCTTTCATCGGCTCTTTTAGTAATGAGCCTATTTCCGTCAATGGTAAAAGCACACGCAGATCATCACCATGATGAGGATAGTGAGATCATTGTAAATAATGCGCAGGTAAGAGTCTTCTTGCCAGCCAGCAAATCGACGGTAGGTTACCTAAGTATTGTTAATCATGGTAATGCAGATGTAACGCTAACAAAAGCCGCTATTGATGGTTTAGGGCGTGTAGAAATTCATGAGCATGCTCATGTTAATGGCATGATGAAAATGCAGAAAGTCGACACATTATTAATCAAAGCACATCAACAACTCGATTTTAAACCTGGCGGATATCATTTGATGGCGTTTGAGCCAAGCGAAGCAATAAAAGCCGGGCAAGAATTAAAACTCACGCTATATTTTAGTGATGGAAACCGAGTTTTTACTCAAGCTCAGGTTGTTTCTTTAGAAAGTCAGGTAGAGCAAGCTTCACAATCTAAGCAGCATCACACGCATCATTAGGAGGTTAAATGTCACAACATAAAGGGAAAATTATTGGGGCAATTGTACTTATATTTATTTTGTTTTACGCATTAGCTGTTTATTGGAGCGCAGAGCCTAGCCGAGTAAATGTGTTAACTCAAGCTAAGCAAGATGCCCAGCAACGCGGTGAAAAACTTGTTACAGGTTATACCACTACATCGGCGTTAATAAACGTAACCAGTACATTGTTAAATAAGCCTGGAGGTTATTTATCTAATGATATGATGCCGCCGAGTATACTTATGGATAATATGCCAGCTTGGGAGTATGGGGCGTTAGAGATGTCTCGTGATCTTGCTTTATCTATGCGCAAAGATTTTAGCCGCTCTCAATCTCAGTCAACTGAACATGTAGCACTGAAAAAAGCACAGCCACAATTTAATATTAGCTCAGAGGCATGGGCATGGCCGAGTGCTGAGAGCGAATACCAAAAAGGTATTGATTTTTTAATTGCTTATCGCACGCAAATTGCAGATCAAAATGATCGTGAAAGCCAATTTTACGCACGTGCAGACAACCTACGCAGCTGGCTAAAAGAAGCTGAAAAACGCTTGGGTAGTTTAAGTCAACGTTTAAGCGCAAGTGTAGGCCAAGATAGATTAAATACCGATTTAGCCGGTGATAAAGAAGCTCATCAAGCAACTTATAGCCCACTACAGAATCAAGTTAAAACCTCATGGTGGGAAATTGATGACGTTTTTTATGAGTCTCGAGGAGCAACTTGGGCTTTATTACATTTTTTGCAAGCTGTAGAATACGATTTTGCTGATGTATTAGAAAAGAAAAATGCCCGTGTTAGCTTACAACAGATTATTCGTGAGCTAGAGGCAACCCAAGAAACTGTTTGGAGTCCGATGATTTTAAATGGTAGTGGTTTTGGACTTGTGGCAAATCACTCATTAGTAATGGCAAATTATATTTCACGAGCCAATGCGGCTCTTATTGAACTTAGCGAACTTTTAGCGCAAGGATAAAACATGAAAAAGTACTGTCTAGCTGCTGCCCTTTCAATGGCATGTTTGGCACCAGCAGCTCACGCTGACACTTTATTAGGCTTATACGTAGGGGTTGATGCTTGGCAAGCGGACAATTCGGGTAGCTTTGCAGATCGAGGGAATATGCAGAGCTTTAATTTCGATGATGAAACCTTCACAAGTTACTACGCTGCTTTAGAACACCCAATTCCACTGGTGCCAAATATAAAGCTAAAATATACCGAGCTTGAGTTAAATGGTAACACCACTATTAGTGGTGATGGCTTTACGTTTGATGGTTCTACTTTTAAACCTGGAACAGATGCAACAGCAATGACTGACTTCTCTCATGTTGATTATATTCTTTATTATGAGATTTTTGACAATGATTTAGTATCAATTGACTTAGGTGTGAATGCTAAGCAGTTTGATGGGGAAGTTGTTGTTACTGGTGATATTAATACTTCTGATGGGCAAGGAGATACGGTCACAGAAACCGTCGATTTCTCTGGTTTTATACCATTAGTATATGGTCGTGCAGAAGTGGGCTTACCTTTAACTGGTTTGAGTGTTTTCTTCGAAGGCAGCTTATTAGCAATTGATGATAGTAAAGTGCAAGATTATCAAGCTGGTATTGCTTGGGAATTAATTGATAACTTAGCTGTAGATGTAGCGATTAAAGCTGGTTACCGCCAAATGACTTTAGAGCTTGATGATATTGATGATATTTATACTGATTTAGATGCATCAGGCCCATTCGCGGGTATCCAAGTTCACTTCTAAATCACTTTAGATGTTCATCGTGGCATTACTTATTAGTGTGCCACGTAACTTCAAACTCTTCCTCTAGCGCCGTGCTTAACAGTTGTTTATATCCCTTGTTAATTGGGATGTTGATAAGTTTTCGTAGCTCATCACCAGTTTGTGTGAATTTATAGTAACTTAATACCAAATCATTGTTTTTAGATTTCAGTGTAACGCGCTGGTTTAAAAATATTAGATTAAGTTCCTGCTCGCTTTTAAGTGCCGCAGATTCTATTTCTTTACGATAAATTAAACCTATGTCCATTAAGGTGAGTACATCAGGAAAACTAAGCCCGGCTTTACCCAAATTAAGCGAGACCTTATTCCCTTTACGTAGTAAGTCAAAAATCGAGGGCTTTTTGTAAAATCCAAGTAAAATTAGGTGGCTGTCATCTTTTTCATTAAAACCGCATATTGCAGCGCACTTTTGTAATGCATCGGCTTCGCGTTGGGTCATTTGTTTGAGTGTTTGTAGGCTCTTAATTGAAAAAGTACCAGGAGAGACTGTTTCACCTGCTAAAATTTTAGCCCAGAGCCTTTGCATCGATTCGTTCGCAGTGTCTTCACACAGTGCTATAAAGCGTTCCACCCAGTCACTGTCAGGCTGCCCGTTACTGGTTACATCAGGACAAAAGCTCATTGCCATTGCCATTATAGCTTCGATATTTTTTTGTTGGTTTACTAAAAGCAATTGTTGTCGGTTTTGTGCGCGAGTCAGTACTGTATTGTCGCTGCTTATTTTATACGGCAATTGACTTTGCCCTTGTGCACTATAACTGACATCACTATCAGGGCTTATACGAGAGGAGCTGTTCTTTACCATCGCATAGCCAAGCTTTGATTCAATAATATGCGCTAGGTTAATTTTTGCCTGAGCTGCTTTGACTGTCATCGTGACTCTCGCTATTTATGATGTGTAACTGCATAGTGGTTTTTAAGTTATTAAGACCAAGCTCTACCGTATTTGTTAAAAAATATTGATTTAATACAGCAAGATAACCACCAACAAGCGGAGTTGTTACTTCTGCGGTGATCTCGCAAGTTACCTGTGTGTATGCTTTTTTTTCTAAAAAGCGTATTGCTCCGCTCGCAATATGTTCTTCATTAAATAAAATATTAAACTTTATGGCGGATTCACTAATACTTGTGATGGTCATTTCTCCAGCGCCCCATTGGCTTTGCCAAAATTGATGGGCACCTACTCCAGAGCTCGGTTTTGCGATGTGAAATTCAATACTAGGGTCGAGTTTTTCCCATGGGGACCAAACCTGCCATTTGGCAAAATCACTCACATAGGGTGCTATTTCGGTTGCTTTAGCATTTATTTTGACGCTTTTATTTACTTGGTATTGTTGCGGTAATAATAAGCCAACAACAACAATTACAATGCTAATAAAGAAAGTAAACCGTATAAATTTTTGTAAAATCTTAATATTCATTCCTTAAAATATAATTGATTTCGAGTGTAACAAGGTGTTAATCATTGACTATAATAGCTAATGTGTCATTCACCTATATTAAACATTATTACTGTACCATATGCCAAATAATGATAAGTTAAAATCTTATAGGACATGGTTTTAGTTTAGGTGCCGTGCGCAGTATTTATAATTGAAGGATTTATAATGTCGTCAGAGCACAATGATTTTTTATTTACTGATCATGAAGAAGAGCCGCTTACTGAAACTATACCTACAGGGTATTGGGATATCTTAATTGTTGATGATGACCCTGAAATTCATTCTGTTACTAAACTTGCACTATCAGGTGTAGAGCTCTGGGGAAAGGCGTTACGTTTTCATCATGCTTACTCCGGCAGTGAAGCCGTTGAATTACTTTGTGGTATTAGTGATGTGTCTGTTTTATTGCTTGATGTTGTTATGGAATCTGATGATGCAGGTTTAAAAGTAGTAAAAGAAGTGAGAGAGACATTACAAAATCATAATGTGAGAATAATCTTACGTACTGGTCAGCCGGGTTATGCGCCGGAAGAACAGGTAATACGTAATTATGATATTAATGATTATAAAACTAAAACTGAGTTGACCCGCAGTAAGTTAGTAACCTCCTTAGTGACAGCGATTCGTTCGTATGAGCAAGTTTGCAAATTAGAATATCAAAGCAAAGCACTGAATAATATTCTATGCGCTTCAAAAGCTATTTTAGGTTTTACGGATATTAAAGCCTTTACCATGGCTGTGATAAAACAGTTATCGGTGATACTCGATTGCAAACCAAGAGGCATTGTGTGCGGCACATTAGATGACAATAATCGGGTATTTGTATTAGGTGGTTGCAGCGAGTTTAGTGAATTTTTTGGTCAAGGAATTGAGCAGCTTGATGATGGCCGAATAATTCTACAAGTGCAAAAATGCTTAGAGCTGGGTGAACATCAATACACCGAACACGACACAACATTTTTATTAAAAAGTAAAAACCGTCAAGCAGCATTATTTTTAGACTATGCAAAACAGCCAAGTTTAGATCAATTACAATTTGCAGAAATATTTTTAACTAACGTTAGTGTGGGGTTAGATAACGTTAGGTTATTTAACCGGCTCAGGGACGCTGCGTTTAAAGATGCACTGACAGGTCTGGCTAATCGTACTGATTTTATTGAGCAAGTAGAAAAGTATCATAGAGTCAATAATAACGAACATGTCTTTGTAATAATAGATGTAGCTCATTTTTCAGATATAAATAATGGTCTTGGTCAAGAGGCTGGCAATCACTTATTGGTTGCCATCGTTGAGCGGCTAAAACAGGAATACCCAACAGCCAAGTTGTTATCACGTATTGGCGCTGATGTGTTTGGTTTTTTAATAGAACGCGAACGCTTTGATACAGAAGAATTGTTTGAACACCTAAATTTGCCTTTTCTTGCTGCTGAGCATGTGCTGCCAATTAAATTTAGAGTGGGAGTATGCGAGCAAAAGGATTTTCAAGCCGCTGGAATGCAAACATTAAAATTTGCTTATATCGCACTGAATCAAGCTAAGAAACAAAAAAGTAATTTGGCAGTTTACTATACTCCTGATATGGAAGAGCAGATGACGTGGCGATTAGGCATTATTCGTCAACTGCGCCAAGATTTTGAAAGTAATAAATTAGAAGTCTGGTATCAACCGCAATTTGCTCTTGATGATTTATCATTAATTGGTTGTGAAGCTCTGTTACGTTGGCCATCTGGGCGAGGTAATTATATATCTCCAGCTATTTTTGTACCGCTTGCAGAAGATGCAGGGTTGATTGTTGATATTGGTCAATGGGTTTTAGAGCAAGCATGCCAGCAACAAAAGCGTCTTGAGTCGATAGGGGTTTTTGCACGAATTGCAGTGAATGTATCAGTGCCGCAATTTAAAGTTAATGGTTATGCACAGCAAGTAATAAATACCTTATTAAAATATCAGGTATCACCAAAGTATATTGAGCTTGAAGTGACCGAAAGCGTGGTGATGGACGAGCTTTGTATGGTAATAGATACTCTGCAAGAATTAAAAAGCTTTGGTATTGAAGTAGCTATTGACGACTTTGGAACAGGTTTTTCGTCATTGAGTTACCTACAAAAACTACCCGTTAACCGCTTGAAAATTGATCGGGATTTCATAAAAGATATTCCTGAAAACGACTCGGGGGCTATTGCTGCGCTGGTTATTGCACTAGGTGCTCAGTTAGGTCTGAAAACAATTGCGGAAGGTGTTGAAACTCAAGCACAAGCAGATTTACTCAAGCAATTAGGTTGTAATGAAGTGCAAGGTTTTATGTACGCAAAACCAATGCCGGAAGCCGAGCTAATTCAATTTATTGAACAGCAAAAGTAGCCACAAAGGCTGCTATTAAAGTATTTAGGATAATCGTTAATATCGCTTAGTGATTTATTCGGGTATACTTTGCGACCTTTTTTAAAGCAATTGGTCATTAATTATGAGCGCACTAAAAGCCGAACGAGCCTTATTCTCATACCCGAAGTATTGGGCTGAGTGTTATGGCACTGCACCATTTTTACCAACAACTCGTCAAGAGATGGATGCACTTGGCTGGGATAGCTGCGATATCATTATAATTAGTGGCGATGCTTATGTTGATCACCCTAGTTTTGGCATGGCTGTGATTGGCCGAGTACTCGAAGCGCAAGGCTTTAGAGTCGGCATTATTGCCCAGCCAGATTGGCAATCAAAAGATGCCTTCATGGAGCTTGGCCGACCAAATCTGTTTTTTGGTGTAACAGCCGGTAACATGGATTCGATGATAAACCGTTATACGGCTGAAAAGCGTATGCGCCATGATGATGCTTATACACCGGGTAATGTGGGCGGTAAGCGTCCAGATCGTGCCGTTATGATTTACTCGCAAAAATGCCGCGAAGCCTATAAAGGTATCCCTATTGTTATTGGTGGTATAGAAGCGAGCCTTCGCCGTATAGCACACTATGATTATTGGCAAGAAAAAGTACGCCGCAGTATTTTATTTGATGCCAAAGCTGACATCCTTATTTATGGTAATGCTGAGCGCCCGCTGGTGGAAGTTGCCCATCGAATTGCGGCTGGCGAAACCATGGACACCATTCAAGACATTCGTGGTACTGCGGTTATTCGTAAAGAGCCAATCCCAGGCTGGCGTGGCAGTGACTCCACAGCCATCGATAAAATAGGTAAAATCGACCCGATCCCAAATCCATATGGTGCGGATGATGTGGGTTGTAGTAAAAGTGAATTTAAAAAAGCCGGCATTGATTTAAAAGCCGAAGCCGCTAAGCCTATAACCATACAGCCGGCACGCCCTAAACCTTGGGAAAAAACCTACGTAAAGTTACCTGCGTTTGAACAAGTAAGCGTTAACAAGCCGTTGTATGCACATGCTTCACGTATTTTGCACCAAGAAACTAACCCTGGCTGTGCCCGTGCGTTATTTCAACGCCATGGCGATCGCTCTATTTGGGTAAATCCACCGGCATACCCGTTAGAAACACATGAAATGGATGCTGTATTTGGTTTGCCTTATCAACGTATTCCGCACCCAAGTTATGGTGATGCCAAGATCCCTGCGTACGATATGATCAAAACCTCGGTGAATATCATGCGAGGGTGCTTTGGTGGTTGCTCTTTCTGTTCAATCACAGAGCATGAAGGGCGAATTATTCAAAGTCGCTCACAAGAGTCGATCATTGATGAAATTGAACAAATTCGCGATAAAGTACCGGGTTTTACTGGGGTGATCTCAGATTTAGGCGGCCCTACAGCGAATATGTATAAGCTGCGTTGTAAGAGCAAAAAAGCAGAGAGTACCTGTCGCCGTTTATCATGTGTTTACCCTGATATTTGTAAACATATGGACACCGACCATACTCCAACCATCGATTTATATAAAAAAGCCCGTGAAGTAAAAGGAGTGAAAAAAATCCTTATTGCTTCAGGTGTGCGATATGACTTGGCTGTTCAAGATCCTCGTTATGTAAAAGAGCTAGTAACTCACCATGTCGGCGGGTACTTAAAAATAGCACCGGAGCATACCGAAGATGGGCCATTATCTAAGATGATGAAGCCGGGCATGGGGGCGTATGACCAGTTTAAAGAGCTATTTGATAAGTATTCTAAAGAAGCGGGTAAAAAGCAGTATTTGATCCCGTATTTTATCTCAGCTCATCCAGGCACTAAAGATGAAGATATGGTCAATATGGCACTTTGGCTTAAATCAAATGACTTTAAGCTTGATCAAGTGCAAAACTTTTACCCGTCACCGATGGCCAATGCGACCACGATTTATCACACTGAGATGAATTCGTTACGTAATATTAAAAATAACACTGAGCAAGTAGCGGTGCCAAAAGGGGCGCGTCAACGTCGCTTACATAAAGCCATTTTACGCTATCACGACCCTGCTGGTTGGCCAATGATCCGTGAAGCATTACGCAAAATGGGTAAAGCAAAACTCATTGGTAAAGGCCCTAACTGTTTAGTGCCAGAAGAAAGCCGCGATGAAAAATCAGCTAAAGCAAGTAAGGGTGGCCGTCCTGCTTTAAGTCGTCACACTGGTTTTAGTCAGTTTAAAAAGGCGAATACTAAACCAAGGGTTGGCGGTAACCGTCAACGCGCAAGGTAGTTTAAGGACAAATAAAAACGCCCAGTAATTGCTGGGCGTTTTTGTTTATGATTTTTACTCTTCAATAAATGCTTCGCCTTCAGTCATCCACTTTGCGGCAGGTTTGCCTTTTAAGTAATGATCAAAGTATTGCATCATACGAATCGAGAAATCCAGTTGGTTCGGGAATTTCTTTAAGTGATGTGGCTCGCCTTCGTATTGTAAGAAGGTGGCATCTTTACCAGCACGGCGCAGTGCTAAGTAATATTGCACACCTTCATGCCATGGCACAGCGTCGTCTTTATCACCAAACATGATTAAGATCGGGGTATTGACTTTGTCAGCAAAAAACACCGGTGAGTTTTCAATATAAAGCTCAGGCGCTTCAAACAAGTTTTTACCGATACGGCTTTGCCCAGTTTCATATTGGAACTGGCGCGCAAGCCCTGACTTTAAGCGAATACCACTGTAGGCACTGGTCATGTTAGACACTGGTGCACCCGATACCACCGCTTTGAACATGTCGGTTTCGGTGATCATAAAGGCACTTTGATAACCCGCCCATGAATGGCCTTGTAAGCCAATTTTATCTGGATCGGCAATTCCTAAATCAATTAGCTTTTGCGTTGCGTTGATCATAGTTTGCGTTGATGATTTACCAGGGTGGCCTATTTCAAAACGAATATCAGGCAAAAAGATAGCGTAGCCGTTTGATGTGAACATCGGGAAGTTAGGGCGATGATTGAGTTCCATTTTAGGAAAGTCATACATGCGCTGACTCATATAGCGGTAAAAATATACCACAACTGGCACTTTATCGCCTTTTTTGTAGCCTGCAGGTTTAATAAGTACGCCCTGTAGGTCTTCTCCATCAAACCCTTTATAGCTAATCAGTTCAGGCTCTTGGCCCCACGCAAAGTTATCAATTTGTGGATTTAAGTTAGTGACCTTTTGCGGTTTATTAAAGCTAAAGTCGGTTTGGTAGATATCAGGAAACTGCTGATACGTTTGCTCAGTAAACAAGTACTTATTGGCGTGTTTAGCTTTTTTAATAACATCAAAGCGCTTGTTACCGGTTAAAACCTTAGCAATTGTGTTATCTGCTAAGTTTAATTTGGCAATTTCAGTTTGTTTATCTTTTAAATTGGTTGCACTGACGAGTAGTATTTGGCCTTTATTAAAACCAACTTGTTCTTTATCAAGCTTGATAACGCGATATTGGGTGTTGCTTGGTTTACCATTTGTTAAGCGTGTGGCTTGTTGCGTATTTACGTCAAACGCCCAAATATCGTACTTACTGTAAACAAGTACTTGGCTGCTATCGTTTAGCCAGCCGGCAAAACCATAACCTGGTTGTGCTGACGGGTAGTCGTGCTTGTCATCAGCAAACGTTGCTTTAATCGCTTTAGTTAAGTTACTAACCTTATTGCTACCTAGGTCTTTAAGCTGAACTTGGTTGTCATTAAAGTAAGCTGCAAACTCACCATTTGGCGAAAGGCTTGGTCTAAAAGGGTAATCTTGAATAATTGATTTTTGTGCGCCCGTTTTTACATCAACCGCATAGTAATCAGCAAAAAAGCCACCATACATAATACGCTCTAAATACGGTTGGTTAGAGTAGCCAAGTAGCGCATCGCGTTTTGTATTGAGTGCGACCTCAGGCATCTCAGGTGTACTTAGTTGTACTGATTTGTCACTAGCTAAAAAGTAAACACCTTGATAGTGGCGGTTTTTATTGGCTTTATTCCATTGCTGTTCTTCACGAGGTTTAATTTCAGCATCGTTATTGTGCCAAACATTTAAGCCTTTTTGGTCGCGAATAGTATCGTAATCATACAATGATGCTTCATCGGTATAGTCTTTTGCTTTTATCTTAGCTGCAAGCTTTGGTCTGTTTTCAAAATATAGGCGTTCACCGTCTTCTGACCATTCTAGCTTGGCCGTTTTACCTATTTGCCATGCTGTATCGGCCGATTTTATATCAGTCAGTTGCTCGTTTTTATAAAGCTTTAATTGGTAGTCACGGCGGCGCATATCATCATTAACATAATTGCCTAGAGTAAAGGCGACAATATTTTGTGTTGGGTGCCACGCTATTCTATTAACCACAACACCTGGCTCATCAATCAGTACACTGCTGGTAAAATCATTATTAAGCGTGAGCAAGGTAACTTGGTTATCAGTCCCGTCGTTGTCTATTTGGCTGGCGAGTAACTGGTTTGCATCACTGCTTATTGCGTAGCTGAATACTTGTGAAATAGTGTGGCTGGCTTTATTGTTTAAGTTAACAACGACTAAGTCATAAGCGGTGTCTTTTTTATCGGGTTTGATCTCGCTTGTTTTGTCGCTATCAGCACTAGTAGAACTGTCTTTTTTATCGGCTTTTTTGTGTAAGCGATAAGAGAGCCAATTACCATCATCTGAAAGTTTATAGTCTTTTACATCATCAAACTGTTGCTGTTCACCACTGAGGGTATTAACTAACACTAGGTTATTTTTCAGTGTATCTTTCTTTTTAGTGGTTTCTTTTTCGAGCAGGGTAGGAACTTGGGTAAACACAACCCAATTTGCCGCTTTATTAATGGTGGGCTTTGTACCGCGAGGTACTTGTGCAATCAATTTGTTATTAGTTAGGTTATAAACTTGGCCAGTCGCATCACCACGGTAAGGTGCCGCACTAAAAGTAAGAATATTACCATCTTCAGACAGCTGAGTCCCTTTGGCTGCTTTAAAATCGAATACATCTTTAAACTGCAGTGCATCTTTGGCTGTAGCCGTTGCACTACCTAAGCTTGCTACAAGGGCAATGCTGAGTAGAGAGAGTTGCGCTTTCATTATTAATTCTCGTTTTGTTTCATTACCCTTATCATAACGAGTTTGTTAAACAATTCGAGTAGAAGCGATAGGCGGACGAAAAACGAGGTTAAATGTAAACTTAAACCTTGTGAGAAAACCCACAAGGTTAATACTCTTACGAGCTACGAGCTACGAGCTACGAGCTACGAGCTACGAGCTACGAGCTACGAGCTACGAGCTACGAGCTATAGCCAAATCTTTTGCAGTTCTAGCCACTGCTTTTCAAATTGAGCGCTTGGTTTAACCTTAAAGTCACTACGAACAAATTGATTCATTTTACCTTCTATATAGGCTAGTAAAAAGTTTGCTATTGTAAGTTCATCACTTTGGAAGGTTTTGCCTTCGCGTAATTTTCGTTCACGTAGTACTTGTTTTATTTGAGTTTCTAGTTTTTCAAATAGACTTTGTACACGTTCTCTTAATCGCTCTTGCTCACCTTGTAGTGCATCGCCGGTTAGAATTCGGGTGATACCCGGGTTTTTTTCAGCAAACGCCAACAGCAGTAATAAAATATTGTAGATGCGGCTTTGGGTTTCTTTTTCATTTTCAAGTATGAGGTTTATACGTGAAAGTAATGTATCTTCAATAAATTCAATTAAGCCTTCAAACATCCGTGCTTTACTCGGGAAATGACGATAAAGCGCAGCTTCAGACACGCCTACTTCAGCAGCGAGTTTTGCCGTAGTTATACGTTGGCCTAGGCTGGTTTCTAGCATCTGTGCGAGTGCTTGCAGTATTTGCTCTTTGCGATTACTTCTTTTTGTCGCAGGCATGAACATTCCTTTCTTTTTAATTATTTATTGAGCTTTGCCAGTGTTGGCCACTCATTTTTTGAGCTAATGAGTGGGGGTATGTTAATGTTTTATTCAGTTTCTTTCCAGCCTTTTTACAAACGTTTAGCCAGCTCAGTCATAACATTTAATGCGAGCGCACTTTTTGTATCTATTGCTAATTCTTTTTGCTCAGTATGCCAATAAAGTGTTAAAGCATTATGATCTGAATTAAAACCAAGGCCTGATTGTGAAACATCATTTGCACAAATCATATCGAGGTTTTTATTGCTCAGTTTGCCTTTGGCGTAGCTAGCAACATCTTGTGTTTCAGCGGCAAAGCCTACTGTATATGGTCGCCCTTGAGTTAGGTTTGCTACCGCAGCAATTACATCTGGATTTTTTACTAATGTAAGAGTGAGCTCATCACCTTGTTTTTTCATTTTTTGTTCAGCAATATTTGCAGCACGATAATCGGCCACTGCGGCGCAGCCAATAAATACATCAGATTGTCTTGCCAGAGAAAGAGACTCTTGGAGTAATTGTTCTGCGCTTTCGATATTTATAAGCTTTGCTGTACTTGGCGGGGTGATAGTAACTGGGCCTGATATAAGGTTTACAGCTGCGCCTAAATCAAGTGCTGCTTGGGCAAGTGCGTAGCCCATTTTTCCTGAGCTATGATTAGATATAAAACGAACTGGATCAAGTGGCTCACGAGTAGGGCCGGCGGTAATTGTAATTGTTTTACCTGCGAGTAATTGCGGTTGAGCTGGCTTAGTACAAAGAGCCACTAACTCGTTTGGTTCGAGCATTCTTCCAGCGCCAACATCACCACATGCTTGCTCACCTTTACCTGGACCCCAAACCTCTACGCCGCGCTGAGCAAGCGTGGATAAGTTAGCTTGAGTGGCTGGGTGAGCATACATTTGTTGGTTCATGGCAGGCGCGATGGCTACTTTTGCTGATGTTGCTAATAATAAGGTTGTTAGTAGATCATCAGCGATACCAGCGGCCATTTTGGCAATGATATTGCTGGTGGCGGGGGCGACTAAAATTAAATCGGCCCATTTGGCAAACTCAATATGACCCATTGCAGCTTCTGCTGAGGGGTCTAATAATGAGTCTGAGACGATTTCACCGCTGACGGCTTGCATAGTTAAAGGTGTTATAAAATGTTTTGCTGACTCGGTCATAACCACTTTTATTTCGCAGCCTTGCTCTTTTAAGCGCCTTACTAACTCAGCACACTTATAAGCTGCAATACCTCCAGTGATCCCAAGTACAATTTTTTTATTTTCTAACTTTGTCATTAACTCTGTCATGTGCTGATAAAACCCTTTGTCGATATGCGCTAACGATAGCAAATCTTTGGCTTTGGCACGAAGTTTTTAATTTGAATTTTATTTACTGTTTAACAGGCGAAATTCTATTTTTAGATTACAGTTAAATGAAAGATTTATTTTAGGGACAAAATAATGCAACTGAACTTGTTACCTGCCCAGCAGCGTCCGCGTGAAAAATTATTAAGTAAAGGTGCTAAATCGTTAAGTGATGCTGAATTGTTAGCTATTTTTTTACGAACCGGCTTACCCGGCATGAACGTTGTGGAGCTTGCACAGCATTTAATGGCCCAAAACGAAACTTTACATAATTTGTTTAATGCATCTATAGAAGATTTTTGCGCCCAAAAAGGCTTAGGCACAGCAAAGTACGTACAATTGCAAGCCGTACTAGAGCTTAGTAGGCGTTATATGATGGAGCAATGCCAGCGAAAAGCGGTATTTAATTCACCGCAATCAGTCTACGACTATTTAACTCTTGAACTTAGGGGCTTACAGCAAGAAGTTTTTATGGTGCTATATCTTGATAGCCAAAATCGACTTATTAAAGAGGAGACACTTTTTTATGGCACTATTAACTCAGCATCGGTTTATCCGCGTGAGGTTGTAAAAGCTGCGCTTAAAAATAATGCCGGGGCACTTATATTAGCCCATAATCACCCATCTGGTATTGCTGAGCCGAGCCAAGCTGACAAACTTATCACTAATAAACTGCAACAAGCACTACAATTAGTCGATATAAATATCTTAGATCATATCATTGTGGGTGCAGATAATTGTATTTCGTTCGCAGAGCGGGGCCTTATTTAGCTTTGTTTGCTAGTTAAGTGTGTTAAAAATAAGCTGTTTAAGTGTTTTTGACAAATTAGTTTAATTTAAATGCAGTTTTTACTTTCCCTAAGGGCTTTCGATCTTTATAATTAGCCGCTATCAAATTTACATATGAGCTGATTGGATAGATCATTGTTTGATCTTTGCCTGTAAAAGCTGTATAAAGAGCGCCCTTCGATTTATTCTCTAGGGCAGAAATACATGGCCTTAGGTTAAATTAAGCTCGAGCGAAGTTATTGGAGATATATAGACATGTCTAAAGTATGTCAAGTTACAGGTAAGCGTCCTGCGGTTGGTAATCACCGTTCACACGCGAGAAACGCGACTAGACGTCGTTTCCTACCTAACCTACAAACACACCGTTTTTGGGTTGAAAGTGAAAAACGTTTTGTAACATTACGCACTACTACTAAAGGTATGCGTATTATTGATAAAAAAGGCATCGACGCGGTTCTTACAGAAATCCGTGCTCGCGGCGAAAAAGTTTAAGGAACTGAATCATGCGCGATAAAATCCGTTTAGTTTCAACTGCTGGTACTGGTTTTTTCTACACTACCGACAAAAACAAGCGTAACATGCCTGAAAAGATGGAAATCAAAAAATTCGATCCTAAGGCTCGTAAACACGTGATTTTCAAAGAAGCTAAAATCAAGTAATTTTAGTTCTCTTCAGAATCTTAAAAACCCAGCTTATGCTGGGTTTTTTGTTTTTAGCGAGTCCTACACTGCGGCTTTCGGCTATCATTACCTCTGTAAATCCTTTAGCATAATCAACAAATTGTCATAACGGTAAACTACTATGTATATTGATAATGCGGGGAAGCTGCAAGGAGTCATTCAGCGGGCATGCACTCATTTTGATGAGCGACCATGCACAGAAGACATTTCTTTATTAGTCATCCATAATATTTCTTTGCCTGCAGGGCAGTTTGCAACTCCTTATGTAGATGATTTATTCATGGGCAATATTGATTGCCTAGCCCATTCTTCTTTTGGCGACCTGCAGGGGCTTAGAGTATCTGCACATTGTTTTATAAAGCGTACCGGTGAGGTTATACAGTACGTGCCGTTTAGCAAGCGCGCATGGCATGCTGGGAAGTCTTATTTTTTAGGGCGTGAGCAATGCAATGATTTTAGTATTGGTATTGAGCTTGAAGGAACAGATGTGAGCGGATATACCCAAATGCAGTATAATGCATTACAATCATTAACTAAGTTATTGATGAATAAGTACCCGGCAATAACCAAAACACGTATTGTTGGACACTGTGATATTGCGCCAGGAAGAAAAACAGATCCAGGTGAAAGTTTTGATTGGCAATATTATTTTGCTGCCCTTGTTTAACCTGCTTTTAGCAAAGAGACCGCTATGATTTTAATTTCTATTATTATCGCATTAATTTTGGAACGCTTAGGCGCACGCTCAGATTATTGGCAAATAAGCCACTATGCGAAAGGATATTTGGCTCGCAGTAATAAACAGTTAAGTGAAAAGGGGTTATTTAATTCCGCTCACGGTTTTTTAATTTGGCTGGTATTGCCCGTTATAGCAGTCGCTTTGGTTTATACGTTTTCTGATTTTGTACTTTGGCAACTCATTATCAATATAGTGGTACTTTTAGTTTGTTTTGGCTGTGCAAAGCATCGGGCGTTATATAAGTCTTACTTAAATGCACTCACTAGAGAAGACAGTGAGGCGGCCAGCTTATATGCCTTGCAAATGGGACAAAACAAAACGGAAGATGAACCCGGTGGTGAAACGTTTGGTCAAACATTGGCGTGGATAAATTTTCGTTTTTATTGTGCGGTGATTTTTTGGTTTGTCATATTAGGTGCGCCTGGTGCTGTACTTTATGCGTTGGTACGAACCTATGCTGATTTAGTGCGCGAAGACAAAAAAGTCGCATATGTGGCACGCTTCAAATTGATTCACAAGTTATTATTTTGGCTTGATTGGCTACCAGCACGAATTACCAGCTTTGGCTTTTTAGTTATTGGTAATTTTAATAAAGGCACCAGTTGCTTACTGCGCTACGCATTTGACTTTTCAGTAAGTAATCGAAAAGTAGTGACAAATACCGCATTAGCAGCGGAGCAAATTGAGCAGCAGCACTTTGGTTGTGCTGTTGAAGCAACGTGTATGATGAAGCTGGTAAAGCGTAACGTTTTGTTTTATTTGGTACTGATTGCACTGCTTACCTTATTTGGTGGTTTGGCGTAAAAGATAGGTGTTATGTTTTTTGTGGCAACGGGCTTTAGCCGTGATGGTTCTAAGTTTTGTGTTGAAACCAATCGGCGCTAAAGCGCTCTCCTACGCGGTTTGGGGTGTGATTTTACTTGTGGGAACAGACTTTAGCCGTGATTGTATTTGGTTATGTGTTAAAACCAATCGGCGCTAAAGCGCTCTCCTACGATGGTATATAGTGTTAAATACATTTTTATAGCCCGAAGCTCGCTACCCTTAGCCCGTGGCTTTTTTCATTCACTTCTTTGTATATAAAAGTCTATAAGTCATTTATTGATAGTAAATCATCGGCTTCTCAGAGCTTAACTGTCTGGTCAGACCATTTAAAGACTTAATGAAAAACCTTCCCAAAGCCACTCGTTATCACCTGCTGTTTAATCTTTGAGCTAAATGCGTTAGGCTAGTTTTGTATGCGGGCTGCTCATGAAATTGACAGTAAACTTGCTTTTTGATAACGTATGACCAAAATTTGGTATGACCAATTTACCTTTTGGTTTCGGCTACAGGCACAAACTGGTAGTTATGAAGCCAGAGCCTATTACAACGCGGACGTTGATTAATGTCTTTAAAGATTAAAGCAGCAAAATTGTCGGATGTTATTTTACAGCAACTTGAGAATATGATTCTTGAGGGATCATTAGCACCGGGCGAAAAATTGCCGCCAGAGCGTGAACTAGCTAAACAGTTTGAAGTATCTCGCCCTTCATTGCGTGAGGCGATTCAAAAGCTAGAGGCTAAAGGGTTGGTCACGCGCCGCCAAGGTGGTGGTACGTTTGTAAAGAATCAGCTGGAAGAAGGATTAACTGATCCGTTATTTGATTTGATCAGTAAGCACCCAGAGTCACAGTTTGACTTATTAGAGTTTCGTCATGCACTCGAAGGTATTGCTGCCTATTATGCAGCACTTAGAGGTACTAGCACTGACTTTGAAAAAGTGAAACAAAGTTTTGAGTGTATTGCCTTAGCTAATGATGATTTACAGCAAAAAGCGAAGGCCATTAATGCGTTTCATTTTAGTGTTGCAGAATCGTCGCATAATGTTGTGTTGCTTCACTTAGTGCGCGGGATGCAAGCGCTACTTGAACAAAATGTATTACAGAATTTAACGGTATTGCTAGAAAAACCGCATATTAGTAAGCAGTTAGCAGAGCATCGCCGTTTATTAATGGATGCAGTTATTGAAGGGAATCCTGAACAAGCTCGTCTTGCCAGTAATGCTCACTTAGCTTTCATTGAAGAAGCGCTACTTGAAGCAGGCAAAGAGCACTCGCGTATTGAACGCAGTTTAAGACGCACTAAACAGAATTAGAAACAAGATAATAATTTAACCAAGTACGGTATTGAAACACACAATACACGGTATTAATTAAAAACATTCGTATTTTAAACATAAGGAAACCTCCGTATGTCTGAAGTCAATAAAATTGACGTAGACGCGCTAGAAACACAAGAGTGGTTACAAGCTCTTGAATCAGTTGTGCGTGAAGAAGGTGTTGAACGTGCTCAGTTTTTACTTGAGCAAGTATTAGAGCAAGCCCGTTTAGACGGTGTTGATATGCCTACAGGCATCAACACAAACTACGTTAATACGATTCCGGTAGAACAAGAGCCTGCTTACCCAGGGGATGTAAACCTTGAGCGCCGTATTCGTTCTATTATTCGTTGGAACGCAATCATGATTGTATTGCGTGCATCGAAAAAAGACCTCGACTTAGGCGGCCATATGGCGTCGTACCAGTCTTCTGCTGCTTTTTATGAAGTGTGTTTTAACCATTTCTTTAAAGCGCCAAATGACGTAGACGGTGGTGACTTAGTTTATTATCAAGGTCATATTTCTCCAGGTATTTATGCGCGTGCATTTGTTGAAGGCCGTTTATCTGCTGCCCAGTTAGATAACTTCCGCCAAGAAGTAGACGGTAATGGTTTACCTTCGTACCCACACCCTAAGTTAATGCCTGAGTTTTGGCAGTTTCCTACCGTATCTATGGGTCTAGGTCCTATCGCGTCTATCTATCAAGCGCGTTTCTTAAAATACTTAGATGGTCGTGGTTTAAAAAATACTAAAAACCAACGTGTGTATGCGTTTTTAGGTGATGGTGAAATGGATGAGCCAGAATCACGTGGTGCTATCTCTTTTGCTGCTCGTGAGAAGTTAGACAACCTTTGTTACCTAATCAACTGTAATCTACAGCGCCTAGATGGCCCAGTAATGGGTAATGGTAAGATCATTCAAGAACTTGAAGGCCTATTCAAAGGTGCTGGCTGGAACGTTATCAAAGTTGTATGGGGCAGTGGTTGGGATATCTTACTTGCTAAAGATACAACGGGTAAGCTTTTACAATTGATGAACGAAACCATCGATGGTGATTACCAAACTTATAAAGCGAAAGATGGTGCTTACGTACGTGAACACTTCTTTGGCCGTTACCCTGAAACAGCAGCACTTGTTGCTGATATGACAGATGACGAAATTTTTGCCCTTAAGCGTGGTGGTCATGAGCCATCAAAACTATACGCTGCATTCAAAAAAGCTGAACAAACAAATGATCGTCCTACGGTTATCCTTGCTAAAACTGTAAAAGGTTACGGCATGGGTGAAGCGGCTGAAGGTAAAAATATTGCTCACCAAGTTAAGAAAATGGACATGACACACGTTGAACACTTACGTTCGCGTTTAGGTCTACAAGATCTTGTGTCTGATGAAGCAATTAAAGACTTACCTTACTTAGAGCTTGAAGAAGGCTCCGAAGAGTACAAGTACTTACACGCCCGTCGTAAAGACTTAGAAGGCTACACGCCAACACGCATACCTAATTTCTCTGAAAAGCTACAGCTACCAGAAGTAGACGCATTCAAGCCATTACTTGAAGAGCAAAAGCGTGATATTTCAACAACAATGGGCTTTGTTCGTGCACTTAACGTGTTATTAAAAGACAAAGGTATTGGCAAAAACATTGTGCCAATCATTGCTGATGAAGCGCGTACATTTGGTATGGAAGGTTTATTCCGTCAAATCGGTATTTATAACCCGCATGGCCAAAACTATACGCCACAAGACCGTGATATTGTTTCTTACTATAAAGAAGCGACTTCAGGTCAAGTATTGCAAGAAGGTATCAATGAATTAGGTGCAATGTCATCATGGGTTGCTGCGGCAACGTCATACAGCACGAATGACTTACCAATGATCCCATTCTACATCTACTATTCAATGTTTGGTTTCCAACGTGTTGGCGACATGGCATGGATGGCGGGTGACCAACAAGCACGTGGTTTCTTATTAGGTGCGACTGCGGGTCGTACAACGCTTAATGGTGAAGGTCTACAACACGAAGATGGTCACAGCCATATTCTTGCGAACACAGTGCCTAACTGTATCTCTTATGACCCAACTTACGCGTACGAAGTAGCAGTAATCATTCAAGATGGTATTCGTCGTATGTACGGTGAAGATCAAGAAAACATTTACTACTACCTAACGCTAATGAACGAAAACTACGCTCAACCAGCAATGCCAGAAGGCGCTGAAGAAGGTATTCGTAAAGGTATTTATAAGCTTGAAAGCTACGAAGGCAAAAAAGCCAACGTACAGTTGTTAAGCTCAGGTACTATCATGACTGAAGTACGTAAAGCAGCAGCCATTTTAAGTGATGACTATGGCATTGCATCAGATGTTTACTCAGTGACATCGTTCAATGAGCTTACTCGCGATGGTCAAGATGTTGAACGCTCAAACATGCTTAACCCTGAAGGTGAGCAAAAAACTGCGTACATCACTAGCGTATTAAATGATTCAGTGACTGTTGCAGCTACGGATTATATGAAAAATTACGCTGAGCAAGCGCGTTCATTTATTCCTAGCAATAACTACAAAGTATTGGGTACAGACGGTTACGGTCGTTCAGACAGTCGTGAAAACTTACGTCGTCACTTTGAAGTTAACGCAGGTTATGTTGTTGTTGCTACGTTATCTGAACTTGCTAAACGTGGTGAAGTTGAAAAGTCAGTGGTTGTTGACGCGCTTAAGAAGTTCGACATCGACACTAACAAACTTAACCCACTGTACGCTTAAGAGGTTTTGCAATGAGTATTGAAATTAATGTACCAGATATCGGTGGCGATGAAGTTGAAGTAACCGAAATCTTAGTTAGTGTTGGCGACGTTGTTGAAGTTGACCAATCACTTCTTACTGTTGAAGGCGATAAAGCATCAATGGAAGTACCAGCTGCTCAAGCGGGTACAGTTAAAGAAATTAAAGTAAACGAAGGTGACACGGTTACCACAGGCTCTTTAATTATGATTTTTGAAGGCGAAAGCGCTGGCGAAGAAAAAGCGCCAGAAGCTCCGGCTCAATCTGAAGACGCAGCTCCAGCTGCCTCTTCAGGCTCAACGACCAAAGAAGTGACCGTACCAGATATCGGTGATGATGAAGTTGAAGTAACCGAAATCATGGTTGCAGTGGGCGACAGCGTTGAAGAAGAGCAATCTATCTTAAACGTTGAAGGCGACAAAGCCGCGATGGAAGTGCCTGCACCGTTTGCAGGTACTGTTAAAGAAATTAAAATTGCGACTGGCGATAAAGTAAAAACAGGCTCTTTAGTATTTGTTTTTGAAATCGCTGGTAGCGACTCAGCTGCACCTGCACAAGACGAACCAGCACAAGAATCTGCACCAGCAGCAAGTGCTCAGTCAAGCAGCAAAGAAGTCAACGTGCCAGATATTGGCGGTGACGAAGTTGAAGTAACTGAAGTCATGGTTGCGGTTGGCGACAAGGTTGAAGAAGATCAATCAATCTTAAACGTTGAAGGCGACAAAGCAGCAATGGAAGTACCTGCGCCATTTTCGGGCACAGTGAAAGAAATAAAAGTAGCTACAGGCGATAAAGTATCGACTGGTTCACTTATTTTTGTTTTTGAAGTTGCCGGTAGTGCTTCAGCTGCAGCTCCTGCAGAAAAATCAGCGCCAGCGCCAAAAGCAGAATCAAAACCTGCACCAGCGCAAGCAGCACCAGCAAAAGCCAGTAATGAAAGCTTTGAGAACAACAGTGCTTATGCTCATGCATCGCCAGTTGTTCGCCGTTTAGCCCGTGAGTTTGGTATTAACCTTGCGAACGTAAAAGGCTCAGGTCGTAAAAACCGTGTTGTTAAAGAAGACGTGCAAAACTATGTTAAAAGTCTAGTTAAGCAAGTTGAGTCTGGTCAGTTATCTGCGGGCAAAGGCAACGCGGGTGGTGGTGAGCTTGGTTTAATTCCATGGCCAAAAGTTGATTTCGCCAAGTTTGGTGAAATCGAAGAGAAAAAGCTGTCTCGTATTCAAAAGCTGTCGGGTAAAAACCTACATCGTAACTGGGTACAAATCCCTCACGTTACACAATTTGATGAAGCAGATATCACTAGCCTTGAGGCGTTCCGTAAAGAACAAAATGCACTAGCAGAGAAGAAAAAGCTAGGTGTTAAAATTACACCACTAGTATTTGTAATGAAAGCAGCAGCAAAAGCATTGGCTGACTTCCCTACATTTAACTCGTCTTTATCTGAAGATGGCGAAAGCTTAATCCTTAAAAAGTACATTAATATTGGTGTTGCTGTTGATACGCCAAATGGTCTTGTAGTACCAGTATTCAAAGATGTTGATAAAAAAGGCATCATTGAGTTATCACGTGAATTAATGGAAGTATCTGTTAAAGCGCGTGAAGGTAAGTTAACGGCATCTGACATGCAAGGTGGCTGTTTTACTATTTCAAGTCTTGGTGGCATTGGTGGTACTGCATTTACACCAATCGTTAATGCGCCAGAGGTTGCTATTTTAGGTGTATCTAAATCTGAAATGAAACCAAAATGGAATGGTAAAGAATTTGAACCTAAATTAATGGTTCCACTTTCAATGTCATACGACCATAGGGTGATTGACGGTGCACTAGCAGCACGCTTTACTGTAACCCTTGCAAGTTACATGAGTGATATTCGTCAACTAGTAATGTAATAATTGATACATGTAGCTAAATAAATAGAATCAAATCCCAGCCAGTTGTTTTTTGCTGGGATTTTTACCATTTGCAATGATACAATCTTTGTATACTTTGCATAAATTTTTGATCTGCTCTGACTTTCTGCCCATGCAGAAACATGGCAGTTAAACTTTAGGGCAGTGTCCCGTTCAAACAATTAAGGTAAAAGCATGAGCAACGAATTAAAAACTCAAGTTGTTATACTAGGCGGTGGTCCTGGTGGTTACTCTGCGGCTTTCCGTGCTGCTGACTTGGGCTTAGAAGTTACATTAGTAGAATCTCGCGACACATTAGGCGGTGTATGTCTTAATGTGGGTTGTATCCCTTCAAAAGCACTATTACACGTAGCTAAAGTAATTGATGACGCAGCTGAAATGTCATCTCATGGTGTTACTTTTGGTAAGCCTGAAATCGATTTAGACAAAATCCGCTCATGGAAAGAGTCTGTAATTGGCCAGCTAACTGGCGGCTTAGACGGCATGGCTAAAATGCGTAAAGTGAAAGTAGTTTACGGTTACGGCAAATTCACTGGCAGCAACACCCTTGACGTTGAAGGCGCAGACGGCAAAACTACAATCACGTTCGATAATGCTATTATCGCAGCGGGCTCTCAACCAGTTAACTTACCTTTCATCCCTGAAGATGACCGTGTAATTGATTCAACTGGCGCATTAGAGCTTAAAGATGTACCAGAAAAACTACTTGTATTAGGTGGTGGTATCATTGGTCTTGAAATGGGTACGGTGTACCGTGCTCTTGGCTCTGACATCGACGTAGTTGAATTTGCTGATCAATTAGTACCAGCAGCAGATAAAGACGTTATCAAGATTTATCAAAAATACGTGAGCAAAAAGTTCAACGTAATGCTTTCTACAAAAGTAACTGGCGTTGAAGCAAAAGACGACGGTTTATATGTAACGTTTGAAGGTAAAAATGCACCGGCAGAGCCTGTACGTTACGACAAAGTACTTGTTGCTGTTGGTCGTACACCAAACGGTAAATTACTTGATGCTGACAAAGCGGGCGTTAACGTTGATGAGCGTGGTTTCATTAATGTTGATAAGCAGCTTAAAACAAACGTTAACCACATCTTCGCGATTGGTGACATTGTTGGTCAACCTATGCTTGCGCATAAAGCGGTTCACGAAGCACACGTTGCTGCTGAAGTTATCTCAGGTCAAAAACACTTCTTTGACCCTAAATGCATTCCTTCAATCGCGTATACTGATCCAGAAATCGCTTGGGTTGGTGTAACTGAGAAAGAAGCAAAAGAGCAAGGCCTAAGCATCGAAACTGCGGTATTCCCGTGGGCTGCATCTGGTCGTGCAATTGCATCTGCTCGTACAGAAGGTCAAACTAAGCTTATCTTTGATAAAGACAGTGGCCGCGTAATCGGTGGTGCTATGGTTGGTATTAACGCAGGTGAAATGCTTGGCGAAATCGGCTTAGCAGTTGAAATGGGTGCAGATGGCGAAGATTTAGCGCTTACCATTCATGCTCACCCAACATTGAACGAATCAATCGGCCTTGCTGCTGAAATTTTTGAAGGTTCAATCACTGACTTACCAAACAAAAAAGCTGTTAAAAAGAAGAAGTAAGTTCTATTAATTAATAGTTTAAAACCCAAGCCTCGGCTTGGGTTTTTTGTTTTTATAGCCGTCAGTAAAAGACAAGCTCTCTTGGCACCTAAGTTAATATAAGCAAAATTTTGTAGCTGATAGCTGACCTAAAATATTTATTGCTTAATTATCCAACTAAGCGTAAAATGCGCGCTCATTTCGGCCTAATTAATATTAATTCCTTGCCTTAAACCGACTGGCTGAAACGGTAGAAGGCTCTATTAACCGTAAGGAATATCCATGCGTCATTACGAAATCGTATTCATGGTTCACCCTGATCAGAGTGAGCAAGTTGCTGGTATGATCGAACGTTATACTGGTTCTATCACTGAAGCTGGTGGTACTATCCACCGTCTTGAAGACTGGGGCCGTCGTCAATTGGCTTACCCAATCAACAAGCTTCATAAAGCTCATTATGTTCTTATGAACGTTGAAGCACCAACTGAAGTAATCAGCGAGCTAGAAACTACTTTCCGCTACAACGATGCAGTGCTTCGTAACTTAGTTATGCGTACTAAAAACGCTGTAACTGAAGCGTCTCCTCTTGTAAGAGAAGAGAAGAAAGAAGCACCAGCTGCTTAATTGTTTTGAGTCCAAGCATGGCGCTGTGCAGTTGAGTTATTAAGATGAGCCAAAAGCTTAACCCTTACATGAATCAACTAACATTATCTGGAGTCGTTTGTAAAACGCCCAAATATAGCCAAAGCCCTGCTGGTATCCCGCATTGTATTTTTGTTGTAGAACATAAATCGATGCAAATTGAAGCAGACCTTAACCGTAATAGTTATGTCAGACTTCAAGTGGTTGCTAGTGGTAAGCAAATGCAACAACAGACTCAACATTTGCACGTTGGGCAGGCATTGCAAGTGAGTGGTTTTTTAAATCGCCACGAAGGCCGTAACGGCCTTAGCCAATTGGTTTTGCATGCTCAGCATATAGAAAGAATTAATTGAGGAATTTATCTCATGGCACGTTATTTCAGACGTCGTAAGTTCTGCCGCTTTAAAGCGGAAGGCGTACAACAAATCGATTATAAAGATCTAGCTACTCTTAGAAACTATGTTACAGAAAGTGGCAAAATCGTACCTAGCCGTATCACAGGTACAAGCGCTAAATACCAGCGCCAGCTAGCAACTGCTATCAAGCGTGCTCGCTACTTAGCCCTTCTTCCATACACTGACTTACATAAGTAAGCAGCGGATTAACAGTTTTTAAAAGGTGTAGAAACATGCAAGTTATTCTACTAGATAAGATCGCTAACCTAGGTGGCCTAGGTGACCAGGTTGTTGTTAAATCTGGCTTCGCACGTAACTTCCTTTTCCCGCAAGGTAAGGCAGTTCCTGCAACTAAAGCTAACGTTGAAACTTTTGACGCACGTCGTGCAGAGCTTGAAGCGAAAATCGCTGAACAGCTTGTTGCTGCACAAGCACGCGCTGACAAACTTGAAGCATTAGCAGAAGTTACACTAGTTTCTAAAGCTGGTGACGAAGGCAAGTTATTCGGTTCAATCGGTACTCGTGACATCGCTGACGCTATCTCAGCTGTTGGTGTTGAAGTTGCTAAATCAGAAGTTCGTTTACCTCTAGGTACTATCCGTGAGACTGGCGAATTTGACGTTGCAATCGCAGTACACTCAGACGTAACGGCTACTATTAAAGTAATCGTAATCGCTGAAGCTTAATTTTTAAATTAAGCGAAAAAGCCGTGCTGAAAAGTACGGCTTTTTTATTTATTATATCACTTGCATCTTGATTGGGTGATTGCTTAAATTTAACCGCAAGACATTAAAATTCCTTTTTTAGATAACGTCTCTACCTTGTTTGATCTAAATCCAAAAAAATAAAATCAATAGTTTATACTTAGAATAATGTAACTACATTGTTATAAAATTACAGGATCTTGACATTGACAGCGTTGTCACTGTATATTGTTTGTGCACTGGGCATAGTGTTAAGGATGTAGAAATTGAAAGATCTGACAGTAAATAATGTAAAGCTTACAGGTTTCACATTAGTTGAATTATTAATTGTTGTGGCAATTTTAGGTATTTTATACAGTGTTGCTATGCCTTCTTATACTGAGCATATGCAACGTAGTCGTCGTGCCGATATTCAGCAGGTGATGCTACAGCATGGAGCTGTATTGGAACGTATTTATTCGCGTAATGGTGGCTATCCCAATACTTTTAATACTGCGGCGAATACTGAATTTTATACTTTTACCTATGTCGCATTTGATCGTGCTGCAGGTGGTGCTGCCAATGCAAATTTTAAAAGTCGGGCATTCACATTAACAGCAACACCAAAGGGGGGGACAGCTCAAGCGGAGGATCGCTGTGGAGCATTAGTCATAAAGCATGATGGCACACAGACTGCTGATGCCAATGGTTGCTGGGAGTAATAATGGCTAAAACAACAGGGTTTACCTTAGTAGAGTTGATGATTGTGGTTGGGATCGTTGCGATTATGGCGGTATTAGCGTTTCCGTCTTTTAGTCAACAAATCATGCAAGATCGTGTCGTGACTACGGCTAATCAGTTGAATAGCGTATATAAATACGCTCGTAGTGAGGCGGTAAAACGCGATCGCGATATTAAGTTAGTGGTCAGTGGCGCTAAGTGGCAAGTAAAAGCCCCTGTAGATGGTGTTGAAACCGTTTTAAAAGAATTTGTAATCCAACATCAAGGTATCTCGGTAGGTTTAGTTGATCGTACTGTGTGGGCTAGTGGTGAAATATCAGCAGCAAGCGAAATTTTAATTCAAGATGATAATCATAAAACGGTAGATTACTATTTGTGCATTTTAAAAAGCGGTCAAAATTGGCTAGCAGAGAAAACTGCGGCATGTGCATGATGACGAAACAAAATGGTTTTTCATTATTAGAAGTGATGTTATCGGTTGTGATAGCTGGCATTGCTTTATTAGGCTTGGCAGCTGCGCAGCTTAAATCATTACAGTACGCAACTAATAGTTTTAATTACACCGTATCACTAGTGCAAGGGCAAAATACGTTAGAACGTATTTGGCCGCGGTTATGTGAACTCCAAGTTACTAACCCAGACCTTTTTAATGACGTTGGATTTCGTGCTTCACTTGGACCTCAAACAAGTGATTATCAACTGGCTTTACCTGCTGTATATGCGGATGACATGCAATTAAGCGTCGCTTGGTCAGATGAACGAATGACGGACGCAGCGGAGAACCAAATTTCTTTAAATGCCAGTTTTCCTGCACTACCAGTAGGATGTATTTAAAGTGACAGGGCTAAGTAATCGAGGTTATACCTTAGTTGAGTTAATGGTTGCATTAGCTGCGGGAGCATTTTTATTAGCCGGGGTAAGCCTGTCTTACTCTGCAATAAAAGGCACGATTCTGGTGAGCAAAGAGCTGGAAAATGCACAAGAAGTAATACGGTATACCAGCAAAGTATTTACTCGTAGTATCAAGCAAACACCCGAATTACCGGTGGTTTCAGCAGATGGTTTGAGTATCACTATTAAACAACCTACAGGTGTTATCACTTGTATTGGAGAGGTGTCTGCTACGGCTGTTGATGAGATTTACAGTTTGCAGGGAGAAAATTTGATGTGCAAACTCGGAGCCGCAGATGCTGAGCGACTTTTAACAGGAGTTAAAGCGTTAACATTTTCAATTAATAATAATTTGGTCAGCATTAATGTTGGCCCTGAAAACTTACCAGCGCAGTTTGGTAATACAATTAAAATTGATGTCGCTGTATCTAATGTGATTTTAAATAATGCCTTTGGGGGAGTGTAAGTGAATAATAAACAACATGGTTTTACACTTATAACGGTACTTATACTGACTAGCATGGCAAGTATTGTGGTATTAAATTCATTACGTGAAAATATTGTTCAAGAACGCATGAGCGGTAATTTTCAAAAGAAAATGAACAGCCGATTACTTGCTGAAAAAGGCGTGTTTGAAGAAGCTAAACTGTTACAGCAAGCTTTATTAAATGATAAAACATTAGATATCGATGGCTTAATTGCTGCAACAGGCAGTACCTCAGGCAGTGGCCTAATTGGCGATGATGCAACTTATAATGCCAGTATTAGTAAAAATGCAGCTGGTGAACTGGAAATAGCCAGCCTTGGACAGCGTTATGATGGTGATGCGCAAAGCAATTTAGTTGCGCGGTTTGGCTTCTCACCTGGTAAAGCAGGCTCTCCTTTTGAAAATGCAATCGTGGGTTGTGAAGGGGTATCACTTAGTGCTAGTGGTCGTATTGATAGCTACGATTCGAGCTTAGGCGAGTATGAAGCAGATAAAGCAGAAGCCGCAGCAGTAATTGGCACCGTTTATAAAGATAAAGACGTGACGTTATCTGGCGCCTCGACTATTTGGGGGAGCGTTCATGCAACGGGGAGTATTATTTTCAGTGGCTCATCACCCATTACTGGATCATTGCGCGCGAATAATAATATCACTATAGACTCTAATTTCACTGTGTCTACAGATCCACTCTTACCTGAAGGGTTTCCTTTAGATACGGCTGTGGGCGGCGATGTATTATCGGCAGGTGACGTAATATGGAAGCAAGGGAAAATACTGGGGGTTGTTCGCGCTAATAACGATTTAATTTTTCCAAATAATAGTGCAAGCACAATCCTCGTAAATAAAAATAATGAACCACTTGATGTTATGTATGGTAATACATTAAAAGCGCCAGCGGGCTTAGCTGAACACTTAAAGCAAGATGGTATTGCATATTCGGATGCACGCTATAATAGCTCGCCTGATGTTGAATTTGTACCTTATCAAGATCCTGATAACTTTGAAGTTAGTAAAGTACAATGCGATCCTATTGATATTGAAAACGTTGTAAATGACCTAATCGACCCAACAGCTGAAGATATTGTAGTTAAGCACAGCACCACAACTTTAGTTGCTGGCAAACCCGAAACTCGAGTGATTTATGAGTTAGCCCCTGAAATTGGCCAATCTAAAATAGCGAACCCTGGAAGCTACACTTGGGAAAGTTGGTTAGGTGAGCCACCGGCAACGCTGAATTATCAATTGGCTACAATTAACGAACAAGTTGACCAAAAAGTACTTAAATCAGGAAGTTTCACTCTAAATAATGGCAACTTAAAGGTGACAGGTGGTGATGTTACTTTAATTGTTAATGGTGATTTTATCATGATAGGCGATTCCTTCATTGATATCGCCGTAGATAGCAGTTTAACTCTTTATATTTCAGGTATAGTTTCAATGAGCGCTGATGATGGAGCTATTATTATGAAGCACGGTTTAACTGAGTCTGGAAAGCCAGTGTTTAGTATCTACTCGGGGTTTACTGGGTCTGATGGGATAGATATTAGTGCTAATTCAGATTTATATGCAGCAATTTATGCGCCTAAAACAGATGTTAACGTAGTCGCTAATGGTGGGTTTAGTGGGTCGATTCGTGGTAAAACAGTTACAGCTTCTGGGGATGGAGGGATTCATCACGACATGAGCCTAGCAAATGTGAGCGGAGGGGGGGCTACAGCAGATGCAAAGCTAGTTTTCCTAGGTTGGTCATATAAAGTTCCTGACAAAAGCATCGAAGAACCGGTTGAATCAAAAATTTAAATAAATTCCGTAAAATGGCTAACTTTTGAGTTAGCCATATTTTTTAAAACTAAAAAAATTTCATTCCATTTAAACCTTTTCACCACCTGCGCGCGTCTAACTATTCAAGAAACATAAAAACTCTGAAAATCGTATTTCCATAGTACTTGGGTATACACTTAGCTCAGAATAAAAACCATAAAGGGACAACATCAACGATGTTGATAGATGCAAAGCATGCTTTTAGTGAACACACAGAGTCAGTGTTAATCGAAAAAGTAAAAAGTGGCGATCAACAAGCCTATGCGACTTTATATGCAATGCATGTAAAGCGAGTTTATGGTTTGTGCTTACGCTTATTAGCGGATCGTGAACACGCCGAAGATGCCACTCAAGAAGTGTTTGTGCAACTGTGGCATAAAATTGCCAGTTTTGAAGGGCAATCACAGTTTTCAACTTGGCTGCATAGCGTGACTAGCAATATTGCCATTAGTTATTTACGCAAGCACAAAAACTGGCTGCAAAAGGTCGTGAGTTTTGAACAAAGTGGTATGGATGAGCAAAGCGCCGCTGACTGCCAAGGGCTAAATGGGTTAGACAAACTGGTTTTACGGTTACCAGAGCGAGCGAGAATGGTGTTTGTACTCCATGCTATTGAGGGCTACCGCCATGAGGAGATCGCAACCATGTTAGATATGGCAGTTGGGTCAAGTAAATCACAATATCATCGTGCAAGGCAGTTGTTAAAAGAGTGGTATGAAAATGAATAAACCAGATTTCGAGCAGTTTTTAACTCAGTCATTAAATGACACAAAGCATGAACTAGCGCCTGAGAAAGATTTATGGCCCGGTGTTGAAAGAGCACTGGCAAAACATGAAGTAGCTAAACCAGAAAAAAGTGGCTGGAATAAATTAGCAGCTATTGCAGCCTGTACTGTTGCGGCGCTTTTGACTGCGCAGTTATTTATAAAAACACCGCAAACTAACAGTGTTGTGGCAATGAGTGATTTTTTTGCAAAGCAAAAACAAAGTTTACTGGTGCAATACGAAGGTAGCCCAGCGGTTACAGATAATTGGCAGCAACAATTGAATGAACTTGAAGAAGCTGAAAGCGCAATAAAACAAGCGCTTGAGAATGAACCTAATAACTCAGCACTGTTAAGTATGTTAGCGCAAGTTTATCAACAACAATTAGATTTAATTAATAAGGTGCATGCACCTAAGTGGCAAACAATTTAGGAGTAGGAAATGAAAGCATTAATTTTTGCATTAGGGTTGTTGCCACTGATGGCAACAGCAGGACAAAAAATCGATGAACAAATTAGTGTACCAGCTAGTAAGCGTATTTTTATTGATAACCAGCGTGGTGATGTGCGTGTTGAAGGTTGGGATAAAGCTGAGCTTAAAATCAGTGGTGAACTTGATGATAAAGCTAAAGGTTACCGCCTTGAAGTTGAAGACGATCGTATTGAGTTTATTGTAAAAATGCCACGTAGTGGTAATTTGGGTTGGAATAGTGGAGATGGCTCTGAGCTGGTTATTTTCATGCCTAACAGTAGTGAATTAGAGTTATCAGGCGTGAATGTAAATGTTATCGCTAGCAAATTAAGCAATGGAGCAGAGATTGATGTAGTGAATGGTGATATTACACTATCAGCCATTGAAGGGGATATAAGCGTAGAAACGGTTAATGGTGATGTGAATGCAACAAACCTAAATGGTGATATTCGTTATGAAACCGTGAATGGTGAAATTAACGATAAAAACTCACAAGGCACGTTACGTTTTACAGCTGTAAATGGTGATATTAAATCAACGTCGAAAGCGCAATATGTGCGATTAGAGAATGTTAATGGGGATATCGATTTTACCCTTGATACTATTAAAAAATTACGCATTAACACAGTTAATGGCGAAGCAGAAGTGCGTATTAATCGTCTACTTGATAAAGCAGATGTCCGCTTTGAGTCAGTCAGTGGAGATGCTGAGTTTTATTTCCCAGTCGATGTATCAGCAGAGTTTGAAATAGAAGCGCACGCTAATGGTAAAATTATCAACAAATTAAGTTCAGATAAAGTGAATAAGGCGAAGTATGGCCCGGCCAGCGAGCTTGAATTCAGTATAAATGGTGGCAATGCTGATGTAGAAATGGATACCATAAGTGGGCGCATTGAATTAAAAAAACATAACTAGTCATAAAGTCTTCAAAAGGCTAAGCAGGAAAAGAATTCCTGCTTAGCTATTTTCACAACCCCAGCAAGTCGATAGAATAGGGCTATTCACTGTTAGTATTGCGAAGTTATGGCTAAACCAGATAAACAAGTCGACACCCTTAAAGTTCCTCCCCATTCCATTGAAGCTGAGCAATCTGTTTTAGGTGGCTTAATGCTTGATAATCAAGCCTTTGACCGTGTTGCTGAATTGGTCGTTTCGCAAGACTTTTATACCCGTACCCATAAGCTTATTTTTGAAGCCATGGTTGAGCTTGCAGAAATAGGCGATCCGATTGATTTAATCACGATTTCTGAAAGCTTAGAAAAAAAGAATACACTAAGTAATATTGGTGGTTTTGCCTATCTAGCTGAAATTGCGAAAAATACCCCAAGTGCTGCAAATATCGATGCGTATGCCAATATCGTTCGTGAACGCGCTGTTGTTCGTGAAATGATTGGTGTTGCCAACGAAATTGCAGAGGCTGGTTTTAATCCAGAAGGGCGAACAAGCCACGATTTGCTCGACTTTGCAGAAAGCAGAGTATTTAAAATTGCTGAGCAACGTACTAAAAGCACTGAAGGCCCGCAAAGCATTCATAACATACTTGAAAAAACCGTTGATAAAATCGAAGAGCTTTATCAATCACCGCAAGATGGTGTGACTGGGGTAAGTACTGGGTATGCTGATCTAGATAAAATGACAACTGGTTTGCAGCCATCGGATTTAATCATTGTTGCAGCGCGTCCATCGATGGGTAAAACTACGTTTGCGATGAACTTAGCCGAACACGCCGCAATGACGCAAGACAAGCCCGTGCTTATTTACTCACTAGAGATGCCCTCAGAACAAATTATGATGAGGATGCTGGCATCCCTTGGTCGTATTAATCAAACCAAAGTACGTACCGGTCAATTGGATGATGAAGATTGGGCACGTTTATCGTCAACCATGGGTTTGTTAATGGAAAAAGGCAAAATGTATGTCGATGATGCATCAGGCCTAACGCCAACCGATGTACGCTCTAGAGCACGTCGTATTGCCCGTGAGCACGGCGGTATTAGTATGATCATGGTCGATTACTTGCAGTTGATGCGAGTGCCTAGTTTATCGGATAACCGTACTTTAGAGATTGCTGAAATATCACGCTCACTTAAGTCTTTAGCTAAAGAGCTAAAATGCCCCGTTGTAGCACTTTCTCAGCTTAACCGTACCCTAGAGCAACGTGCTGACAAACGTCCAATCAACTCTGACTTACGTGAATCAGGCTCAATCGAGCAGGATGCCGATTTGATCATGTTTATATACCGTGACGAAGTTTATAACGAAGACAGTACAGAAAAAGGCATTGCTGAGATTATTATCGGTAAGCAACGTAACGGCCCAATCGGTAAAGTTCGGTTAACCTTCCAAGGGCAATTTTCGCGCTTTGATAATTACGCGGGCCCAGCCGTTGATGATGAATACTAATGCGTTTAGCTGTCGCTCAAATTAACTTAACTAACCTTGCGCATAACCTTACGCAAGTGAAGCATTTTGCGCCTAACAGTAAAGTGATGGCAGTATTAAAAGCCAATGCCTATGGCCATGGCTTAGTTAAAATAGCACAGTATTTAAATGATGCAGATGCCTTTGCCGTGGCAAGAATTGACGAAGCATTAGCACTACGCGCTGGTGGCCTTACAAAGCCTATTGTATTGTTAGAAGGTGTGTTTCATCCTGATGATTTACCCATTCTATTAGCCAATAACTTCCAAACAATAATTCACGATGAAAATCAGCTCATCGCACTTGAGCAAGCAAAACTTGACGCGCCAATTAGTTGCTGGTTAAAAATAAATACTGGCATGCATAGGTTAGGTATTGCGCCAGAGCAATTAGATGATTTTTATCAGCGCTTAAGCGTCACCCAAAACGCTAAGAATAGCATTAATTTAATGACTCACTTTTCATGTGCAGATGATATTAATGATAGCAAAACAGCTAAACAAATTGCTTTGTTTGATACGCTAGTTGCAGGCAAGCAACAAGCACATTGTTTAGCAAATTCAGCAGGTATAATCGCCTGGCCTAATGGGCATGGTGACTGGGTGCGCCCAGGTTTGATGATGTATGGCGTATCACCTATGCTAGGTGCAATAGGCAGTGATCATGGGTTAAAACCTGTCATGCGTTTAACCACCCGCGTTATTGCGATTCGAGATGTAGATGCGCAGCAATGTGTAGGCTATGGCGGGCGCTGGAAAAGTGACACGCCAACTAAACTTGCTGTAGTTGCAATGGGTTATGGCGATGGATATCCACGTCATGCAAAGCATGGTACCCCAGTTGTAATTGGCGATAAACGCTATGGCATTGCCGGTAATGTATCTATGGATATGATAAGCGTGGACATAGGTAACAATAGCGACAATATCAAAGTAGGTGACGAGGTCGTAATGTGGGGGCCAGAATTACCTGTTGAAGAGATAGCGCAATGTGCAACGACTATCCCTTATGAATTACTGTGTAACATTACCCCGCGGGTGAGCTACGAGTATCTCGATTAAGGCTATTCTTTAATAAAGTAGATATCAGCAAAACCCATTCGAGCAAACTCTTGATCGCGAAAGTTACGCACCGCTGCAGAACCTTTAGAGGTCATTTCAATTTGGCGTACCATATTTAAATAGTTGGTTAAATCGATGCCTTCTGCTGCTGCAATTGCTTGATACATATCTTGGTACTTATCTTTAGCAAAATTGATTTCACGAGGTTGGTTTTTAAAGGTGTACGTAATGCGTCGTGCCATAGGGTGCTCAAAAGGAAAACTAAATTAACCTGATTTTACACCTTCTTTGCCATCCTCTCTACCTTTGAATGACTTGTAAGCAACGCCGAGTTACAATAACGACACTATTTTTAGTGATGGGAACAATTAACAATGAAATTATCTGTAGAGATCAGTAAATACCCACTGCATCAGGATTACATTCCATTTATTAAAGGGTTTATCGACCGTTTAAATACGTATGATGATTTAAAAGTCATCACAAACACGTTATCAACCCAAATTTTTGGCGATTACGATTTAGTTATGTCGGTACTGAATACCGAAATAAAACGTTCATATGAAGAGTTTGGTAAAGCCATATTTGTATGTAAGTTTTTATCTGGCGATCTTTCTCCTGAATAACCATTAATACCTTAGTGAGCCAATAATGGACTTTATAAATCAAACTCTGGCTGGTTTTACTGCAATGTCGCATTGGGAATATATCGCGGTGGCGTTGTCTATGGCCTACCTATTGCTAGCTATCAAAGAAAACCTTTGGTGTTGGCCCGCGGCATTTTTTAGTACATTAATTTATACCATAATGTATTGGAACGGCGCTTTATTAATGGAGTCGTTATTGCACTTTTATTATATGTACATGGCCGTTTATGGTTGGCTAGTGTGGCGCAAGGGGGGAGCGAATAAACATGAGTTGGCAATCACCTCATGGCGGTTAAATCAGCACTTAGTTATTATTGCTGTTACTTCTCTTGTTGCCCTCATTCTTGGGTATATCATGACAACCTACACTCATGCAGACTTTGCCTATTTAGATAGCTTTACCACTTGCTTTGCCGTGGTGACGACGTATTTAGTGGCTAAAAAAGTGCTTGAGAATTGGTTATATTGGATAGTCATTGATGCTGCATCAATGTATTTATATTATGAAAAGGGCTATTATCCAACGCTAGCCTTGTTTGTGTTCTACACCATTATGGCAGCGTGGGGTTTTAAAACCTGGTACGAAGAGTACGAGCAAGACCAAGCTAAACCATTAGCGCAGTTGTAAGACCCATTATGACTTTGGATAAAATAAGCGCTATCTTTAGCGCTTTTAACCCACAGCTGAATATTCTAAGTAGTGAACGTTTACACAGTGGATTAAGTAATGACAATTTTTTAGTGCGCACAGGCAACTGCGCCTACTTACTGAAATGTTATCGCGATCATTGGCCACAGGTTGGGTTAGCCGCACAAGCAACATTTGCAACGCAGCAAGTTTGCCCCGCGCCAATGTGGACAGATAAAGCGAACAGGCTCGCTATTTTTGAATATATTGAGGGCGATATAGCACAAGGTAGTTACACCGCAAAGCTTATCAATAAGCTGGTACGTTTACATCAGCATACAGTGTCAACAGAGCCGATGGATATAAAATACGAGCTTGACTATTACCGTAACAGCGCACTTTACCAAAGCTATCAACAAACTGTTGAGGCATCGCTTGAGTATATTTACAGTCAACCTAGAGATGATGGTTTTTGTCACAATGACTTAGTCAAAGAAAATATTATCGCTAACTCATCGGGTATGTATTTAATCGACTTTGAGTATGCTAAAAGCAATGATGTTTACTTTGACTTAGCTGCACTAGTGGTTAGTTTTGAGTTAAACCTTAAGCAAAAAATGGCGTTACTTAACACTTACCAATGCTGTTTGTCTCAAGGGCACCCGTTTAACTTCTCAATAGAAAAACTGAAGCACTACCAAGTGGTGTTTTTAGTGTTGTGTATATGTTGGTACCACGAGCGTGGAGTGAAGGAAAAAGTTGAGATATTGGATAAGCAGCTGGCGTATTTAATTAAATAAACCAGCAGTGAAACAGTAAAGAGTTTAGCTATAAACCACCAAATCGTGCAGCTAGCTCTTTATACTTCGTTACTTCATCAGCGTCAAACTGTGGTTCACCATTGGCATCTTCTCCTTTAGCAATAAGTAAACTCTCTCTTGCTAGGCGTTTAACACGCTCCACTTTAACTCCTAAAAACTCTGCCACTTGCTCGGTTGACATTAAACTCATAGATTTACTTCCCCGTGCTTAGCCCTTTTATAAAAGAAGGCTTCATAACCTGAGATATGTTACAAAATGGTTATTATTTTTTGTTCAGTATTATTTAATAGCCGTTTTTTACCCGCTTGTGAAGTAAATTATTATATTTAGTCTAATTAATGAGCATATAAGCAACAGATGCTAGCATTTAGTTGAAGATGTCTTTATTATTGCCCGTGCTAAAGCATCGATATCGCGAGTCGGTGTGGCGGCAACAAATGTGCTCTCGTGGTGAAATGGATATCACGTGGCTCTCCGGAAGCTAAGTTGCAGGTTCGATTCCTGCCGAGAGCGCCATTTGCTTTTCTCATATATCATCCAATTTCCTTTGTTATACTTTAACTTTACTCTTTTGAGAACAATTATGGCTTATCAACCAATTGCGTGTGGTGATTACGATCAGTTTGAGCTTTTTTGTATACAGCAAGCTAAGGTCACAATTACAACAACTGACGATGAAACACTAACAGGTAAAGCGATTAATCTTGAAAACCATAAAGGGCTGGGAGAGTTTTTGTTGTTGGAATTGCCTCAAGGCGAACATAAAGTCCGCCTAGATAAAATTAAAGCCATTGTTTATTTTTAAAATAAACGCCAATACCGCCAGTAAGCACGATTAAAAATATTACAAATGCGCTAAACGCATACGGGTTATCAGTGCCCGGGATCCCTCCCACGTTAACGCCGAGCAGGCCTGTTAAAAAGCCTAGTGGTAAGAATAACGCGGCAACAACAGACATTACATACATACGCTGGTTAAGTTGCTCTGACACTTGATTGGTGATTGTTTGTTGAATTATTTGGGCACGTTCAATTGCACTGTCCAATTCTTCAAGGTATCTGACTAGTAAGTTAGTGGTTTCATTTAGTTTGGCTTTATCGGTTTCTTCTAGCCATGTAAAACGGTGAGTTGCAAGCGAGCTTAATGCTTCTTTTTGTGGGCGTATATAGCGTTTTAAAGCAATGGTTTGTCTACGCAGTTGTGATAAGCCTTGGTTATCAAAGGGTTTTGTAGGCTCGTCAATTTCACCTTCAAAAATATCTACAGTATCGTCGAGTTCATCAATTACACTTTGCATTCGAGACGTCAAATTTTGTGTTAAATGACACACAAGCTCAGAAATATTACATGGGCCATCGTTTTGCATTAATGAATCCAGCACATCTTGCACTGATAACAAGCGACGTTTACGAGTCGTGATCACAATGTCGTCATTAATAAATAGCCGTAGTGACACCATGTCTTCAGGGCTTTGTGCTGGGTTTAAGTTTACTCCTCGTAAAAATAACATCGAGCCTTTAGCTGCTTTACTTAGGCGCGGTCTAGTTTCATCGGCAATTAATGATTCTAATTCATAATCAGTCAAAAGCTTGCTGTTTCTTAGCCAGTCAACCGCTTGATCTTGAGAGTAATCTAAATGCAGCCAAAGTTTTCCTTGCTGCGGTTGCCAATTATCAAGAGTGCTACTAGTGTCTAGTGTGCGTGCACCGCCTTTGCCATCGAGTAGCACTGCGTGAAGTAAGCCGTTGAACATAGAAGATTTCCATTAATGCTTTATGGTGAATATAGTTGACTATAGTTAAGGTCAGGTCAATTAAAGTTTTTTATCGATAAGAGTAATTTATTTCGTTGGTGTTTATTTGGCAATCGCGTATAAGTCATTTTTTTATTAAAGGGCACATTTATGACGGCAAAAATAACAGTTGGTTGGCGTGAGTGGCTAAGTTTACCCGAACTTGGTATAGCTAAAATTAAAGCCAAAGTTGATACGGGCGCCCGTACGTCATGTATACATGCAATTAATATTGAAGAATTTGACCGCGAGGGTGAAAAATGGGTGAAATTTATAGCTCAGCCTTTGCAAAATGACGAGCATACCGAGGTGGTATGTGAAGCAAAAGTAAAAAAAATAAAGTATGTCACCAGCTCTAGTGGAGAGCGCCAATTACGTTACTTTATTGAAACCATGCTCCATGCAGGTAACAACAGCTGGCCTATTGAGGTGACGCTTACTCGTCGCTCAAATATGAAGTTTAGAATGTTACTAGGGCGTACAGCAATGGAAAATCGCATAGTCGTTGATCCGGCTTTATCTCATTTATTAGGTAGTTAAGGTTTTAACTATGAAAATTGGTATTTTATCTCGTAACAGAAATTTGTATTCAACGCGTCGTTTAATCGAGGCCGCAGAGCAACGTGGTCATGAAGTAAAGGTCATTGATGCATTGCGTTGTTATATGAATATTAACTCTGAGCAACCGGAGATCCATTATCGTGGCGAAAATTTAAAAGATTTTGATGCGATTGTTCCACGTATTGGCGCATCGGTTACATTTTATGGTTGTGCTGTTTTACGTCAGTTTGAAATGATGAATGTATTTCCGGTAAATGAATCTGTGGCTATTTCACGTTCTCGCGATAAATTGCGCTCATTACAGTTATTATCACGTAAAGGCGTTGGCATGCCGGTAACAGGGTTTGCTAGTAAGCCTGATGACGTAAAAGACTTACTTGAGATGGTGGGTGGTGCGCCAGTGGTGATCAAGTTATTAGAAGGCACACAAGGCATTGGTGTTGTATTGGCCGAAACGCGTAAAGCTGCCGAGAGTGTGATTGAAGCATTTATGGGCTTAAAAGCGAATATCATGGTGCAAGAATACATTAAAGAAGCCGGTGGCGCGGATATTCGTTGCTTTGTATTAGGTGACAAAGTTATTGCTGCAATGAAGCGTCAAGCGCAAGAGGGGGAGTTTCGTTCAAACTTACACCGTGGTGGTAGCGCGACTTTGGTTCGTATCTCGCCTGAAGAGCGTAAAACTGCGGTCGCGGCTGCGAAAGCTATGGGGCTAAATGTCGCAGGGGTTGATTTACTGCGCTCATATCGTGGCCCGTTAGTGATGGAGGTAAACTCATCTCCTGGCCTTGAAGGCATTGAAGTTGCCACAGGTAAAGACATTGCAGGCATGGTGATCGACTTTATTGAAAAAGCAGCAGTAACAAAAGGGACCGCAACACGTGGCAAAGGTTAATATAAATAGTGCGTTTTCTTTATTAGGTGAAACAGTAGGGGTGGGGGAGCGAAAAACGCTAGCACTTGAGGCCGCAAAGCTTTATACCCACTCTCCGTTAAATATCCCTATTGAAGTGGTTAACGGGGTGCAAGAAGGCCCTGTGCTGATGGTGTGCGCTGCTATCCATGGTGATGAGCTCAATGGTGTTGAAGTTGTGCGCCAGCTGCTTGCTAAAATAGATGCCAGCCAATTGCGTGGTACTTTGATTGCTGTGCCTATTGTTAATGTTTTTGGGTTTATTCATAAATCTCGTTACTTGCCTGATCGTCGTGATATGAACCGTAGTTTTCCAGGTTCTATACGTGGCTCATTAGCGGGTCGCATGGCGCATATGTTTTTCTCGCAAGTGGCAGTCCACTGCACCCATATTATTGATTTACATACTGGCGCTATACACAGAACTAATTTGCCGCAAATAAGGGCAAACTTAAGCGACGAAGCGACGGCTGAAATGGCAAAAGCATTTGGTACGCCAGCGGTAATTGACGCTTCACTGCGTAATGGTTCTTTACGTAGTGAAGCGGCTAATTTAGGTATTCCAGTTATTACCTATGAAGCGGGTGAAGCGCTTAGGTTTGACCCCATTGCCATTGCAGCAGGTATGCAAGGGGTCGATTATGTGATGCGCCACTTGAAAATGATTCGAGGTAAACGCGCTAAAAAGCTACCAGAGCCGATTATCGCAAGTTCAACCAGTTGGGTGCGCGCTGAAGTTGATGGGATTGTTCGTGCGCAAGTATCGCTAGGAGAAAGAGTCACTAAAGGACAGATCTTAGCTTATATAAGCAGCCCTTTGGGGGATGCTGAGCTTGAGTTATTAGCGCCCAGAAGTGGTATTGTTATTGGTCAGCAAACTATGCCACTGGTTAATGAAGGCGATGCTGTGTTTCATATTGCTTACTTTGCTCATGCGAATAGCTTAGTGGAACAACAGCTCGAAACCTTTATTGATGGCATTAATGATTTAGACGATGAACTCAAAACAGCAGATTTAAATAATTAATTAAATCTGCTGTAATAAGGCGCTTGTTGGGTGACTGACAAGCGCCTTTTTAGTTAGGTTTTTTAGGGCCTAAGATTCTTTTTATTGCAGCGGGCTTCGTCGGTTTGGGCTCTTTGTTCAAAACCATAACAGGGCGCGTTACAAATAGGTTATTAGGGTAAATAACACGATGGCCATCAATATGTTCTAACACAACATTCATCAAGCCCATTTCAACAATACGGCCTTCAACAAAGTTAGCTCCATCAATGACTCGTACCCAGTAACCAACCCGGCAGTCGTTTTGTATAAACATCAATAAAAACGAGGTTAAGTTACTCAGCAGTGACCATGCGGCAAATAAAGCGACGCCGAGCATAGCAAAAAGAGATGAGCCTAGAACAAGTAAGCCACGTAGTTCAATGCCCCAAAATACTAATACTAAGCATATCATCACAATCGCGAGGATAATTTTTAGCAGTAGCTCTGCGCGATATTTTCGGTGAATATCGACTTTACCTTTGATGGTTTTTTCGAGTAATTTTTTGGTGAATTTTAACAGTAAAGGGAAGGTTAATAAGGCAACGAAGGTTACTACCCATTTATATTGCATACTAAGAATATCAAGTAATTCCACAGTTTATCCAAATCAGTTGCACAGTTTAGTTATTTTAGCCTTTCTAGCAGCCTTTAAAAGGAGTTTTTAACAGTTACCAACCATTGCACAGAATCAACATCATCACTTCTATCAATCGGAGCTGCGATATCTAAGTGGATCACTGTGCCTGCATTTGCACGGCTCGGCGCAAGCCTGAGACCCAAGCCTACATTTTTTAAAACTTGTCCGTTGGCGCCATTGTGTTTATCGTCGAACCATGCGCGTCCAATATCAACAAAGGCAGCACCACCGACCTTAAATAATTGCAATAAGTCGTATTCCCAGTAATAACGTTTTTCCAAGTTGATTAAAAAGCTTCGATCACCTTGCTGGTAATTAAGAGGGTAACCACGTAGGCCGTTATCACCACCTAAATTAAGCTGTTTATCGTGTGTGAGGTTCTTTGCGTAATCAAGACGTATTTTAGCGTACCAAGATTGCTCAAAACTGGTATTTAAATAATATTGCACTTGGCTGGTGGCAAACAGGTTTTCGACTTCGCTTTGTTGTTCGTTCCAGTAACCATCCAGGCTGGCATAAAAACGCCATAGGGTGTTGTCACCACTAAAGTGAGCTTTTTTAGCATTAAATGAATACACAGCACGGCTATCGTCGTCGCTTATTTCTTCGCTAGAGTAACCAATTAAACCTTTTACATTCCAGCCGAGGTTTAAATCTTCAGTGCGGTAAATGCTGTCAAAATTGCGCACTTTAATGAAATGATCTTCAAACCAATGACCGCGAACATAGGGATAACTCAAATCTCGGCTTTCGGCCAATGGTGTATGAGTCGCTGGTATAGCATTAAATGAGTGTTCTTCAAAAATGTAGCCAACACTCAAACGCTGCGTCCAACTATTACCTAATTGCTTTGAGTGGCCAAAATGTAATTGGTTGTAATTGGTTTTTTGTTCAAACTCACTATACACTTCACCACGTTTGTAAAGTGACTCAAGACGCTGATCTGAATAGCTAATAAGGCCATAACTATAAGGAGTATCGATTGAGTAAAATGGGTAGGTCAATTCTAATAAATGGCGTTTACCATCGTCGTTATCTGAATACTCTACACGACCACGGTAGCGACTAGAAAGTATATTAGGGTCATCATACACAAACAAATAGCCATCGCGGTCAGCATCACTAGTGCGAGAGATAGATAAGCGTTTACCCCACCCAAATAAATTAGATTCACGAAAACCAATACTGGATTTATTTTCTCCACCAGTTCGACTGAAGCTTATTTCTGGTAATAGAGTCCATAAATCACGGGTTTCAACGTTAACATCTATATTGCCATCACAGTTAAGCTCAGCACTAATATCTGCATCGTATAAGTAGTTTTGCTTGCGTAAAAGGCGCTCGGATTCTGAAAGTTTTTTGGGTTGGTATTCGTCACCTGGTTCAAAGAGTAAAATATTTTTTATTACGTCAGGCTCTGTCGTCATATGGACGCGGTTGGCGAATCTAAACAGCGCGTTGTTTTCTGCTTCTAATTGGGTATTGAATACGTTGAGCTGATCTAAATTGATATTTGCTATTTTAGCACTCGCTGTTTTTTTTGGGAGTCGCTCATCGCCTTCTAGTTGGCGGCGCAAATTTTGCTCTGCAGGGGTAATAGTTCGTTGGTTACTACATCCGCTACTTTCGATAGAATCAGCCTTTATTAGAGGGCTAAATATAACCATGCTACAGTAGCTAAGCAGTAATGTTTTCCGATACCTATTTACGACCATTTAATTCCCTCATTTAGTGTTATCTACTAAACACTATGTGGTCGCTAATGTCTAGTTGATTATTGCATCTGAGTTATTAAATAATGTGTTAGAGCCGCAAGTAAATGCTCAGCTTCAACGCCCTCACCATTGATCCACACACTATTACTATAATGTTCAAAGTTCAAATTGAAGTTTTGATGTTCATAGTTAAAACGCAACTGATGGCGATCTGCACCGGCTTCAAATTCAGCTATTTTGATCTGTGGCATATGTAATAATAAATGTGCCCAAAGCTCAAAATCATCGTCATTTGGCATTTGACTAGGGGTGACAATAATAGCGTTATGCTGATTATCTAATTGAAAGTCGGTCATTGTGTTTCTCGTTATTTATGGCTGTGCGAGGTAGTTTCGAATAGCTGTTAAAAATGGGCTGCCGTATTTATTAAGTTTGGTAAAGCCAACACCTGACACTTTTAAAAACTCGCTATCGTTAGTCGGCATTAGCTGTGCCATTTCTGCCAGTGTTTTATCGTTAAATACCACATAAGGTGGTACATCATCGTCATCAGCAAGTTGCTTACGCAAGGCTCGAAGTTTAGCAAATAGTTTTTTATCGTAATTAAATTGCGCGAGTTTATCTTGGTAAACATGTTTAGCTTGCAGGCGCGGTTCAGCCATTTGCAAAGCGTATTCACCTTTTAAAACCGCACGAGCGCCTTCGGTCAAACGCAGCGCTGAGCCTTGGGTGATATCTTGGCTTAATAAGCCTTGGTGTATCAATTGGCGCAAAATACTGAGCCAAAATTCGCTACTTCGCTCTTTACCTATACCATAAGTACTGAGCTGGTGATGATTGTTATCACGAATTCTACTCGTATTGGCACCACGCAATAGTTCTACTATATATCCCAAGCCAAAGCGCTGTTCAGCACGGTAAACACAAGAAAGTGCTTGTTGAGCCACGAGCGTACCATCAAAAGTTTTTGGCGGGTTTATACATATGTCGCAGTTGCCACATTGCTCGCGCTGATATTCACTAAAGTAATTTAATAAAATTTGTCGTCTACAAGTTGGGGCTTCGGCAAAGCTTGCCATCGCATTGAAACGTTGCTCTTCAACTCGTCTACGTTGCTCATCTTCAATATCTTCAAAAAATCGCCTAACTCGACCAATATCAGCAGGGTCGAAGTACATAATGGCTTCTGCAGCGAGTCCATCACGGCCAGCTCGACCAGTTTCTTGGTAGTAGGCTTCAATACTTTTTGGAATGTCGTAATGCAATACAAAACGTACATTGGGCTTGTTAATACCCATACCAAAGGCAACGGTTGCAACCACTATTTGAATGTCATCACGGGCAAAGCCTGTTTGTACAAATTGACGTTGCTCGTTACTCATGCCTGCGTGGTAAGCGGCGGCATTTAAGCCTGCGTCAGCCAGTTTTTCGGCAATATCGTCAACTCGTTTACGACTCGTGCAATAGATAATTCCGCTTTGATTTTGTTGTTCTTTTAAATAGCGAAGAAGCTGTGTTAGAGGTTTGAATTTTTCTTCTATGGTGTAACGAATGTTTGGCCGGTCAAAGCTGCCTGTATGAATATATGGGTTTTGCAGACCTAATTGTTGAACTATATCAAAACGAGTTGCTTTATCGGCGGTTGCGGTCAGTGCCATCATTGGTACTGCAGGAAAGTGCTGTTTTAGTTCACTTAGACGGCAGTAATGAGGTCTAAAATCATGGCCCCAGTGCGATACACAATGTGCTTCGTCGATTGCAAATAAACTGATATTCAAGTGATTAAGGCGTTCTAAGAACTCTCTTTGCAGAACTTTTTCAGGGGCAACATATAACAGCTTGATTACACCATTGTGTAATTGCTGATAGATTTGCTGTTGTTCGTCTCGATTAAGGCTGTTATTGACGTAGGCAGCTTTAACTCCAAGAGCTTGCAACTGTGCAACCTGGTCTTGCATCAAAGAAATTAATGGCGAAATAACGACTGTTAAACCATCGAAAGCTAGCGCAGGAACTTGATAGCACACAGATTTCCCGCCACCAGTAGGTAGCAGTACAAGAGAGTCTTGGCCGTTCAGAGCTGCATTAATTACTGCTTCTTGGCCATCACGAAATTCACTATAACCAAATACTTGTTTAAGTATGGCTGCTGGAGTGCGTACTATAGTGCTTGGAGTTGGGGTCTGTGTATTCATCGCAGCTATTTTAGAGCTTTTAGGCGACCTTGCATAGGTGCTTTTTATCGCACTTTTCTTTTAGTTGTGCTTTACTCATCTTACCAGTTATGAAAGACAGACAATAATAATGAATAAAACAATGTTAATTAGCCAGGTGGCAAACGTATTTGTAGAAAAAATGCCGTTTAATCAGTTTTTACAAATCAGTGTGAAATCACTTGATTCTGAGCAAGCACAAATTACGTTCCCATGGCAGGATGTTTTTATTGGCAACCCTACTCAAAAAATACTTCATGGAGGGGTTATTTCTGCTGTGCTTGATAATGTCGGCGGCATGCTTGCCGCGGCTTCTATTATTGATAAGCTAGAAGAAATTGATGTGTTAAGTATTCAAAAGAAGTTGGCCACTTTAGGCACGATTGATCTGCGAACTGACTATTTACGCCCAGGTAAAGGACTTGAATTTACAGCCAGTGCCAAGCTTATTCGTTCGGGTAATAAGGTATGTGTGTGTAGAATGGAACTGCATAATGAGCAGGGGGTGCAAATAGCATTCGGCACTGGGACTTATTTAGTTGGATAAAACCCTATTCGGGGAGTAAACTAGCCGCCTTTTCCATGTTTAGAATATTTTTATGCCAACTAACCCTGAACAACGTAAAGGCGTTATTTTAGCCTGCTTAGCCTTTTTTATGTGGGGCCTTGCGCCTATCTATTTTAAGCTATTACAGCATATATCAGCATTTGAAATACTCATGCACCGTGTTGTATGGTCCGTTTTATTTATTATTGTAATTGTCTCAGTGATGAGGCAGTGGCATAAAATTAAACATGTGATAAAGCAACCTAGGTTATTATTAATGCTTGCTTTAACGGCAACCCTCTTAGGCTTTAATTGGGGCTTATTTATTTGGGCTGTGAATAACGATCATATGCTTGATGCAAGCTTAGGCTATTACATAAACCCATTATTAAATGTATTACTTGGCATGGTGTTTTTAGGGGAGAAGCTACGTAAGTGGCAAGGGCTCGCGGTGGCTTTGGCATTGAGTGGTGTGGCAATACAGTTGATCAGTTTTGGCTCTTTTCCTGTTGTTGCATTTTCATTGGCGGGTTCGTTTGCTATTTACGGGTTATTACGCAAAAAGCTGCCAATAGAATCTTTGCCAGGCTTATTACTCGAAGCGGTAATTTTATTACCAGTTGCTCTTGCTTATTGGGGCTTTATGACACCCTCTACAAGCTCTAACTTAACGTTAAATGAGTGGCATACTAATTTATTGTTGATTAGCGCGGGTGTTATTACTACATTACCGCTGCTTTGTTTCACGGGAGCGGCTAAGCGTTTACAGTACACAACTTTAGGCTTCTTCCAATATATTGGGCCAAGTTTAATGTTTATCTTGGCAGTGATGTTTTATGGGGAAGTCTTTAGCAGTGAAAGAGTCGTGACATTTGCGTGTATCTGGAGTGCTTTAGCTATTTTTAGTTGGGATTCATACCGACAATCAAAAAAACGTAAGCGTGAAAATAATCCTATGCCAACCAAACCAGTTTAAGCAACGACTTTATTACGACCGGTTTCTTTGGCTTCATACAATTTTATATCGGCCTGTTTTAATAATTCGTCAATTTGATACACCGGCTCTTGAGCAAAACCGCCAGAGATAGTGAATTTAATTTTCTCTTTGCTAAACTCGGGGCTGTGTAATTCAATAAAGCTACGGAACGTTTCTAATTGTTTCATTGCATTATCTTTATTAGTATCGGCAAAGTAAATAGCAAACTCTTCACCACCTAATCGAGCAACCAAGTGTTGCTCAAAGTGCTTTGCAAAGCAAATTGATAACCCTTTTAGGACCTCATCGCCGGTATCGTGGCCGTAGGTGTCATTGATTGCTTTAAAATGATCGATATCAATCATGGCCATAGCAGAGGTTGATTGCTGTTTTTTTAGTTGCTTTAGCGATTTACTTGCTTCTTCAAAAAAGTACCGCCTATTAGGGAGTTTAGTTAAATAATCGGTATTTGCTTGTAGCCGAATAGTGTTTATTTGCTCAAGCATGTCAACGTTTTGGCTTAAACGGCAATAAAACTCTTCATTATTAAATGGTTTTCGTAGATAGTCGTTTGCTCCGCCTTTCAAAAAGCGAGCTGATAGATAGGGTGCATCTGAACCTGAAATGCCAATAATTGCTTTTTCATCATTACTATAAAGCCTGCGAATCTCGCTACATAATTCATCGCCATTCATTTTAGGCATTTCATTATCGGTAATAATAACGGCTATATCGGGTGTTGCTTCAAGCATCGTAAGTGCTTCGATACCGTTATTTGCTTGGAGAATTTGGTATTTGTGTCGTCTTAAAAGCTCACAGATGTGTAAGCGGGTAGCAACTGAATCATCAACCACGAGTACTTTAACATTTTCATTGCGTGGTAGGCGTTGTAACTGTTTTTCTAAATAATGGTAAGCTTGTTTATTTTCTTTGGTGATGTAATCAATGATGGGGTACTTTTCAACGGTGTCTCGTGTGGTTGAGTCTATATTACCTGTCATCACAATGGTGGGTATATCTGCTCCCACAGTACATGGCACGGCCTCACCATTAGGCGCGTCAGGCAAAATAAAGTCCACCACTGCGCAATAGTAGTTATTTTTACTTATTAAGTCCTGTGCGTCTGCCAGAGAGCCCGCTATGTCGGCATCATAGCCAATCTTCATGGCGATATGTTGTTGAACACGGGCGATGGTTGGCGTATCTTCAATAATGAGTATCTTTCGTGTCACGCAACACCTTGTTTACTAACTTGTATAAGAAAAATATCTTATACAAGTTGTAACTGGTAATGCGCAAAAAAGCAAATTACATTATGTGTAAATCACTTATTTTGATTCATATCCCATCTGACTCTGCATAATAATCTCGGTTTTGTGGTACAGGCCCCGACATTTTCGAGCGACCAAATAAAGTATGAAACTTGGTTTTACAGGTTGTTAATTTTAGATACTTTAGCCATGCTCTTTCTATGGCATTATGTGGTTCTAAGTTTCCATTTATCACTGCGATAAATTGTTTTTGAATTTCGTTTTGAGGTTCCAAGGTTTTATTGTATAAACCTTTTAGCACAACACCGTGTTGCTCAAGAATACTGGCTTCAAGTAAAGTGAAGTTACCACTGCGGCTAAAGCCTCGTGGAAAGTTTTGGTCATCATAAAACTGGCGTTGGCTTACGAACGCTTGGCGAAGTAGTGAAATATCATTGCTCATGGCTGTTTCCTCATGCCCTATTTTCATGCTGGAGTATGGATCAAGTTGCGCAATTTATTAAACAAAAAATTTTTATCGTGAGGATAAATAATTGGATATAGATTTATTAAAAACGTTTGTAGAAGTTGTGCGCACTCGCCATTTTGGTAAAGCGGCTGAAAACTTATACATAACTCAATCTGCGGTAAGCTTTAGGATACGTCAATTGGAGCAGGGGCTTGGAGTGAACCTGTTTATTCGCCAGCGCAATAATATTCAATTGACGGCTCCCGGTGAGCGTTTATTGCCTCATGCGCAAATGATTATAACCGGTATGCAAAGAGCAAAGGTTGATGTAGCGCTTGCAGATAATATGCATAAACAAGTTAGTTTAGCTGGGACTCCCAATATATGGGATGCATTTTTACAATTTGGTATCACTAATATTGTTTCAGCTATGCCTGGAGTTTCGTTAGTAGCAGAGGTTAAAGCACAACAAGAGAGTACTCGGCTGTTATTAGAGCGTACGCTCGATTTGGCCATTCTATTTGACCCACCAAAAGTGGATGAGTTGGTGGTTGAGCGAATATGCGAGTTGCCGATTATTCCAGTGAGTGCGTATGAAGTAGCAGCAAACGAAAATTTTTTTGATAACCAATATGTTTATGTTGACTGGGGTACGTCGTTTTCACTTTGGCATGCGCGTCAGTTTACTGGACGAACTCCTCCTTATTTTAGAACCAGTACAGGGCGAATTGCGTTAGATTTAATTTTGCAATGTGGTGGGAGTGCGTTTATACCTGAGGTATTAGTTAAAAGTCATATAGAACAAGGTGAATTATTTGAGGTTCCTGATGTTGAACATACATCGCGTGATATTTTTGTTGCTTACCATAAAGATAATGAGCAAAAACAGTTGCTTGAAAAGCTTGTGAATTTATTAGTTGATTTGGCGCCACGAATTGGTAGTTAAAATACATAAGTAACATGACTGTTTCATGTCTTTTGTATTTCATTTTTCGGTGTTTTTTATTAATAAAATAAGTCATAAATATTTCTGTTGTAATATTACTGTCATCTAAATTGGGCAAACTGCAGCTGTTTTACAAATTAGCCAGTTGCGTTTATTGAGGAATTATTATGAAATTTGCCAAGTCTAGCCTTTTACTAGCAGTGCTAAGCGGTATGTCTTGTTCTGCATTTGCTGATGTAGATGTGTATGGTAAAGCAAATGTAACAGTTCAATCTTCTGATGAAGGTGAAGGGTCGTTTACTGAGGTTAAGAGTAATGCATCTCGTATCGGGTTCAAAGGCTCAGAAAAGCTGCATGAAGGTTTAGAGGCTGTTTATAAGTTTGAATTTCAGGTCAATGTATCAGATGACTCAAAAGATACTTTCACTTCTCGTAATCAATATGTTGGTTTGCAAGGCGGCTTTGGACAACTTGTAATTGGTCGCAATGATACAGCTTTAAAGCAATCTCAAGGGAAGTTGGACTTATTTAACGATCTTGAAGGTGATATAAAGAATCTATTTAAAGGTGATAACCGCTTAAGCGATACGGTTACTTATTCTTCGAATGACTTTAATGGTTTAAAAGTACTTGCAACTTATGTTGCCGAAAAAAGCAGTGAAGGAGAGAATGGTTATTCATTAGCTCTTACATATGGAGATTCGGGTCTTAAAAAAAGCAAACTTTATGCATCTATTGCAGCTGATAGCGAAGTAAATGGATATGATGTCATCCGTGCAAGTCTTCAAGGTAAAGTGGCTGATATTAAATTAGGCGCTATGTATCAAAAACAAGAAAAAGTTGATGGGACTGGTGAAGCTGATGGCTATTTAGTCAATGCGGCATATGCTTTGAATAGCAATACGTTCAAATTACAGTATCAAACGATTGATTTTAAAGATGGTGATAATAACTCTGCGATCTCAGTAGGTGTTGATCATAAGTTTACAAAGAATATTAAGTTGTTTGGCTTTTATTCAACCTATGATTTAGAGAGTGATGTGGATCAAGACTATATCGCGTTAGGTATGGAATATAAGTTTTAAGATTCTATATTAATTATTAAGGCCCCATTGCTATCGCTTAGGGCCTTGTAGTATCTTTGTATATTTAATGCTTTAAGCTTTTGCGTAAGCCGATTTACCAGCAAGCCAGCGTTGGATGAGTTTTTCTACTTGTTCTGGGTATTGGCTAAGCATTTGCATTGCGATAGGTCTTACTTGATTGAGAATGTGTTTATCACGACTTAAATCAGCGATTTTAAATTCAGCTAACCCTGTTTGCTTTGTGCCAAGCACCTCCCCAGGGCCACGTATTTCTAGATCACGCTCAGCAATAACAAACCCATCATTACTGTCTCTTAACACACCTAAGCGTTTTTGTGCTGTCACAGATAGTGGCGCGTGGTAAAGTAGTACACAGTGAGAAGCAACAGCACCACGGCCAACGCGTCCGCGTAATTGGTGTAACTGTGCAAGTCCCAGTCGCTCAGGATTTTCAATAATGATTAAACTGGCATTTGGTACATCTACGCCTACCTCTATGACTGTTGTTGCCACTAATACGTGAATGTTGCCTGCTTTAAATTCCCCCATTACGGCTTGCTTTTCTGCGGGTTTCATTCGCCCATGAACAAGACCTACTTTTAGCTCAGGAAGGGCTTGGGTTAACTGTAATGCACTGTCTTGGGCTGCTTGGCATTGCAGTACTTCTGATTCATCAATTAAAGTACAAACCCAATAAACCTGCCTACCTTGTTCACTACAAGCTGTTCTTACTCGGTTAATAATTTCATCACGGCGTGTATCAGGTATTGCCACCGTCGTAATTGGTGTGCGCCCAGGTGGTAATTCGTCTATCACCGATGTTTCTAAATCTGCGTAGGCTGTCATCGCAAGTGTTCGAGGGATAGGGGTTGCTGTCATTACTAACTGATGCGGGTAGCAGTCGCCAAAACGACCCTTTTCACGTAGTGATAATCGTTGATGAACACCAAATCTGTGTTGCTCATCAATAATAATAAGAACGAGGTTATTAAACTCTACTTGTTCTTGAAATAACGCATGCGTCCCTACAATCATTTGCGCTTCACCTGAAGCGATTTTTTCTAGTGTTGTACTACGCTCTTTCCCTTTGGTTTTACCACCAAGCCAAGCAGTTGTTATGCCTAAATCTGTAAACCACTGAGTAAAGGTAATACCATGTTGTTCTGAGAGGATTTCTGTAGGGGCCATTAATGCAACCTGATAGCCTTGTGCAATTGCTGTAAGTGCACTTAATGCTGCTACCAAGGTTTTACCAGAGCCTACATCACCTTGAACCAAACGCATCATTGGATAAGCATGTTGTAAGTCGGCTTTAATCTCGTTCACCACGCGACTTTGCGCGTTAGTCGGAGCAAAGGGGAGCTGAGCAAGAAAGTTTTTCTCAAGTTGCTGGCTAGCACTAAGCGCGACGGCTTTTACTTGCTGACCTTGTTGGCGCAACTTTAATAAGCTTAAGTTTTGTGCCAATAGCTCTTCGAATACCAGCCTTTGTTGAGCTGGGTGAGTACCAAGCTCTAATGCGGTAACATCTACATCATTGCTAGGGCGGTGAAGTAGATGTAAGGCCTGTGTTAGTCCTATTCCTGCATGTTGAAACTGCTCGGGTAATAACTCTTCAATGTGATATTTCTCTAATAATGTAATGGCTTGATCACTCAAAGCGCGGATAGAGAGTTGTTTTAAACCTTCGGTTGTTGAGTATACAGGTGTTAATGTTGTTGCTGTAGGTTGCTCAGAGGGGGTGTCGCTAATACTGTACTCTGGATGAGTCATTTCAAAGCCAACACGCCCGCGGCGAATTTCACCAAAACAACGAATGACTTTCCCCCCGCTCATGGCATTTTTTTGTGCAGCACTAAAATTAAAAAATCGTAGTGTTAACCTACCAGTGCCATCGTTTACTTGGCACACCAGCATTCGGCGCTTACCAAAAGTTATTTGACTGGTTTCGATGGTGGCTTCAATACTGACATGGCTGTGAGGTTGTAGCTCATTGATGGCATATATTCGAGTGCGATCTTCATATCGTAACGGCAAATGAAAGAGCATATCTTGTACTGTAATAATACCTAACTTCTTTAGGCGCTCAGCCATTTTTGGCCCAACACCTTTGAGCTCGGTAATTGGGTAATGGCTTAAATCAGGTTTTGACAAAATAGGCTCAACACTTTCATTTTTAGATATTTTTGAGTTTACGTGCGAACAAGCAAGGCATCAAGCATGTTTTAGTGTATGCCAAAAAGCTTCATCTGCGATGATCTCGCCATTGTCATCCAGTGCAGGGTAAGGTAAAGATTTTTCTTTGCACTTTTGTGCAATAATTGGATGGCAGCCTTCAAATAGCATCGTATGCTTTATGCTACTTTGCAGCATATCACGGTTGTATAAGCCCGCCTTTAAGCGCTGGTGTTGTGCTTCGAATAAAATCAGTGCGGCAGCCACAGATACATTTAATGATTGTGCCATTCCTTGCATTGGAATAATGATATTTTTATCGGCGTGGGCCAGTGCGGTTGGCGAAATCCCGGTTTTTTCTTGGCCTACAATAATTGCGGTGGGCTTTGTGTAATCAATATCACGATAATCAATTGCATCTGGGCTCAAGTGTGTTGCAAGTATTTGTACGTTTGGGTTGTGGCTACGCATTGTACTGACTGCATCATCTATATTTTTATGAAGATGTGTATCAATCCAGTTCTTGCTTCCTCCAGAGGTATTATTGGTAAGCCACTTTTGATTCTCAGGCCAGACTGCATGCACATGGTGACAGCCCACTGCATCAGCGCTTCTTACTATGGCTGATAAATTATGGTGCTTATGCACATCTTCTAAGCATACAGTTAAATCTGTTTGGCGACGATCCAATACACTTTTAACTCGATGAAAACGTGTGTTTTCCATTCTTTATTTTCTCTTTTAACTCGTAATTAACGTGATTATACCTTAAGGCATAACACTGCGGCTAATGGGGTTTTGCAGTGAGATCAGCGTTTCTGTCGATTGTATTGCTTCTATGGCCTGTATTTTATTGATTAAAACATCTTGTAGATGGTCAATTGAGCGGGTCATTACCTTTATAAATATACTGTAGTTACCGGTGGTGTAATACGCCTCAACCACTTCTTCAAGTTCTTTTAGCAGTATCAAGGTTTGTGGGTAATCTCGAGCATTATTTAAGTTAATGCCAATAAAGCAGCACACATCATAGCCAAGTTGTTTTGCATCAATCTTTACTTGCGTACCAGTAATAATACCTGCTTGCTTCATTTTTTCCACGCGCACGTGAATTGTGCCGGCACTTACAGCAAAGCGTTTAGCTAATTCGGCATACGCTGTTCGGGCATTATCCATTAAGGCATGTAGGATCTGTTTGTCGAGATTATCGATTTGATAATTTTCCATATAAATTTGGCTCTATAATTATTGAATCTTTATTTTTTATACCACTATTTTAATTGTAATTATATGCTATGACTGTTTTTGTTGTGGGTTATTGAATTTTATTGCCAAATGATTGAGGATTGCTTTATTGAGTTTGTCGCCGCGGCAAAATAAGCAAGTAACAATAACTGGGAATGAGGCCAATTATTATGAGTTCACACTATGTGCAGCAACAGCAGCAAATAAGTAAAGTTAAGCAATTTTTTTCACAACAGCTGGAGCAGCAATTAGGACTAATTGAAGTACAGGCACCTATTTTAGCTAAAGTGGGTGATGGCATTCAAGATAACTTAAGTGGTACAGAAAACGCAGTAAGCGTATCGGTAAAAACGCTCCCAGGTAGTCAATTCGAAGTTGTACACTCGCTGGCTAAATGGAAGCGTAAAACCTTGGCGCAACATGGTTTCACTGTAGGTGAAGGGTTATACACCCACATGAAGGCATTACGCCCAGATGAAGACTCTTTGAGTCCGATACATTCTGTTTATGTTGATCAATGGGATTGGGAAAAGGTTATTTGTGCCACGTCAGAACGTTCACTCGAGAAACTAAAAGAGACGGTAAAATCACTCTATCAAGGTTTAAAAGCTACAGAGCAGTTCGTAGCTGATGAATTTGGTATTGCAGGTTTTTTACCTGAGGAAATTACCTTTGTACACTCTGAACAACTTCGTCAGATGTATCCAGATTTTACTGCAAAGCAGCGCGAAAAAGCGATTGCACAAGAGTATGGCGCGGTGTTTTTAATTGGTATTGGTGGTCAACTAGGTGATGGTAAAATACATGATGTACGTGCGCCAGATTATGACGATTGGTCTACCCAAACGTGTGAACAATACAGTGGCTTAAACGGTGATATTCTTGTCTGGAACCCAGTACTAGAAGATGCTTTTGAAATATCATCAATGGGCATTCGAGTAAGTCCTGATGCATTAATGAAGCAGCTTGAAATTACCGCCGATCAAGCGCGTTTAGAATTCGATTGGCATAAACAGCTACTGGCAAATGAATTCCCACAAACCATTGGTGGTGGTATCGGGCAGTCTCGACTAGCAATGTTGTTGTTACAAAAGCCACATATTGGTCAAGTTCAGGTTGGTGTTTGGAGCGAAGAGCTAAAGCAAGAAGTAGCAGGAATACTCTAAAGTAAGTGTAGATTCAGAGGCGTAAGGCCTCTGAATTTTTCACTTTGAAGTTAATTAGTTTTAAACTCTACTTCAATCTTACCTTCTTGTAATTTCACATTGCAAGGAGGGTAGTTACGGTTTGTTTTCAACACCTTATCAAAAATATGAATTTCAACACCAGAGTGCAGAACCTGATTAACAGCTAAATTAGCATTATTAAGTAAGTCATGCAGATGGTGCTCTAATTTTGAAAGACGTTGTTCAAGCTGCTCCGCCTGTTGGCAGTAATGCTGTTGAGTGGCACCTATTTTTGCAATAAGTTGCTTTTTCTTATCGGCATCTTTAACTAAATCTGCTTTTTCTAAGGCTGCTTGCAAGGTATCGAGCTGTTCGTCTGTTTTAGCTAACTCCTTAAAACAGTTGTCAGTCTCTTCTGTGATGTCTTTCCCTGATGCAACCATGTTGATTAACATTTTAGCCCCAGATTCATTACCTATTTCGCCTGCGATAACCATCCCCGCATCAAGAACTTCACCGCCAAATATTTTGCCTTGCGGGTTATCTTTTTGACCAACTTGTAATAAACGAGTGGCTTTCATCATACAGTGGCTCGCTTGGCGCTCAATAAAAATATTGTTGCCGCTGATGAAGCTATATTGAGCATGAGAAAGGTGGATATCACCAGCGCTGATAATTTTGCAAGATAAAGACTTATCATCTAGCTGGTGGCCGATAACCCCTTGCTTGATAGTAATATTGCCTTGAGCGGTGAGTTCGCCAGACTCAACAGTACCCAAGACAGTAATATCACCTTTTGCAGTGACTTTCATACCAGGTTCAATATTTTGGGTAACGATAACACTGCCATCAAAGTTAACATGGCCGCTTTTAACGTTTACGTCTTTAATGGTATAAATGTCATCAACGCGCATACCATTGGTTATTTCAACAGGCACTCCGGAAATAGTCGAGACCAGTTCTAAAGGGTTTGTTTTTGATATTTCAGTGCCTTCACCTGCCACTAAAGAGAAGCTTTCGCCTGGTTTTGCTGAAAGCGAATCCCCAGTCACCGTAAAGCCTTCTTTGCCGGGGGTTGCAGGTTGTTGTTGAATAAGTAGTGCACCCGGCTCAACACTTGCGAGCTTGCCGAAGTCACGCATATCAACGGTGCCATCTTCACGCAGTTTGGGGGCATTTAAACGTTCTTTTAAAGTTTGTACTTGTGGTATTAACCGAGATGATAACCCATCTACCGGAAGGCGCCCTTTAGCTAATATTCCTTTCGCAGTGTGTCCTGCAGGTAATTCAAATTGTTGTTGTAATAGTTGCTCTAAAAAGGCTTGCTTATACCCTCTTGCGATACCTGCTTTTATTAATTGTTGTTTGGCTGTATCCAAGTCGAGAACTTTACCACCTTGCGCTAATGTTAGTTCACCGGTTGCAAGCATTTTATCGTCACTGATAGCTACAACGAGAGTAGCATCATGTTTACTGGCAACGACAATAGTACGCTCATTACTAGGTGCATCAAAATAGGCTTTAATGGACTCTTGATCAACACGACATTCACAAAACTTAGAACGTTCAAGCGCTTCAATTACAAAGGCGGCGCTGGGAGGTGAATGCTCTATTACATCCAGTAATACGTTACCATTATGGGCTAGCTTAAACACACATTATCCTTTTGCACTGCTAAAGTTAAAGGTTTTATTTTTATCATTATAGAGTGCTAGAGAAATTAATAACTGTCAAGAAATTAGGATGGCTTTCGCGAAGGGGAAGGCATCCTAATAGTTTGGATGCCTGATATGTTTAGTTGGTTGAAGGCAATTCCATGATGCCATCTATTTCAACTTGTACGTTTTTAGGTAAAGCGCGAACGCCTATTGCTGCACGGGCAGGATAAGGAGCTTTAAAATACTGGCTCATTACTTCATTAACAGTAGCAAAGTTTGATAGATCGGTTAGGTAGATATTCACTTTTACTAAATCCTGAATAGTCCCACCGGCTTCTTTACAAACTGCGCTGACGTTTTTAAACACTTGATGTGTTTGCTCAGCAAAATCTTCTGAGATCACTTCCATTGTTTCAGGCACAAGTGGTATTTGCCCTGATAGGTAAACGGCAGTGCCGACCTTAACTGCTTGGCTGTATGTACCAATAGCTGCAGGGGCTTGTTCGGTAGAAATAAATGCTTTATTCATGATTTTCCTATTATTTTTTACGATAGACTTTTTGCACATCAGGCATTACGCGAATACGGCGCATGATGTTAGCAACGTGAACACGGTTTTTAACGGTGATCCCAAGGTCTATCACATAGAGATTACTTTCTTTTTCATCAGTCGTTATTTCAACTATATTTGCTTGTGTAGTTGCCACGACATTGGTTAGTTTTGCTAGTGCACCTTGATGGTTAATTATTTCAACGCGCAGGGCTGCAATATATTCTTTCTCAGGGTTATCATCCCATTTTACGACTAGGTATTTAGAGCGTTCAGACTCCCAGCCTCGAATGTTTTTACATTCTTGGCGGTGTACGGTAACGCCTTTACCTTGGCTTATATGGGCAGTAATGGCATCACCTGGCACTGGGCGGCAACATTTTGAGTAGTTAACCAGCATGCCTTCGGTGCCGATGATAGTTGCTTTGGCATTCTTCGCTATATCGCTTAAATCTTCATCATCGTTTTGCAGCAAGCGCCGAGCGATTAACATACTCATTAGATTACCAGAGCCAATTTCAACCAGTAACTCTAATACAGTGTTTAAATTATGCTCGTCCAATACTCGTGTTATATTTTCATCAGGTAAGTCACTGAATTTTGTTTCACCTAATGCTGAATCAAGTAAGCGCCTCCCTAATTGCAGTGCTTCTTCCTGATGTTGATTCTTTAAGTAATTACGAATCCCTAAGCGTGCTTTACCGGTAACAATAAAGTTAAGCCAAGTTGCATTTGGGTGTGCACCAGAGCTGGTTATGACTTCGACTGTTTGGCCTGTATCTAATGCTTGACTCAGTGGGTAAGGCTTGCGGTTAACCCGGGCTCCAACACAGGTATTACCTACGTCAGTATGAACAGCATAAGCAAAATCAACAGCTGTTGCACCCATTGGTAACTCGACGATGCGGCCATCGGGAGTAAATACGTAAATTTCTTCAGGGAATAACTCGGTTTTAACGTTTTCAACAAATTCAAATGATGAACCTGCACTTTGCTGCAGCTCTAATAAGCTTTGCATCCATTGACGAGCACGTTGTTGCGCCGTGTGGCCTGCGCCATCACCCGCTTTTTTGTACATCCAATGTGCTGCGACCCCTTTATCAGCCATATGATCCATATCGTGAGTACGGATTTGTATCTCAACTGGGATGCCATGAGGGCCGACAAGTGAAGTGTGCAGAGATTGATAACCATTGGTTTTTGGTACGGCAATATAATCTTTAAAGCGCGTTTCTATAGGCTTATATAAGTTATGCGCAACACCTAACACTCTGTAGCAGGTATCCATAGACTCTACGGCAATTCTAAAGGCGTAAATATCCATGACCTCATTAAATAATAGCTCTTTATTTAGCATCTTTTTATAGATGCTATATAAGTGTTTCTCACGTCCAGATACAGTCGCAGCAATACCCGCTTCTTCAAGGCGCGCTGTTATTTCTGTTTGAATATTTGAGATAACTTCTTTGCGGTTTCCGCGAGCTTTAGCAACTTCCGATTTTAGCGCTCTGTGGCGCATAGGGTAGAGGGCCTGAAAGCCTAAATCCTCTAGTTCATTTTTAATATCATGGATACCTAACCGGTTTGCGATTGGCGCATAAATTTCAAGTGTTTCTCTTGCAATTCGGCGACGCTTGTCAGGACGAAGCGCTCCCAAAGTTCGCATGTTATGAGTACGATCGGCAAGCTTAATTAAAATAACGCGGATATCCTGCGTCATCGCCATAATCATTTTACGATAGTTTTCAGCTTGAAATTCTTTTTTATCTTTAAAGCTGAGTTTATCGAGCTTGCTTACGCCTTCAACGAGCTCTGCAACTGTGTCGCCAAAAATTTCGGCTAAGTCTTGTTGGCTGAAGTCGGTATCTTCGATTACATCGTGCATCAAGGCAGCCATGAGAGTTTCATGGTCTAAATGCATGCCCGCAAGAATTTGGCTCACTTCAACTGGGTGAGTTATATAAGGTTCGCCACTTGAGCGAGTTTGACCTTCGTGCGCTTCTCGAGCAACTACATAGGCTTTTTGTACCAGTTCTACATCTGCCGGTGGCAAGTATTCTGATATTTTCTTTTTTAAACCTTCAAAAAGATACATTCACACTCCAATGTTCTCGTGAAGCAAATAGGTAACGGTATGTTAAGAATATACGATGAAAAGAAGGGATTGCCAACGGCTAGAGTAGAAATACTACACCGTTGGCTAAATCAGACCGGGAAGTCAGATTATTGGTTGCCACCTACGATAGCAGCAACGGCAGCCATTTCAGCCGCTTCTTGGTGTTGTTGCTCTTCACGATCAATAACATCCATTGATGAACTATCAACTAAACCAAGTTCAATTTCACGTAAAGCAACGACTGTTGGCTTATCGTTTTCAGGGTCAACCAATGGGTTTTTACCACCCACTGCGATTTGGCGGGCACGACGAGCCGCAACTAAAATTAAGTCAAAACGATTACCAATTGCATCTACTGCATCTTCAACAGTTACGCGAGCCATCTTCAGCACTCCAAATAAATTTTTAAGCAAAGACGTAGTTTACTGCACCCAGCAAGATTCGCCAATAGCTAGTGGTTAATTTTTATCTATAAATATATCAATAGTTATTTTATTAAGTCAGCAATTAGCTCTTGATGACGAACTGACTGACACTGCAACGACAAGCGTTTTGCAAGCACGATTGTTTCAATTTGTGCCAGTGCAGTATTAAAATCATCATTTACAACTACATAGTCATACTCATCATAGTGAGAGCTTTCAGATTGCGCCTGTGCCATACGTCCAGCAATTACTTCGGCTGAATCTTGACCTCGGCTATTTAAGCGTGATTCTAATTCTTGTTTTGATGGAGGCAGAATAAAAATAGTTTTAACGTCATCAACTAATTTACGCATCTGTTGTGCGCCTTGCCAATCAATATCTAAAAACACATCGATACCAGCAGCGAGTTGCTCTTCAATAGCTTGCTTAGAAGTACCGTAATAGTTATCGAATACTTGCGCCCATTCAAAAAAGTCATTTTGTTCAATCAAGCGCTTAAACTCATCGACTGTTACAAAATGATAGTGAACAGCATTTTCTTCACCTAGGCGCGGCGAGCGAGTCGTGTGCGATACCGATACTTTCATATCGTTATGTTTAGCTAGTAGTGCATTGATTAAGCTTGATTTACCAGCCCCAGAAGGAGCTGATAATATAAATAAATTTCCGCGAGTTTGCGCCATAATTTGGTTCTCTACTAAAAATAAATAGGCTTGAGTTACAAGTAACTCAAGCCTTTAATAGTTCTATTGTACTTTATTTAAGTAATTGTGCTCAAGTTGAGCGAATAAACACTTATACAATATTTTGGAACTGCTTATTGAGTAGCGGCCTGGGCCTTAACAAAATCAATGGCTTACCGAAAGCAAAGCGTTCAAAAATGCTTGTTTCCCCACCAAACTGCCTATGGCTTTTACTAAATTTTAGTGGTTAACAATGGAAAAACAGTGCTGTTTAACGCTGTTGTTGGGATTAAAACATAGCAGTTTTGAAGGGCTTTATCGAGCACGATTTCCATCAACATAGCCTGGCCACTTTTTGGTTGTTCTATGTGATAGCAAAGCTGGGGGCTGGCATGACAGCAAACGAATAGGTCGAGTCGGCACAAAAGCCATATGGGATGCCTGGGTGAAATTGGTATTTCTAGCCGAGTCCTATGCTTTTATGAAAGAACTCGACTTGTGATCAAGAGATAGGCTGAGAGTTACTTATGATATCCCAAACAGGTTTCGACTTCGTTTTTAGAGCCTAAAATCACTGCTACACGTTGGTGGATGGCATCTGGTTGAATATCCATAATACGCTCAGTGCCTGTTGACGCGATACCGCCAGCTTGCTCGATTAACATGGCCATTGGGTTTGCTTCGTAAAGTAAACGCAGTTTATTTGGTTTGTTAGGATCTTTAGTGTCGGTAGGGTAGGTAAAAATACCACCACGGCATAATACGCGGTGGACGTCACCCACCATAGCGGCAATCCAACGCATGTTGAAATTGCGCGCTCTAGGGCCTGTATCACCAGCAATTAAATCGTTAATATAGTTTTGCATAGCTGGCTGCCAGTGACGCTGGTTTGATGCGTTAATAGCGTACTCATTGGTATCTTCTGGTACTTTAGCGAAATCTTCAGTTAACAAGAACGTGCCGTGAGTTTTATCTAAAGTGAAAAAGCGAGTGCCTTTACCTGTCGTTAGGGCTAAAACAGTTGATGGGCCGTAAAGTACGTAGCCCGCTGCAACTTGATTTTTACCCGGTTGCATAAAAATGCTTTGATCTGCAGGATCAGAGCCTTCAGGCGCTTTCATTATTGAGAAAATAGTGCCCACTAATGAGTTAATATCAGTATTTGACGAGCCATCGAGCGGATCAAACGCTACGATGTAATCTGCATCTGGGTTGCCTGCAACCGTGTAGTCTTCTTCTTCTGATGCGATGGCTTTAACGTAACCTGATTCCAGTAATATGTCTTTTAGTAGCTGGTTGGTTAGTACATCAAGTTTCTTTTGTGTTTCACCTTGAATGTTTTCGTCGAGGGTTGAACCAAGTACGCCAGATAATGCGCCTTGGCCGACACGGAATGAAATTTCTTTACATGCCGCTAATACTGTTCTGATCAACGAAATTAAATCTCTAGGGCAACCGTCTTCAAGTAATACTGGGGGTAGTCTACGCATTCTATTTTCCTGATAACGTTAAGGGCCATGATAATCATAGGGTGAGAGGGATCATCAAAGCTAGCGCTGAATTTCGTCTTAAATAGATGTATTTTAAAGTGGATACATTATACTGTCATCACCTTTAAACTTATTTAAAACGCGAATAACAAAGATAAGATTATGCAAAAAATACCACTGATACGTTACATACTCTTTACTGTGTTGCTAACTATGATAACCCAAGCGCACGCAGCAATTAAGTCTATAAATGATTTTACTTCACAAATGAATCATTTTCCTGGCTATTTTTCATTCTTTTACGATACCGAAAATGGCAAAGTCTACTTAAAGGTAGACAAATTAGAGCAACAGTTTTTATTACAGCAAAGCTTACCTTATGGTGTTGGTTCGAATGATATAGGTCTTGATCGTGGCCAATTAGGCAATACTCACCTGGTGCAGTTTGAGCACTTTGGCGACAAAGTGATGCTCAGAGCAATTAATACATATTACCGCGCAAATACCAGTAATAAAGCTGAACAAAAAAGTATTCAAGAAGCCTTTGCGTCGAGTATTTTAGCAGGCTTTAAAGTGGTTGCTAAAAGCCCCAAAGCGCTATTAATTGACTACACACCTTATTTATTAAGTGACGTTCACGGTGTTAGCCGCACACTGGCTGCTCGTAAACAAGGTAGCTTTAGTTTAGATGAGCAGCGCAGTGCGGTATTTATGCCGCGTTCAAAAGCGTTTATGAAAAATACTGAGCTTGAAGCTGTGCTTACCTTTAAAGGTAGTAAGCCGGGTAAATATATTCGCCAAGTCAGTGCTGACCCATATGCTTTAACTGTACATATGCATCACTCGTTAATTGAACTACCTGATGATAACTACACACCACGTGCGTTTCATCCGCAATCTGGTTACTGGAGTGTTGAACATAAAGATTACGCAGCTTCATTAAGTGACTCTATGTTAGTGCGTTATATTCCGCGTCATCGTCTTACTAAAAAAGATCCGTCATTGCCGATTAGTGAGCCTGTTGAACCAATAATCTATTATTTAGATCCAGGTGTACCAGAGCCAGTAAAAACAGCGTTATTAGAAGGCGGCAAGTGGTGGAATGATGCATTTGCAGCGGCAGGTTACAAAAATGCCTTTATCGTAAAAGTATTGCCTGATAGCGCAGATCCTATGGATATCCGTTATAACGTAATTCAATGGGTGCATCGAGCTACGCGTGGTTGGTCTTATGGCAGCTCAGTAATTGACCCTCGTACAGGGGAAATTCTAAAAGGCCACGTTACTTTGGGATCACTACGTGTGCGCCAAGATATTTTAATTGCTGAAGCTCTAGCTGCGCCTTATTTAGAGGGCAATGAAGTAGCTAAAGCTTTACAAGCAATGGCGCTTGACCGTATTCGTCAATTAAGTGCACATGAGATTGGTCATACATTAGGGATTGCACACAACTTTGCTGCATCAGTGGCCGATAGAGCATCTGTAATGGATTATCCTCACCCATTATTAAGCTTTAATGATAAAGGTGAGCTTGATGTGAGCCGTGGCTATGCGCACGGTATGGGGCAGTGGGATACTCAAGTTATTAAATATGGCTACAGCGATTTTACTGGTTTTGACGAAGATACAGAGCTGGCTGCTATTTTAGCCGAGAACAAAAGCAAAGGGCTGGAGTTTATCTCTGACAGCGATGCACGAGCAAAAGGTGGTGCACACCCAACGGCTCACCTTTGGGATAATGGCACTTCACCCAGTGATGAGCTAACCCGAGTGCTTGAGGTGCGCAAACATGCATTAGCTAATTTTGGTATTAACAATATTAAAACAGGTACTGCACTGTCGCAGCTTGAGGAAATGCTGGTGCCGCTGTATTTATTTCATCGTTACCAAGTAGAATCTGCGGTTAAGCTGATTGCAGGTGTTGATTATGACTATGAAATACGTAGTGAAGGCGCTATAAAAGGCGCGCAAGTTGTAAGTAAAGAAGTGCAACAACATGCACTCACAGCAATGCTTAGCACGTTAAAGGCTGACAACTTAGTTTTACCAGAAAGTATTTTGGCTCTTATCCCACCTAAGGCTTACGGTGAGTCTAAAAACCGTGAGAGTATTGTTGGTCGCACTGGTTTAACACTGGATGCTATGGCGTTGCCGGAAGTCGCAGCACAGCATAGTTTATCGCTTATGCTAAATGGCCAACGGTTAAATCGGTTAGCTCAACAGCAAGCGCGCAGTAATGCGTTTTTCAGTCTTGATGAAATGCTTGCACAAGTATATGAGCAAGTGTTTACAGCGAGTAATGAAACGCCAATGGCCGCTAAAATTAACCAGCGTGTGCAACTATTAACGGCGAAACAGTTTGCTGACTTGGTAGCCAGTAATAGTGTTGCTCCAGAAGTTCAAGCACAGCTGCGTTATTATTTAGTTAAGCTTAGTAAAGACTTCCAACAAGGTTCACTGCTTAGCAGTGTCAGTATTGGTGAAAGCGCCTTTAAGCAATATTTAGCGGAGCAAGTTAAGCTGTTTTTAGCATCTGGGCAGTGGCCAGATAACTTTAAAGTGTTACCAATACCACCAGGTTCACCTATTTAAATCGGGTTATTATACCCAAACCACCTCAAGGTGCAGAATTCAGCGTTTCACAGGGGCTTAATATCAAGGCGTTACTTTGCAAGAATGGCAGTCCCTTTTAAGAAGTAACAACGATGAGAATAAGTGCCTGTGAAACGCCCAAGGGGTTGGTTTAAAAGCGATTTATACTGCGTTATTGATTTTAACAATAGAACCACTATTACTTGCAATCAATGCCTTGCCTAAATCGCTTTTAATTCCAACTGAAACTCGCATCTTAAAGTGGCTTGGGTATAAACTCATTTACTAAATATATAAAGGGAGCAAACATGCTCCCTTAAATTTACCCTAAATTATATTATTACCTTGCTCGGGGTCACGAGACTCTTCTGCTTGCTCTCTAATTTCATCTGTATCACTACTGACATCATCAATATTTGTGTCGTCATCTTGGTGAATCGGTGTATCGACTCTGTTAGCTCTTTTGGCTTTAAGAGCTGACTTTTCATCATGATCGAGCGTAGGATAAATATCATCGCCTTGGCTATTTACGAGTACACGCTCACGCGCATCGTCGGGCATGCTAATACCTTGCTCAGTGAAGTTATTGACCAACTCTCGCATTTGTTGTGATGCAACTTTTAATACGCTGTGCTGTTCACTGTTAACCCAAAAATAAATAGTGAAGTTAACAGTGGCTGAGCCTAAGTCGTTAATAAGTACTTGTGGGGCAGGTTCACTCAAAACCGGCGCTTGTTTGTTCAGAATATTTAATGCAAGTCGTTGAGCCGCTTTAATATCATTATCATAGCCAATACCTAAGGTGAAATGACCACGCATTTTCGGGTTGGCGGTTAAGTTTTTAATAACATTTTTATATACATTCGCATTTGGTATCTGGATATGATTACCATCAAAATCAACCAGAGTGGTGGCACGGGCAGTTACCTTTTTTACTACGCCAAGATGACCGTTTACCTCTATTACATCATCTATTTTGAATGGCCTTTGTACACTCAAGAGCATACTTGAAATAAAGTTTTCGGCAATGTCTCTAAAAGCAAAACCAAGTATCAAACCTAGTAAGCCAGTACCACTCATTACGGCCACAGCAAATTGGGTCAGCCCCGCTAAGCGAAGAAATAAATATACGCCAAATAATATAATTAATATGCTAATAAAGCGCCTAGTTACGACATGTAATAAGCGACTTTCACTAACATACCCCAGAGGTTTAATGAGTAAGTAAGAGAGTGGTCGAGCAAGAAAATAGCAACCAATAATCGCGAGTACACCTAATATTAATGCGGGTAGCATTTGCCCAGCAGCATGTAAAAACTGCATGACTTGAGAGTTAACACTTGCAAGAGTTAACTGCCATGTTTGCTCGTTTGGTAGTATTTTTTCATTACTAGCTAAAGTGCTAGCGTATTGATTTATATTGCTAAAAAAATTATACATGGCTTTTTCCTGATGCGTTCTACACTCTCCATCTCAGTTTCTTAATGCAAGACGAAGGCCATACTGTATTGGCAAGCTGATTGCTATATCTAAAAGATTACATAACGATAATTCAGAGTTCTCAAATGCCACAAAGTCAATATGGTTATCAAGCTAACAAGCCAAATGAAATCCCATTGCGGGGTTGGTGGAGTGTTTGTAAGCGCGTTTATACAAGCCTTGCTCAAGATAATTTATCTTTTGTTGCCGCGGGTGTGGCGTTTTATGCATTACTTGCTATTTTTCCGGCAATTGCAGCTTTAGTTTCTGTTTATGCTTATTTTGCGTCACCAGCTGATATATCGGCTCTATTGAGTAAATTCATCACCTTGTTACCACCAAGCACCAGTGAAATAGTACTTGAGCAAGTCACTGCGGTGAGTCAAAAGTCACAAGCATCATTAAGTTTTAGTGCTTTAAGTACTGTATTATTAGCGGTTTGGAGTAGCAGTAAAGGCAGTCAAGCGCTGATCACTGCATGTAACATTACTTATCATGAAGATAATAAGCGTCAGTTTTTTATAGCTCTACTCTTTCGATTTATTTTTTCAGTCGGTGCAGTTACAGTTGCTGTTGCAGCGTTACTTATTATTGGTATTTTGCCGATTGTACTTAATTTAGTTGGCTTTACTCAAAGTATTGATCTCATTATTCAATTGATATCTTGGCCGCTGCTCGCATTTATTTTTAATTTTGCGTTGGCTTGCCTATATCGTTACGCGCCCCACAGGCGAGCAGCTAAATGGCGATGGGTGACACCAGGTTCATTATTGGCAACTATATTATGGATTGTTGCGTCACTTGGTTTCTCATTTTATGTTGCTACATTCGCTTCATATAATGAAACGTATGGTTCAATAGGTGGGGTGGTAATTATGCTCATGTGGTTGTATTTAAGTGCATACATCATCATTTTTGGTGCTGCATTAAATGCCAGTATTGAGCAACAAACCATGCAAGATAGTACCAAAGGTAAAGCAAAAAAACGCGGTGAGCGTGGTGCTTTTGTTGCTGACGAACTAACGAGTAAGCAGCAACAAATAGACGATGAAGATCACTAAAGTTAGCAAGTTAGTTATTTAGCAGTGTTAAGAACTCAGCTTTTGGAAGTGGCTTAGAAAATAAGTAACCTTGGCCGTAGTCGCACCCAAGTTCGAGTAATAAGTGGTGTTGCTCTTGGGTTTCGATACCCTCTGCAATAACTTTTAAGTTAAATTGATGAGCCATTGTAATAATTGCTTTGCATAGGGCAAGCTCTTGATTACCTACTTTTATGTTATCAACAAAGCATTTATCAATTTTTAGATAGTCAGCATCCATTTGCTGTAAGTAAGCAAGGGATGAATAACCCGTGCCAAAGTCATCAAGTGCAAGCTCCATTCCTGAGCGTTCTAACGTTTTAAGACGTTTTTGAGTAAGCGGCTCAGGTGTGATCATTAATCCTTCAGTTATTTCAGCCACTATGGCACTAAGTGGTAAATCAGCACTCTTTAATAGTTCAGGCCATTCATCAATGCCGCTATCTAAACAACTAAATTGCACGGGTGATACGTTAATACTTAATTGAAAATCCTTATCGATTTGTGATCTCAACGTTTTTAGCGTGTCTATTGCGGTAGTAAAAACAAATTGACCCAATGGATTTATGTATCGAGACTCTTCAGCTAAAGGTATGAATTGCACGGGGCTTATTAGGCCCTTACTTGGGTGTTGCCAGCGTATAAGGGCTTCGGCTTTATGTGTTTTACCGGTATCAAGACTTACAATTGGCTGGTAATACAAGTCAAACTCTTGTCGTTCTATGCCGTGGCGCATATCCTTTAATAGAGCCATTCTAGCTTGCGCTTGCTCTCGTAAATCTACATTGAAAAACTTATAACAATTACGGCCATTTTGTTTAGCTTGAAACATTGCTTGATCGGCTGCTTTAAGTAATTGTTCACAGCTATCTCCATCATTAGGAGCAATAGCAATACCGATACTTGCTGCAATATAAACTTCTTCACCTTCTAATTTAAAGGATGCTGACATGGCATCAAGTACATCTTGGGCAACTTTTTTAATGTGCTCTTCGCTGATCAATTTGGAATGTACTATAACAAACTCATCACCACCAATACGGGCAATAAACTCAATATCGCTGATGCTATCGAGTAACCTTTGAGCGATTAATTTTAAAAGCTTATCACCATAAAAATGTCCTAGGGTGTCATTAATATCTTTAAAGTGATCAAGATCAAGTAACATGACCACCAGAGGTTCATTTACGCTAACGTTGCTAGCTAAACGTTGATTTAAACGCTCTTTTAATTCAATTCTGTTGGGCAAGTTCGTTAAATGATCAAAGTGGGTTTGATGCCAAATAAGTTCATCGGCTTCTTTTTTCTCTGTAATATCAGTAAAAATAGCAACCCTACGATGAGGTTGGTAATGTTCATCATAAACAGTGTCTATGGTTAACCATTCGGTAAATAGCTCGCCATTTTTACGTCGGTTGATGACTTCTCCTTGCCAGCGGCCTGTTTCTTCTATTGCTTGCCACATTTTTTTATAAAAGACTTTTTTGTGATTGCCTGAACTAAGAATTGATATTGGCTTCCCTAATACTTCATCTTTACGATACTGGGTTAAATCACAAAATGCGGGATTAACATCTAATATAATTGCATTAGGATCGGTAATAACCATGCCCTCACTACTATTAGCGTAAACTAAAGAGGCTAAATTTGAGGCATGTTCGGCTTTTTTTCTCTGGCTGATATCTTGTAATACAATAGTGTATTCATTACTGGTTTGTTTAGCGCTGATCCTGACTTCGTATATATGCTTAGTACTAGGGGTACTTTGAACTACCTCAAATTGTGCAGTATCATTTTGTGTGGGTAATTTTTTTAGTATTTGCTTACTAGCTTCTTCATCAAGCAGATCTCGTAAATGCAATTTTTCTCGCACTTTCAAAGGGCTATTTAGCTTAGAGGATTGGCCTCCTAAATTAAGTACATTACCATGGATATTGATACGAATATAAATATCGGGTAGAGCACTTAATAAGCCGTTAAGCTCGTCGTGCTGCCGTTTTATGTGTGCTTCAGAAGCTAAACGAGTTTGAGCCATATATTCAAAATGTTTATATAAATTATTAAGCTCTTCACTTTTAAGACTAAATTGTTTGGGTAAATCACCTTTTGCAAGGTCTTGTATTGCTGTAGTTAAGCGTGCTAAGGGGGTTAATACGACTTGTTTTAATTGTATACGGGCAAAAATGCAAAGTAGAACTATCATCAGGATAAAAGCGAGCAGAGTATTAAAAAATAATTGATTCGCTTTACCTATTGGCGCGTTAAAAGGAATAGCAACATAAACATTAAGTGAATTATTAACGTTATCCCTATACATTTGCTGACTATGAATTACATAGCTTTTGTTTTTAAAATCAACAATGTTACTCACACCTGAAGTGCTATCGCTAAATCCATACTGGTTTATGCTTTGACCAAACATGTCACTATCATGATTTGAATTAGCAACAATACGGTTGTGGTTATCGGTGATAACGGCTATAGCTCCATCAGGTAAGCGAAAGTTGGCTAGCTTTTTACTCCACCAATCTAAAGTGATTACAGTAACGACTGCGCCATATGGGGTCTGTTGAGTGTCGAGCAGCGGGTATGCGAAATTGACTGTATGTGTACCTAAACTTCGATCTTTTTGAAAAAAACCTATAGCAAAACTTTGAGTTTCGAGTGCGTTGATGTAGTACTGGCGATCTGAGATATTGATATCTTTATTCATTCCGCTTAGTAAACATTGCGGTTGACCCTTAAGGTTAATAATACCGATATTTGCAATTTCAGGATTAAGAGACTGTATTTTTTCGAGGTAAGGCGGACAACCAGACTGTAACGGAGCCGTAAAAGCGTCTAGTTGTGCAAGCTCTACAGTAAAATGTTCAATCTCATCGAGTAAGCTTGTTTGTTGCGCCGCTAACTGTTCTGCAATAGCTAATGCTTGCAAACGGCTTTCTTTGAGCACATTTTCTTTTGCATGCCAAAGACTAAATAGAATTACTACAACGCCGGGTAAGCTTAATAAGACGAATAAACGATAAAGACGCTCTTGTAATGATGATGATAAAATGACGACACTCTTTACTCTTAACATTTGGACCAAATTGTAGTCAATAAATCATTAAAAAACCATGCTTTTAATAAGGTTATAGCACTTTTGGTGTAACCGAATGTAATAAACTGTTTTATTCACAGGGCTTTTTAAAGGGTGTGATTAAAGTATGAGGCATTTTTATTTAACTATAAGAGAATATTAGTAAAAATATATCTGTTGGAAATCTATGCATTTAGACAAGCATAAGTTGATCGCGCACTCGGATTTATGGGTTAAAGATTTCTTTGATTTATCATGTCGTAATCAGTTTTGCTCTATTGGGGCTTTAATTATTACAGTAAGCGCAAAAGCCAAGTGAATTTACCCACAGTACTGATAACACCAGTTGAGTTCTCATTCGATTTTAAAGCGTGGTAACCTGCGCCTGCCGTGAAGGCACTGGCTAAACCTGCCTTAGAGACGGTAAAGCGTTTTAACCTGTATTTAAATGCTTGTTGATGTTGGCGTTTTAATTCATCTAAGGTATCCATTTCGGTACTGAGTTGGTCGACCTTGCTTTGGGGTTTATGAATAAAATAATCTATTAGCATGCTATGACTCCGCTAAGTAATTTAATCTTCGCTTACATTAAGTAGTTGTTTGATACTACGAGACGTTTTATCAAAACCAATTTTACTGCTTACATGATTAATATTTTTCCAAAGCCATGCTAAACAAAGTAGCTGCATGGTTATCAATAAAACTGCAGTTAACCATGTGGATTGAGTTGCAGCAAAAATCGCTAATCCAATTGCTGCTAAAAGTCCGGCCCACAATAAAACAAGACCGCCAGCAAAGCTGACTAATAATATAATAGTAAGCGCGAGTGAGCGGGTTGATAAGCGCCATTCTGCAGCGGCAACTTTCTTACAAATGCCCGCTTGTTGGCGGTAATCTTGATAAATTTGCTCACCGTACTGAGAAAGCTTAGCAAGATGATCTTGCCACTGATCTGCACCTTGCGATGCAGACTCAGTGGTTTGATGTTCATTCTTACCAGTGTTGGTAGACTGTTCCATAATGATTATTACTTATTACGAACAAGTGCTGAAACTAACATACCTGCGGCAAAAGCAATACCAGCCGTAGCAAGCGGGTTCTCAGAAGCAAACTTACGGGTTTTACCGCTGTATTGATTCAACTTCTCTCGAGCAATTTGCTGTTTTTCTGAAAGGGTTTCAGCTGAGCTGTTAGCGCCCTCACGGATGCTTTGTTCTGCTGTCGCAGCACGTGTTGAAAGAGCATCAACAGCATTGTGAGCAGCAGATGTTGCTTTATCAGTAAAAGGGGCTTCAGCATGTGACGTTTTAGGATCAACTTTGCTGTTTGCAGAGGTGTTAGTGTTGGTATTAGTTGTTGCAGTAGTCATAGAATTCCTTCCTTAAATAATGAAACTTGGTGTGTTATGAATGTTGCAGTCTTCATACCAATATTTAAAAGTCATAAAATTCAGCCTGTTAATAAAAAAATAAAAACAAAACTCTTCTTCATTGGAGGGGGTGGCGTAACAATTTCAGATCTATTGAGTAAATTTTACAACGACAGAATTCAGAAGGGCTACTGTGCTCTGTTTTTGTAACTATTCATTGTTCATTCATTAAGCAGTTTAATTTACAGAACAGAGCAAATAACAGCGAAAAAAATATTTTTCTGTGTTTTCCACTTTTTCCCACGTAATTCAGTAGCTTTGCGCAAGCCCTTATTTTTTCTGGCTTGAACAACGAATTATAGGATTTTGCCGACTTGACAAAATGGCTTGTCAAGCCCTAAACTGGAGCACTGTGGTAAAAAGTGGTTTTTAGTGGATCAAATTGGATCAAACTTAATCTAAATGGATTAGTAACTAATTTAAATAGGCTTTTATGTTTCGCGGTGCGAGTTCGCTCAGTATGGATGACAAAGGACGTTTTGCGGTACCGACCAAGTACCGAGATACTCTGCTGTCTGAAGACTTAGGTACGGTGATTTGTACTATTGCTCTGAATGAGCCTTGTCTGTGGTTGTATCCACTTGCGCAATGGCAAGATATTGAAGAGCGCTTAGCTAAAGTTTCTAATATGAACCCACGCGCCCGACGCATGCAGCGTATGTTGTTAGGTAACGCGACAGAATACCAACTAGACAAAAATGGCCGAATCTTACTTGCACCGTCACTTCGTGCGCATGCAGATTTAGGTAAAAAAATAATGTTGGTCGGTTTAATGAATAAATTTGAGATCTGGGATGAAGAGCGTTGGCATGAACAAATGCGCCAAGATACCGAAATAGAACGACTCGGTGAATTTGAATCCAGCCCTGATTTAGATAATTTTTCTCTCTGATCAGCGAAATAAAAAGGCAAAAACTAACTAATGACAGCGCAATTTGAACACATATCCGTGCTAATGGACGAAACCATCGATGCCCTTGCTATTAAGCCAGACGGTATATACGTGGATGGTACGTTTGGTCGTGGTGGACACTCAGGACAAATTTTAGCGCGTTTAGGTGAACAAGGCCGGTTGCAAGCGATAGATCAAGATCCTCAGGCAATTAAAGCAGCTGAAAAATTTGCAAATGACAGCCGTTTTTCCATTGCTCATACGCGTTTTTCAAATATATACGATGTTGCACAGCAAAACGATCTGTTAGGCAAAGTAGACGGTATTTTATTAGATATTGGGGTGTCTTCACCGCAACTTGATGACGCGGAACGTGGGTTTAGCTTTATGAAAGACGGCCCACTCGATATGCGAATGGATCCCACATCTGGACGAAGTGCGGCGCAGTGGCTCGCAGAAGCTGAGCTTGAAGATATCACCCATGTGATCAAAACCTACGGTGAAGAAAAGTTCGGTCGGCGTATTGCGCACAAGGTATTAGAGGTTCGTGAACACACACCCATCACTACGACTAAGCAGTTAGCTGATTTAGTTGATGAAGCGGTGCCAGTAAAAGATAAGTTTAAGCACCCTGCGACTCGAACATTCCAAGCAATTCGTATCTATATCAATAGTGAACTTGAAGAGATTCAAACAGCACTGCAAGCTGCGATCAATGTATTAAAACCAGGCGGGCGACTCGTTGTTATTTCATTTCACTCGCTTGAAGATCGCATTGTTAAACAGTTCATTAAAAAACAGAGTAAGGGAGCAGCATTACCCAGAGGTCTGCCTTTAACTGAAGCACAAATAAATAAAGACCTAACGTTAAAAGCAGTGGGTAAAGCTATTAAGCCAAGCAAAGGTGAAATTGAACGTAATCCACGTTCGCGTAGTTCAGTACTTAGGGTTGCGCAGAGGTTGGGATGAAGGCAAAAGCGAATCATCGTCAGCCCAATTTATTTTTAGAGATTATCAAAGGCCTAGGAGCAAATAAGCTAACCTCGGCCTTGTTGGTTGTGATATTCGCATCAAGTTTGAGCGTGGTGCAAATTACCCATTTAGCTCGCCAAGAGTTAATTGAGCAAGATCAACTGCTGCAAGAGCGGGATGAGCTTGATCTTGAATGGCGTTATTTACTCGTAGAAGAAGAATTTTATTCACAGCATGCGCGCATTGAAGAAATTGCCACTATGCAACTTGAGATGAAACGGCCTACTAGCCAAGATGAACAGGTGATAATACTGCCATGAGAAGTAAAGGGAAGAAACCAGTCAATAGTTTGATCACGTGGCGCTTTATGTTGGTGTGTTCTGTTGTGCTGCTTGTCTTTGTTACTTTGGTAGCGCGGGCAGCTTATTTACAAGTTATTGAGCCAGATAAAGCGCGCTCAGAAAGTAACAAGCGGACAGTACGAGTTGAAAAACTACATGTTCAACGCGGAATGATATTTGACCGTCACGGCAAAGAACTTGCTGTAAGTGTTCCAGTTGTAAGCGTGTATGCTGATCCAAAAGCACTACATAAATCCCTGGTATCTAAAGTATTAAAACAAGCTCGTAGAAATGGTGAAGATCATAAAGCATTAGCACAGAACACCCCTTTACTTGAACAACGAGTGGCACAATACTATCAAAACGATCTTCGTTGGCGAGAACTCGCTGATGTGTTACGGATTGAGCCGAACAAAATCGACAGCCGTTTACGTAATGATGCTAGCCGTCGCTTTGTCTATCTAAAGCGTCAGGTTACACCTGCTGTAGCTAATTACATAGGAGACTTACGTCTCCCTGGTATTCACTTACTGGATGAGTCAAAACGTTACTACCCAGCTGGCGAAGTAACAGCCCATGTTCTTGGCTTTACCAATATTGATGGTAAAGGAATTGAAGGTATCGAAAAACTGTACGAAAATGCGCTTACAGGTGAAGAAGGCCGGCGCACTATTCGTAAAGATGCTAGAGGCCGTGAAGTAGAAGTGCTTGACGAACGTGAACGCGTAGAGCCTGAAAATATCCAATTAAGTATAGATCAACGTATTCAAGCTATTGCTTATAAAGCTGTTAAATCAGCGGTGTTAACTTATAAAGCCACTTCGGGCTCTGCCATGGTGGTTGATGTTAAAACCGGCGAAGTACTAGCAATGGTCAACAGCCCTTCATTTAATCCGAACAACTTAAATGATGCTGCCCCACATAAACGTCGTAACCGCGCGATAACCGATTTGTTTGAACCGGGCTCAACTGTTAAGCCTCTAGCCATTTTGGCTGGATTAGACTACGGCACAATCCAACCGGATGACAAGGTCGATACTTACCCAGGCTGGATGCGTTTAGGCGGCAGCTTAGTACAAGATACGCGTAACCATGGTGAAATGACTCTGCGTGAGATTTTAAAATACTCAAGCAATATGGGCGTGACCAAAATAAGCCAAACAGTTCCTAAAGATTACTTTGTAGGTTTATATCAAAAAGTAGGCTTTGGTAGTGACAGTGGTACAGGTATGGTTGGCGAGAGTAGTGGGCTATTTTATCCAAACCGTCGTTGGTCTGATCATGAAATTGCAGCACTATCGTTTGGCTATAATCTTGCCGTAAGTACTGCTCAAATGGCGCGGTTTTATGCGATGTTAGGTGCTGGTGGTGTGAATCGCCCACTCACTATCTTAAAACAAGATGGCATTCCTGAAGGTGAACGAATCTTTCAGCAGCAAGATGTTGAAGCTGTGGTTCATATGATGGAAAGCGTATTTGATGAAGGCGGTACAGCTAGGCGCGTAAAGGTTGATGGTTATCGTGCAGCAGGAAAAACAGGTACCTCTAAAAAAGCCGCTGTGGGTGGTTATGGCGATGAATATGTTGGCTATTTTGCAGGCTTGGCGCCAGCAAGTAATCCACGTTTAGCTGTGGTGGTATTGATCAATGAGCCCGGTGGAGATGTTTATTATGGCGGTGCAACAGCAGGACCTGCATTTGCCGAGATAATCTCTAACTCACTAAGAATTTTAAACGTAGCGCCAGATAAAGATGCAATGGCATACGTAAAGGGTGAAGACGATGGTGCGTGATTTAAAAGCGATGCTAAAACATATTGAGATTGATGCAACCAGCCTAGTGGTTAATGAGTTGCGACTTGATAGTCGTGAGGTAAAACCTGGTGATGTATTTGTTGCCATTAAAGGTCACCAATTAGATGGTGGTCATTTTATAAAGCAAGCAATTGACAATGGCGCGGTGGCGGTTATTGCAGATCGATTGTGTGAATTTGATAGCGATTTTGAGCAATTATATCTTTCTTCGGATTTAGATAAAAAACTTCCTGTACTTGCTAATCATTTTTATCAAAAGCCTAGTAAACAGCTCGATTTAATTGGTGTTACTGGCACCAATGGTAAATCCACAACCACAGCGATGATTGCTCATTTAGCAAATTACTGTGTAAAGCCCGCAGCGATTATTGGCACCTTAGGGTACGGCGCACCTGAGCAGCTAACACCACTTATCAATACCACGCCTTCGTGTGTTGATTTACAACGTATTTTATCTGAATTGGTGACAGAGCAAAAACAGCTCGTGGCCATGGAAGTATCATCTCATGGACTAGTGCAACACCGTGTTACTGGTAGCCAATTCAAAGCAGCTGTATTTACTAACTTATCTCGTGATCATTTAGATTATCACGGTGATATGGCAAGTTATGCTGATGCTAAGTTAATGCTAATGCGAGACTTTGAGGCCGAATTAGTCATCTTAAATCAAGATGATAATCAAGTGCAGCAGTGGTTAGAGCAATACGATTTCAATAACTTAATATGCTATGGCCGCAAAAATTTAGTGCCCAAAGGCGCTAGGTTTGTGTACTTTACCGATGTAAACTATCACAAATCAGGTATTTCGGCACAGTTAACGACAAGTTGGGGCGATATCGCTATAGAATGCCCATTGTTTGGTGAGTTTAATTTATATAATTTAACTGCTGCGTTTGCCACCTTATTGGGGCTTGGTTTTCCACTACAAAACTTGGCAGCAGGCTGTGCAAGCTTGCAACCTGTCGCAGGGCGTATGCAGGCTTTTAGTGCAGCAAATAAACCAACATGTATTGTTGACTATGCACATACACCAGATGCCTTAGCACTGGCATTACAAGCATTACAACAACATGTGCCAGGTGGTGTAAGTTGTGTATTTGGTTGTGGTGGTGACCGTGATAAGGGTAAGCGCCCGATGATGGCTAAGGCTGCTGAGCAGTATGCGAATAAAGTGATTGTAACTAGCGATAATCCTCGTAGTGAAGACCCTGAACAGATCATGTCAGACGTCGCGGCAGGCTTAGATAAACCGCAAGCAGCACACTTAGAATCGGATCGTAGCGCAGCAATCGCATTTGCTATTGATAATGCTAAAGATAATGAAGTGGTTTTAATCGCTGGCAAAGGGCATGAAGATTATCAAATTATAGGGTCGCAAAAAATTGATTTTTGTGACCGCAAATTTGTACAACACTACTTAAAAGAACAAATAAGAGGATCGCAGTTATGATCCCTATGGATTTTGATTGGCTAGCGAGTGTGCTGGCAACTGATAGCCCACGTGGCAATCAAATAATAAAAAACATAAACACCGACACCCGTACCTTGTGTGCAGGTGAGGTGTTCTTAGCGCTACAAGGGCCTAATTTTGATGGCCACAAATTCGTCAAACAAGCAAAAAGTAAAGGCGCAATCGCGGCGATTGTCCACCGTAAAGTTGATGTAGATATTCCTCAATTTTTAGTGGCAGATACTCGTTTAGCCTTAGGTGAAGTTGGTGCGGCAGTAATGGCAACTGTTGCTCCAAAGACCATCGCTATTACCGGTAGTGTCGGTAAAACCACAGTGAAAGAAATGTGCGCGGCCATTCTTTCATCGCACGGCGAAGTACTTGCTACTAAAGGTAATTTTAATAACGATATAGGTGTGCCATTAACTTTACTTAGGTTAGAGCCACAACACCAATATGCAGTTATCGAGTTAGGTGCAAACCACCTCGGTGAAATTGCTTATACTGCAGCGATGACAAAACCAGATGTAGCTGTGGTATGCAATGTTGCAGCTGCACATATAGAAGGGTTTGGCTCACTTGAAGGTGTCGCTACTGCCAAAGGCGAAATATATGATGGCTTAAAGCCAAATGGTGTCGCTATTGTTAATTGTGATAGTGAATTTAGCCAACAATGGTTAGATAAACTAGCGCAAAATAATATTAAACGTATATCCAGCTCGCAGCAGCTAGATGTATGGGCTGAAGACATTTCCCTTGATGCACATGCTCACGCGTCATTTTATATTTGTAATAACACACACCGAGTGCCCGTTAAGCTGGCTTTACCAGGGCGTCATAATGTGATGAACGCATTAATTGCTGTTGCATTAACCAGCGAGTTTGGTGTCAGTATTGAAAACGCAGCTGTCGCACTTGCTACTATGGGCGAAGTGCAAGGGCGCGTTAATATAATCAACGTGAGCGACACGTTGACTGTAATAGATGACACTTATAATGCAAATGTTGAATCTGTAAAAGCAGCCATTGACTTACTGAGTGATATTGAAGGACAGCGCATATTAGCCTTTGGTGACATGGGGGAGCTTGGTGAAGAAGCTCGTATGTACCATCAGCAAGTAGGTGAATACGCAAAAAATAAAGGCATCGATGAACTTTACACCTTAGGTGTGCTGAGTAAGTATGCCAGTGATGAATTTGAAAAACCAAATAGACATTTCTCTAGTCGTGACCAATTACTACAGCAATTAGAAGCTGGGTTAACTGACAAATCACAAAAAACCACCATAGTCGTGAAAGGATCGCGCAGTTCTCGAATGGAATTACTCGTACAAGATTTAGTTAACAGCCAGCAAGTTGGCAGCAATGGAGTACCTAGATGTTAGTTTGGCTGGCAGAATATTTAACTCAATATTACAGTGCATTTAATGTATTTTCATACCTAACGGTTCGCGCCGTATTTGGTATTTTAACGGCGTTATTAATTTCGTTATATTTTGGCCCTAAGCTAATACGTGGCTTGCAAAAAATGCAAATTGGCCAAGTAGTACGCAATGACGGACCAGAATCCCACCTATCGAAAAAAGGCACCCCAACGATGGGGGGCTTACTTATTTTAGCGTCAATATTTACCAGTACATTGTTGTGGGCAGATTTAGCAAATAAATATGTATGGGCAACTTTATTTGTAATTGGTTCATTGGGTATTGTTGGCTTTGTGGATGATTATCGAAAAGTAATTCGAAAAGACCCTAAAGGCTTGATAGCTAAATGGAAGTACTTTTGGCAATCAGTTATCGCGTTAGTTGTTGCCTGTGCATTGTTTTTCACTGCCAATCACGCTAATGAAACCTCGCTTGTAGTACCATTTTTTAAAGATGTATTACCGCAATTAGGTTTGTTTTATATCGTAATGACTTACTTTGTGGTTGTAGGCACATCGAATGCGGTGAATTTAACCGATGGTCTTGATGGCTTGGCAATTGTACCAACCATTTTAGTGGCGGCGGCCTTGGCAATTATTGCGTATTTAACCGGTAACGTTAATTTCTCAGCTTATTTACATATTCCGCATTTACCGCTGGCCAGTGAGTTAGTTGTTGTATGTACTGCGATTGTCGGTGCTGGGCTTGGATTTTTATGGTTTAACACTTATCCAGCGCAAGTATTTATGGGGGATGTAGGTTCCCTCGCACTTGGTGGCGCTCTGGGTATTATTGCCGTATTGGTTCGTCAAGAGTTGGTATTAGTGATCATGGGCGGCGTGTTCGTAATGGAAGCTTTGTCAGTAATCTTACAAGTGGGCTCATACAAACTTCGCGGTCAGCGAATCTTTAGAATGGCGCCTATTCACCATCATTACGAATTAAAAGGTTGGCCTGAGCCTAGAGTAATTGTACGTTTTTGGATTATATCAATCGTACTTGTGTTGGCAGGCTTAGTAACGTTAAAGATCAGGTAAATGAGCTATTTAAACGAGATACAAAACAAACGCATAACAGTGCTCGGGCTCGGTGTGACCGGTCTGGGCATTGTGCGTTTTCTATTGTCTCATAATATTACGCCAACCATTGCTGATAGTCGCCAGTCTCCCCCGGGAATAGATTGGTTAAACCAGTATGCCCCACAGCTTAATACTCAGTTTGGTGATTTAAATAATGCTGAACTCAACACTCAAGATATTATTATTATCAGTCCAGGGCTTAGCTTATCGACACCTGTTGTGGCTGAGGCAATTGCTGCGGGTGTTGAAGTAATAGGTGATATTGAATTATTTGCCCGACTTAACGATAAACCAGTGATTGCGGTTACAGGCTCAAATGGTAAATCAACCGTGGTGACACTTGCCTTTGATGTGCTCAAAACGGCTGGGTTCAAAGTGGGGTTAGGTGGCAATATTGGCACTGCGGTACTTGATTTACTTGCCGACGATTTTGATGTGTTTGTGCTGGAGCTTTCGAGTTTTCAATTAGACACCACTAAAAGCTTAAAACCTATTAGCGCCACAGTATTGAACGTATCAGAAGATCACCTTGATCGTTATGCTAATTACCAAGCTTACATAGACTCAAAACAAACAATTTATAGTCATGCTGCTTTAGCTGTGGTTAACAAAAGTGATGTGGCGACACATTGCGATATTAATCCGCAAGTGAGCTTTGGTTTATCAAACGCAGATTATTGTATATCAACATGCAATGGCGAGCCGTATTTTACAGCTTATGGTAAAGCCGTTTTACCTGTGAGCAAGCTAGGTGTTGTGGGCAGTCATAATCAACTCAATGCGTTATCAGTTATGGCGTTATTGCAACCTTTTGAGGTGCCAGTTGAGCAATTTGCTAAGGCATTTTCTGCATTTAAAGGACTTGCTCATCGTTGTCAGTTTGTTGCTGAGCAAGATGGAGTTAAATACTTTAATGACTCAAAAGCAACGAATGTAGGGGCTACAATTGCCGCAATAGATAGTCTTTCAGAGCAAGCAAAGCAACTTATTGTTATTGCTGGCGGAGATGCCAAAGGTGCAGATTTAGATGCGCTAAAGCCTTATTTGCAAGATAAAGTTAAAGCACTGATTTGTTTTGGTAAAGATGCGAATGCACTTGTGGCACTGAGTGATAAAGGCCGTTTGACAGAAAACATGCCACAGGCGGTAAATCTGGCTAAAACATTGGCTGAAACCGGTGATTATGTGCTGCTAGCACCAGCGTGTGCCAGTATTGACATGTATAACAACTACATGCAACGTGGCGATCATTTTAGCGAGTGCGTTAGGGCGGGTGAGCAATGATAGCACTGACAGATATTCGAGAAGCGCTTACACCTAAGCAGTCGGCTCAGCTTTATGATGTGCCTTTGCTTTATTGTGTGATCATGCTTATTGGTGTTGGTTTTGTCATGGTAACCAGCGCCTCAATGCCTACCGCTGAGCGTTTATTTGATAATCCTTACCATATCACTATTCGCCATAGTATGTTTTTAGCCATGAGCTTTGCACTATTTTGGATAGCGTGCAGTATGCCAATGGACTGGTGGAAGCGTTCAAACCCATATTTATTATTATTGGGCATGATGCTATTAGTCATTGTGTTAATTGTTGGCCGCGAAGTGAACGGTGCTAAACGTTGGATCCCCATAGGCCCTATTGGTTTTCAAGTAGCAGAAGCAGCAAAACTGTTCTTCTTTAGTTATATCGCCGGTTACCTGGTGCGCAAGCGTGCTGAAGTGCAAGAGAACATCAAAGGTTTTGCTAAGCCTATTGCGGTATTTGCAGTATACGCACTGTTAATTTTACTACAGCCGGATTTAGGGACTGTAGTGGTTATGTTTGTGACCACCGTTGGCCTGTTATTTTTAGCGGGCGCTAAACTTTGGCAGTTTTTTGCATTGATCTTAACGGGTATAGGTTTAGTGGTATTACTCATTATTGTTGAGCCTTATCGCATGGCACGTGTAGTTGGCTTTTTAGAGCCATGGGATGACCCATTTGGTAAAGGTTACCAGCTGGTACAATCATTAATGGCTTATGGTCAAGGTGGTTGGTTTGGTCAAGGGCTTGGCAATAGCGTACAAAAATTACAATACCTGCCAGAAGCACACAACGATTTCATTTTTGCTGTAATAGGCGAAGAGCTTGGCTTTATTGGCGTATTAAGTATTTTAATGGTGTTCTGCATTTTAGTTTTTCGTGCTCTTTTAATTGGGCAACAAGCACTTAAATGTGGCAAAGAATATGAAGGGTACTTTTCATTAGCGATAGGTATTTGGTTTGCCTTTCAAACGATGGTTAATGTAGGCGCCAGTGCCGGTATTTTACCAACCAAAGGGCTTACCTTGCCATTTGTCTCTTATGGTGGTTCCAGTTTATTGATTATGACCATTGCCGCAGGGATTTTATTCCGCGTTGATTTTGAAACAAAAATGGCAACCAAACAAGCAACATCCCGAGGAGGTAAGCGATGAGCAAAAAATTAGTCGTCGTTGCCGGTGGTACGGGCGGGCATATCTTTCCAGGTATAGCTGTAGCACAACATTTAGCACAACAAGGTTGGCAAGTAAGCTGGATTGGTACTGCGGATAGAATGGAAGCGCAGGTTGTACCTAAGCATAATATTGAGATTGATTTTATCGATGTTAAAGGGGTGCGTGGTAATGGCTTAAAGCGCTTAATTAAAGCACCTTTTATGGTAATGAATGCCATCTTGCAAGCACGTAAGGTACTTAAACAACAGCGCCCCGATGTAGTATTAGCCATGGGAGGCTATGTCACAGGACCAACTGGTATTGCAGCAAAAAGCTTAGGTATACCTTTGGTTATCCATGAGCAAAATGCGGTCGCTGGGATGAGTAATAAGTGGTTGGCAAAATTTGCTAATAAAGTACTGGCTGCATTTCCCAGTGCATTTGCGACTGGTCAGAGTGAGGTTGTCGGTAACCCTGTTCGTCAAAGTGTAACGCAGGTAGCTGTTCGCAATGCTACCAGTCCTATCAATATTTTAGTTGTAGGTGGTTCATTAGGAGCTCAGGTACTAAATAGCACACTACCTTCAACCTTTAAGCAATTATCTCATATGTGCGAGCTAAATATTTGGCATCAAACGGGTAAAGGGCATTTAGGTGCGGTTACAGAGGCTTACACAGAGCAAAATTTTAATACTGAGCAAATAAGAGCGGCTGAATTTATTGATGACATGGACACCGCTTATGGCTGGGCAGATATTGTTATTTGCCGAGCAGGGGCGTTAACTGTGAGTGAAATAGCAGCGGCAGGAAAAATGGCGTTATTTGTGCCATTTCCTCATGCTGTTGACGATCATCAGACTGCTAATGCTCAATTTTTGGTAAGCGCTGAAGCCGCTTTATTAATGCCACAATGGCAATTTAAACAAGACGCTATTGTAGATATGTTGCGCCCATTTTTAGCAAAACCTGAATTAATTGATCAGATGGCGAAGCGTGCAAAAACACTCGCCATACTGGATGCCACAGCGCATGTTGCACAGCACTGTGAGCAAGTAATAGATAAAAAGAGAGCCGTGTGAACGAATTAAATAAACAAGTAAATGCTGGTCAGCAAAGATCAACACGCCCAGCCATGAGACGAATCGACACCATTCACTTTATAGGTATAGGTGGCGCTGGCATGGGCGGTATTGCAGAAGTACTTGCCTTTGAGGGCTATCGAATCACAGGTTCTGATATTGCTCATAGCGCCATGACAGAGCGTTTAATTCAAGCAGGTGCAGAAGTATTTATTGGTCATCATCAAAGTAATGTAAAAGATGCCAATGTAGTGGTGGTTTCAAGTGCGATCGATGAAACAAACCCAGAAATTATTGCAGCAAAGGCGGCGCGTATTCCCGTTGTTCGTCGTGCTGAAATGTTAGCTGAGCTAATGCGTTTTCGCCACGGCATTGCGATTGCAGGTACTCATGGTAAAACCACTACAACAAGCCTAATTGCCAGTATTTATGCCCAAGCAGGGCTTGATCCAACCTTTATTATTGGTGGTTTACTTAATAGTGCCGGCAGCAATGCAAAGGTGGGGAAGAGTGATTTTTTAATTGCTGAAGCGGATGAGAGTGATGCGTCGTTTCTGCATTTACAACCCATGGTCTCAGTGATCACGAATATTGAAGAAGATCACATGGAAACCTACGGTGGTAGTTTAGAGAAAATGAAAGACACCTATGTGGATTTCATACATAACTTACCATTTTATGGCTTAGCCGTGGTGTGTATCGATTCAGAGGTGGCCGCTGAACTTATCCCACGCTTTGGTCGCCCAGTGATCACGTATGGTGAATCTGCTGATGCAGATTACCGCATGCTGAACTTTAGCCAGCAAGGTAATACGTGTGACTTTACAGTACGAACAAAGCAAGGCAATGAGCTAAATATTCAACTGAATATGCCAGGGATACACAATGCGCTTAACGCAACGGCTGCGATTGCTGTTGCCAAAGACCAGAATATTTCTGATCAGGCAATTTTACAGGCCTTACAAAAGTTTGAAGGCGTAGGCCGTCGTTTTCAGCATTATGGTAATTTTGCCACCGAGTGTGGTGATGTGATGTTAGTAGATGATTATGGCCATCATCCATCAGAAGTAGCGGCTACTATCGCAGCAGTGCGAGAAGGTTGGCCTGACAAGCGTTTAGTTATGATTTATCAGCCGCATAGGTTTACCAGAACCCGCGATTTATATGAAGACTTTGTTAAAGTTCTCGCTGATGTTGATCAACTTTTATTGCTTGATGTATACAGTGCAGGCGAGGATCCAATTATCGGTGCTGATAGTAAAAGTCTGTGTCGTAGCCTGCGTCAGCGTGGCAAAGAGCCGTTGCATATAGCAAGTAATTCAGAATTGGCTGGGGTGTTGGCAAATATATTACAGGACAATGACTTAGTTTTAACGCAAGGGGCTGGTAATATAGGTCAATTAGTTAAAAAGTTAGCAGCAACTGAGTTGTCAATTGAACAACTTAAGCAGGTAGAAGTATGACTCATTTAAGCACACAATTTGGCAAAGTTGCAGTATTATTAGGCGGCCACTCAGCTGAACGTGAAGTATCGCTAAAATCAGGTCAAGCAGTGCTTAATGCATTGCAAAATGCGGGCATTGATGCCGTTGCTTTTGATCCAAAAGAGCAGCCTTTGTGGCAGCTTAAAGAGCTTGCGGTAGAGCGTGTATTTATCGCCCTACATGGTCGCGGTGGTGAAGATGGTACAATTCAAGGTGCGCTTGAATTTATGGGCATACCTTATACGGGTAGTAATGTATTGGGGTCGGCACTGGCAATGGATAAAATCCGTTGTAAGCATTTATTTAAATCAGCAAGTTTAAGTACAGCACCTTACGCGGTGGTTGATAACAAACGCGGGTTTGATGCTCAAGCGATAATGAGTGAGCTTAAAAAAGTAATGGTTAAGCCTTCACATGAAGGGTCAAGCATTGGTATGGCACAGGCAAATAATGCTGATGAATTAACCGCAGCGCTCAATGATGCGTTCAAATTTGACAGCCAGGTATTGGTTGAGCAATGGATATCTGGCCGTGAATTTACTATCACGGTACTTGGTAATGATGTACAACCGGTGATTGAAATGACCACGCCGAATGGTTTTTATGACTATCAAGCTAAATATCAATCAACCACAACGCAGTACCATTGCCCTGCGGATTTATCTGCTCAAGATACGCAGCTACTGCAAGATATGGCACTACAAGCATTTGATCTTGTTGGAGCGAGTGGTTGGGGGCGAGTGGATGCTATGCAGGATGAACATGGTAATTTTTACTTACTTGAAGTAAACACTGTACCCGGAATGACTGAGAAATCATTGGTGCCAATGGCTGCAAAAGCCAATGGTGCAAGCTTTGAACAATTAGTTGTTCGCATTTTGGAGCAAACACTTTAATATGCATCCCCTTTTGGAAAAAGCGCAGCAGTTAAAACAGCAACTAAATTGGTCGCTAATTTTTGGTGTGAGCTTTTTTCTCGTGGTGATATTTAGCTTAGTACAAGTCACTAGTGGCGTAAGGCAGTGGCTGGTAGAGAATAAAGATGCTCAAATAAAGCACCTAGCGGTATTAGGTGAGCCTAAATACACTGATGAAACAGCCATTATTAAGGCAATTAAACAAGCTGATCTATCGAGCTTTTTTGATTTAGATGTAACCCATGTACAAAATTTAGTGCAGGATTTGCCCTGGGTTGCAACGGCATCAGTGCGTAAGCAGTGGCCAGACACGCTACAGGTTTACGTTGTTGAGCATAAAGCAGTGGCCATTTGGAATAGTGATTTATTGCTTAACCAAAGCGGTGAAGTATTTCAAGCCAGTAGTGAGGGATTGATTGAGCAATTACCTCAGCTGTATGGCCCAGAGGGCAGTGAAATTGAAGCTTGGACTGCTTTTAAACAGTTTAATGACATGCTTAGTTTAAACAATTTACAACTAACCAGCTTGGCATTGTCGGAGCGTTTTTCATGGCAGCTGTGGCTTGAAAATGGCATTAAGCTTAATTTGGGTCGAAAAGAAAAAGCAAAACGGGTACAGCGATTTATAGATGTGTACCCGAGAATGGAAAAACGTGCAGATGCACAAGTAGATGTAGTGGATTTACGGTATGATACCGGCCTTGCAGTGAGCTGGAAGCTCCTGGAAGAAGCGCAATTACAAAATAAGAGTAAGGCATGACTAAGTCAGCAGAAAGAAACCTAGTGATTGGATTGGACGTTGGTACCTCAAAAGTGGTGGCCACGGTTGGTGAAATCACCGCAGATAATAAACTCAGCATTGTTGGAGTTGGTAGCCAAGTATCCCATGGTATGGATAAAGGTGGTGTGAACGACCTTAATTTGGTATCAGAGTCTATTCGTCGAGCCATTGATGAAGCAGAGCTAATGGCTGATTGTCGTATTAGCTCAGTTTACCTGGGGATTTCGGGTAAGCACATCCAATGTCAAAACGAAAACGGTGTGGTGGCAATTAATAATACCGAAGTCACTGATGAAGATATCGAGAACGTAATTCACATTGCGCGCTCGGTGCCGATTTCTGCTGAACGCAAAATGTTGCATGCCTTACCGCAAGAGTACAGCATAGATATGCAAGAGGGGATTAAAAACCCACTAGGTATGAGTGGTGTAAGAATGGAAGCCCGAGCCCATATCATTACTTGCTCAAACGACATGGCAAAAAATATTGAAAAATGTGTTGAACGCTGTGGCTTAGAAGTTGACCAACTTATATTCACCGCACTTGCTTCGTGCTATTCAGTATTAACCGATGACGAAAAAGAGCTCGGTGTTGCGGTGCTTGATATTGGTGGTGGTACAATGGATATCACTATTTATATTAACGGCGCGCTACGTCATTCGGCGGTGATCCCTGTTGCGGGCAACCAAGTAACCGGTGATATTGCAAAAATATTTCGCACGCCGATATCACATGCTGAATCTCTCAAGGTACAATATGCATGTGCGAGTAGTCAGATGGCCAGTAGCGAAGACACGATTGAAGTACCCAGTGTAGGCGGGCGCCCAGCACGGTTAATGTCGCGCCATACTTTATCAGAAGTCGTTGAGCCACGTTTTAGAGAATTATTTGAACTGGCGATGGAAGAAATTCGTCGTTCAGGGTTAGAAGACCAAATTGCAGCAGGGCTCGTCATAACTGGCGGCAGTGCTAAAATGGCAGGCGCGATGGAAGTAGCAGAAGATATCTTCCAAATGCCAGTAAGAGTAGGCAAACCAATCGGGATGGTTGGTTTGACAGATTATGTAGATGATCCTTCATATGCAACGGCGGTTGGCTTATTGCAATACGGCCGCACAATGCAATCGATGAATGCACAAAAGTCGAAACCTGAAGGTGATAACAATTGGTGGAACCGTATAACGAAGTGGTTCCAAGGCGAGTTTTAATACTCAAGTCGGAGAGTAAACATGTTTGATATGATGGAACAACACAGCGAAGAAGCTGTCATTAAAGTAATCGGCGTGGGCGGCGGCGGCGGTAATGCTGTTGAGCACATGGTGAAGCAACAAATCGAAGGTGTGCGTTTTATCGCAGCGAATACAGATGCTCAGGCATTACGTAATTCATCTGCAGATATTACTGTGCAACTGGGTACTCAGATCACCTCAGGTTTGGGTGCGGGTGCAAACCCTGAAGTAGGACGTAATTCAGCTGAAGAAGACGCTGAGACGATTCGCAACAGCTTAGAAGGCGCAGATATGGTATTTATCGCCGCAGGTATGGGTGGTGGTACTGGTACTGGTGCAGCTCCTGTTGTTGCTAAGATTGCTAAAGATTTGGGTATCTTAACCGTTGCGGTGGTAACGCGCCCGTTTGACTTTGAAGGCAAAAAGCGTGCAGCTGCTGCTGAACAAGGTATCAATGAATTATCAGAAATTGTAGATTCACTTATTACAATTCCTAACAATAAATTGCTTAAAGTTTTAGGAAAAGGGACTACACTTCTAGATGCCTTCGCTAAAGCAAATGACGTATTGTTTGGTGCGGTGCAAGGTATTGCAGAATTGATTACCCGTTCAGGTCTAATCAACGTGGATTTCGCCGACGTTCGTACTGTAATGTCAGCGATGGGCACAGCGATGATGGGCACAGCGTCTGCATCAGGTCCTGATCGCGCACAAGAAGCAGCTGAAGCCGCTATTTCTAGCCCATTATTAGAAGATGTAGATTTAACTGGTGCAAAAGGTATCTTGGTTAATATCACCGCGGGTATGGATATCGCAATTGAAGAATTTGAAATTGTTGGTAACCACGTCAAAGCGCTTGCATCAGAAAACGCAACGGTTGTTGTGGGTGCCGTAATTGACCCAGAAATGAGTGACGAGTTACGAGTTACGGTTGTTGCAACAGGTCTTGGTGGCGATCGTCGTCCACAGTTTGGTATTGTAGATAATGGCTTTAAAAAAGCATCAGGCTCTGATGTGACAAGCTCTACTAATCAAACAAGCAGCATGTATGTACCAAGCTTTGCAAGCCAAGGCAATAGCAGCCAAGAAGCGGATGCAGCGCCTACAACTGAAAAGCAAGAGTCAAGCATGACCACGCAAAGCAGCAATGCGAAAACAGAACAAAGCAGTGGTAAATCTGATAAATCAGAAGGTGGCGATTATTTCGACATCCCTGCGTTTTTGAGAAAGCAGGCTGATTAAGCACAAAAATAATAATGTTTCTGTGTGAAAAGTAAACAAATTTGGCAGCTGATAGTATTTATGATATAATCCGCCGTCTAACTGTAACTATAAGTGAGCGAACCTATGATTAAACAGCGTACGATTGCAAAAGTAGTCAAAGCCATAGGAATTGGACTTCATAAAGGTGAGAAGGTCACAATAACTCTCCGACCTGCGAACGCAAATACTGGGATTGTATTTCGTCGTGTCGACCTTGATCCGGTTGTTGATTTTGAAACAACACCTGAAGCCGTTGGTGATACGCAATTGTGTACCTGTTTAACTAATAAAGATGGCGTTCGCTTATCTACAACTGAGCACCTTATTGCGGCGGTTGCAGCAATGGGCATTGATAATCTAATCGTTGAATTAGACAGCTCAGAAGTGCCTATTATGGATGGTAGTGCATTACCATTTATATACTTGTTACAAAAAGGCGGAATTGAAGAGCAAAAAGTTGCTAAACGCTTTATTCGTATTAAAGAAAAAGTACGTATTGAAGAAGGCGATAAATGGGCCGAGATTGAACCGTACGATGGTTTTCATATCGACTTTGAGATTGCTTTTGATCACCCAGCAATCAATGAAAGCCGCCAGCGTATTGGTTTAGATATTACGGCGCAAAGCTTCACTGAAGAGATCAGCCGTGCTCGTACTTTTGGTTTTATGAAAGACATTGAATACATGCATGCTAATAACCTAGCACTTGGTGGTAGCATGGATAACGCAGTTGTATTGGATGAATTTAAAGTACTCAATCCAAATGGCTTGCGCTACAGCGATGAATTTGTAAAGCATAAAATACTAGACTGTGTTGGTGATATGTTTATGACTGGTCACAATATTTTAGGTAAAATCACTGCCTATAAATCAGGTCATGACTTAAACAATAAATTACTTCGTAAAATTATGGCAACTGAGTCAGCATGGGAATGGGCTACATTTGATACCCCAGTTACAATGCCAGCACCAGGGCTCGAAGTAGCTACAGCTTAATTGCTTACACTAAACAGTTATAAAAAATGACGCTTATAGCGTCATTTTTTTTGCTTAAATATTATGTATGCCCTAGCTTTTAATTGTGAACCGTGAACCTTGAACCTTGAACCTTGAACCTTGAACCTTGAACCTTGAACCTTGAAGCTTGAACCTTGAACCTTCCTACAACCCCAAAAGCTGTTGTAATTGGACCAGTTTAGTAACCTTATACGTTGGCGTTATTCCTGATGGTAGTTCAAAGCCCGGGTGCTGTAACCAACATGTGTCTATTCCTGCATTCATACCACCAAGAATATCGCTGCTAGCAGTATCACCCACCATTAAAATTTGCTCTTTCGCTGGGTTGCCCATAAGCTCAAATGTATGGTCAAAAATTTCTACAGCAGGCTTAGCGATACCCACTTGCTCAGAGATAACCAGCCAATCAAACATATCTTGTAAACCTGTGTGTGCTAATCGGCGTGCTTGTAATTGAGTAAAGCCATTAGTAATAATGCCCAGCTTTGCATGGGGCTTAAGTTTAGTTAAAAGCTCTACTGCACCGGGTAGCGGCTGGCAAATTTCTGCCATTGCAGTTAAAAAATCATCATTGAGTTGTTGTGCTGGCACCTTGAGTTTAGTGGCCCATTCACTAAAGCGCGTTACCTGAAGATGAGTCGCCGATATTTTATTATCTTGGTAGGCGAGCCATAGTGACTTATTCGTTAGCTGGTAATGATCGTAATCAGCTTGTGTGAAATCTATATCGTAAGTGGCGAACATGCGCTTTAAGCCAGCGTAGGCATTAAAGCTAAACAATGTTTCGTCAGCATCAAATAGAATATGGGTATACTTCATTTAAACTTCCTTAGCGTAAAGTTCGGGATGTAAAAAAGGCGCCATAGCGAGTGTGAGTGCTTGAGTGTATGTACTTTGACGTGTGGCTTGGTTATTGGTTAATAAGCCAATAGCGCCCCCTTGCTGCTTAATATTGTGAGTGTTAAATGCATTGTCCATCACATCGCCAAGTTCTTCACCATTTAAGAGGGCATTATATAAAACTTGAGGCAGAGGTAAGTTGCTACTACGCCCGATACTCTGTTGTGTCGCATTGGCAATCACAACATAAGCAAAAGTGGCTGGCCCATAGCTAAACTGTGCAGCTCCACCTTCCATCGCAACATAAAAATCTACATGATGATGCTGTTTTGCATACGCTACACGATTTTCTGCGCCAACTCGGGTTTGTTCTTCACCAATAGGTTGGTCGGGCACCTCTGAAGGGGCATGTATACCTACACACTTTATTTCGTGTTGCGGGAAAAATGCAGTGAAAACATGTGCTGCGGCATTGATCTTAACAGGGTTCTTTGAGCCAACAAGAATGTTTAGTACTTGAGTATGAGACTTCATACACTACTCCTTTACGTCGCAAAGAGGTAGTGTACGTTATTTGTATTAAAAGTATATTTTAAAGAACTGATTAAATAGGGATATCTACAGGAGACAGATCAGCAAGGGCGCGTTTCTTTAAAATGATGTCTTTGATAAGTGGTGTTAATACCAACTCCATGGCTAAGCCCATCTTGCCACCAGGCACCACAAGGGTGTTTATTCGCGACATAAAGCTGCCTTCAATCATTTGTAAATAATAAGGGAAGTCCACATCATCAATTCCCCTAAAACGAATGACTACAAAGCTTTCATCTAATGATGGAATATCTTTAGCGCTAAATGGGTTGGAGGTATCAACGGTAGGCACGCGCTGAAAGTTAATATGCGTACGAGAGAACTGCGGTGTAATATGATTGATGTAGTCATCCATACTGCGCACAATAGAGCCCATAACTGCTTCGCGTGAGTGGCCGCGCTCAGAGGTGTCTCTGATCAACTTTTGGATCCATTCAAGGTTAATAATGGGTACCATGCCAATTAGTAAATCAACATGTTTTGCTACATCGTGGTCTTGATCAACAGCGCCACCGTGCAGGCCTTCATAAAACAGAATATCAGTGCTGCTTTGTAGCTCTTGCCATGGAGTAAATGTGCCTGGTAGTTGATTATAAGGCACGGCTTCATCGAAGGTATGTAAATAGCGGCGCAGCTTTCCTGTGCCAGTTTCACCATAGGTGCTAAACAGCTCTTCTAATGCGCCAAAGTCATTTGCTTCACGACCAAAGTAGCTAATATGTTTACCTTCTTGCTGCGCTTCACGCACTTTCTTATCCATTTCAGGGCGGGTATAGCGATGAAAGCTATCGCCCTCGATAAAGGCCGCTTCAATATTTAAACTGCGGAAAATATGTTTTACTGCGTTCGTCGTGGTGGTGGTACCTGCACCAGATGAACCAGTAATTGCAATAATTGGATGTTTAGCTGACATAGTTACTCTCGTTTTAAGTAGCACACTAGTTATAAGGGCAAGCATGGGGGTAGGTCAAGGGGCAGATCATTAACAAGTTTGTGAATCTTCTTAAAATAGCGCTATTATGTAGCGATAAAAATAATTAAAGAGATTGTTTAAATTGACTTTATACCGACATGGAATTGCCTGCACAGCATTATTATTGCCGTTTATAGCGCACAGTGCTATGCCAAAGAGTGAAATACTATTAGCGAAACCAAATACGGAGTATGGCTTACAAGTTAGTAGAATCACATCGGGCGATAGTTATAATAATCAGCCCCTGCTAACGAATAAGGGGATTTACTTTACCCAAGAAGTGCAGACATTAGCGCACAGTCAGACTGATTTAGCATTTTATAGTTTCGATGATCAGCAAACATACAATCTCACAAACAGTCCTGTTAGTGAATACTCCGCGACTTTAACCCCTAAAGGCGATGCACTTTCTGCGATTGTGGTTGAGGCCGATGGTAAACAAAAATTATGGCAATACCCGTTAAATATAGAGTTACCACCGAGTCGCATATTTGAGTGGATTGAACCGGTTGGTTACCATGCTTGGGGAATTGATAATGATCTTGTGATGTTTATTTTAGGTGAGCCGCATACATTACAATACACTAAAGTTGCAGCAGCTAAAGGACAGGTTGTTGCGCAAAATATAGGTCGTACTTTAACGTTTAATGATTCACTGGCTGCGTTTACGTTTACCTATACTAAAAATGCAGAAAATTGGTTGGCAAGCTATGCGCCTAATTCGCAAATGGTTACGGATTTATTTCGATTACCAGATAGTGTCCAAGATTACACCTTTAAAAATGACAACACGGTTATTTACGCACTGAACAACCGTATTTATCAGCGTAGTTTAAGTACGCCTGAGAATGTATCTCAATGGCTTGATTTAACACCTTATTGCAGTACACAAATTACAAGGCTAAGTTATAACAATGAACAATTGGCATTTGTTTGTCGTAAATAGCTAATTTATTTAGCTGTATTGATTTACAGCTAACAACCTAATAAGAGCAAAGTAACCTTATGGTAGCAACACCAGAGCAAATCAACGAACAACTCGTCGCACTAGATTGTCGCAGTAACTTTAAAATTAAGAATATTTCTGAATATATGCTGCCAAAATCAAAAGAAGCGATTTATTTGCATATTGAAGGTGGGCAAGCAAAGTTGGTATTACGCCCAGCGCTTGAAGTGTTTAGTGATGACTTCAATGCTTTTGATGGCGTTAGTCGAATTTCAGGCTTTTTCCACAGTAGTGAGATGACTCGTTTTCCGACGCGTATTTATAAAAGTGCAAACCCTATTCACTACGGTATTGGTTTTAAAATAACGACAGAAGAAGCAGCAAAAGAGTTTATTACTCTACTAGTGAAAATTATACATGGCTAATTTAAAATCTGTATTAAATAATTTTTTACTCAGAACAATATAAAAACGGCAAGCCATTGGCTTGCCGTTTTAGTTAACTTAAATTTATATTAATTAACGCTTTAAAAAGCTATTCACTGATTCAAGTTCACGCTCTTTAAGTGAAATACAGTTAGTGACGCTTTCTTCTAACTTACTTAATGTTCGCGCATAACCTGGTACATCCGCAATCTTATCGTTAAAGAAAGCTTGGGTCTTCGCTAAACTAGTTGCACTGCAGCCTGAGGTGGTAAAGTAAGGTAGGTTTGGTACAAAGAAAGGAGGTAGGTTAGCTGCTACTTTGTCGTAATTTGCATAAACCCAATTAATAAATAAAGCTTCACGTGGTTTTGTATACATTTGCCCCGACATAATCGTACGCATGTCTGATGCTGTTACGTCGTCAGTTAAGCTGTAATTAAGCACTTTAGTTTGCAGCTCAGGGGTACCAAAATAGCTCATCGCAGCAAGCATTTTAGTTCGTACTTGTGGGTCTTTTGTCGTTTTAAAAGTGTTGATGTACGCATCTAAAAGGTTTTTATCACCATGAAATGCCGCCAAGTTTAAATAGGTTGAAGCTAAGTAAGGGTCTACTTTTTCAGGGTTGTTTAAATATAATTGTGCCTGTGCTTTCGCTGTGTTTATAACATTTTGATCCTCGCCATCAAAACCAAGACGTGAAACAACTTGAGAGCGTAATTGAGCAATTGCAGCATCTTCATTTATTTGCGCTTTTAGGCCATATTGCTTAGCAGCAGGGGTGATACTTTTACGAATAAACGCAGGCCATAAATCGTGGTTGCTTTCATCGTCGAAAGTACGTTTTTGAGCTGCTAAATAGCCCAGTGCAGTACTTGCAACCCGCGGGTGTTTGTCACTGACAAATGTTTCCAGTGTTTGCATTAAATGCCCAGCAGAAATCACACCAGCATCTAATAGAGCATCAGCAGCTGATAATAGCGCTAAGCGCTCACGCACGGTGAGTTGCTCGGCTGCATTGTCGATTAATGATGCAAACTGTTTGTCATCCATCACCCAGCGGTAATAACCCAGTGCACCTTGATCTGGGTAAATCCATTCAGGGGTAAAGTCTAGTTCAACCTTTTGGGTATCTTTGCTGAGCAATACATTGGCTGTTTTTACTTTATCACCTGCGCCATATTTGATTGCAACAGGTACATTCCATAATTGTGCTGGTGCATCAACACCTGCATTAGTAAATCGGCTTTGCTTGATAGTAACCGTTTTACCTTGCTGACTTACTTTAATAAGTGGAAACGATGATTGTTCAATGAATGACTTTAATACACTTGCAACATCTTTGTTAGACGCTTCACCTAAGGCTTGCCATAAATCGGCTGCTTCAGCATTTTTATAAGAGAATTTTTTTAAGTAAGCCTGAATACCTTTTTGAAATGCATCTTCACCAATCCAGTTTTCAACCATAGCAAGTACAGAGCTGCCTTTACTGTAAGCAAGGCCTAAGCCGTCCATAATATCGGCTTCAGTTTTGATTGGTTTACGAATAGGTTTAGTGCTTAAGCGAGCATCTAGAGCCATCACTTGATTTTGTGGTAAATCTAGGTGAGATTCAAATTCAGGGTTCAACTGTGCGGTGATTTTAGCCGCCATCCAGCTTGCAAATGCTTCATTTAACCATAAGTCATTCCACCACTTCATGGTCACTAGATTACCATACCATTGGTGTGCAAGTTCGTGAGCTATAATAGATACATTGCGCTGCTTTTTACTGCGTGTTGCAGTTGCCAGATCTACTAATAAAATGTCTTCACGGTAAGTAACAAGGCCTGAGTTTTCCATTGCACCAAACGGGAATTCAGGGACTGCCACTGAATCCAGTTTTTTATAAACGTACGGACTGCCAAAGTACTCTTCAAGTGCAGCTAAGACGCGAGGCATATTTTGCTCAGCATATTCAGCTAAATGTATTTTACCTTGTGGTGTAATGATACGCCCAGGAATTGGCATACCTTTGACTTCGCGCTCTTCAAATGGCCCTACAGCCATGGCAACAAGGTATGATGGAATTGGCGGTGTTTTATCAAAGAAATGCGTTGTCATATCGCCATTTATAGTGGTTTTTAGTTCAGGCGTATTGGCATACACTTTTTGTGAACTCGGTGCGGTAATAGTCAACTGAAACGGAATCTTATAACTAGGCTCATCAAATACCGGAAACGCACGACGTGCATCACTCATTTCAAATTGAGTAAATAAATAAGGTGTGCCTTGATCTACTGTTTTATATAAGCCAACGCTTTTACGGTTATATGGCGCTGTAAAATCAATTTTTAGGGTGTATTTGCCCGGTTGAATTTGTTGTTCGCAGGCGAATTTTACTTTACCTGTTTTTAGCATTTGTGCACTAAGGTCACAATTCTCTGCGCCTAAAAGCTGTGCCATTTGAGTTGCATAATCAACACCATTAAGTTCAATATACTTGGTTGGTTTGAGTACTTCTAAGGCTATTTCAGTTTTACCGCTAAAGGTATCCTGGGCAGGATCTAGCGTTAGTGAAACCTGTTGAGAGCTTGGCTTGGCGAGTTTTTCTATAACGTATTCATTGGCATGAGCTGAATGCACAGCGATTGCTACACTAAGCGTAAGTAAGCTTTTAATAAACATAAGAGTCCCTGAACTGTTCTTGTTAGAATTTACATCCTAGCAGTTTTTAAGGGCTGAGTAATGAGCTTGTTGGTAACAAAGTTTGTCAGGCGCTGTGTCGAGCTGTGAACCGCTGCCAACGAATATGAGGGTTTATATTACGTACCTGTTGAATAACGTGATTAAGTAGTGTTATGTCTGCAAAGGTTTGTTTAGGGTATTCAATAAAGCCCATTAAATAATTAAAGGCATCTTTAGAGTTTGCTTGAATTGCAAAGATACGGATTTGTTGCTCAAAATTGAGTCGTAAACTACTAATTGCGGTTTTCATTCCTAATTGATCAACATTAGGAATATCGCACTTTTGTAAATACCCTGCGCGCTCACCTTCACCTGAAAACCAAATACGTACTTTTTCACTGTAGCGACCTGATTTTGAAGGTAAGTCAAACAGTAGACGGGTATGGTTTTGCTGTTTAAGTAAAGCAATGTATTCATTCAAGCCAGCATCAAATAATGCCTGATGAATAGGGACTAAGCGGGGTTTTATTTTTCCATGAGTATGAAAGTCAAAGCAGGCAATACCATTATAGGTAACAATATTATTTAGCTCTAAATGACCAATTTCGTCGCTATAAGCACCAGAATAATATGCAATTAATGGTAACCAAAAGTGCCAGTGTTTAGCTTGTTCTCGGGGTAAGCGTTGATCGCCATAAATATAGCCATGTGAGAGCGTATGTAATTCCATCGCTGAAAATGGGCGTCGACCTAGATGGGATTTCAACGTAATACCTTGAGACTATAGATTTACGCTAGTTTATAGCAAATTTTACTAAGCAAATAAACTAGCGTTTTCAGTATGTGCTTAAATTTACTCACTTAAAGCGCGAGCAAGGCCTACAGGTTCGATTTCAACACATACTTGATCGTCATTCCAGTTTAGTCCAATCAAGGCATCGTCTTCTTTTAGATCTTCAATCCATTCATCTAAAAACTCATCTAGGTTTATTTCTGCAGGAGCATAATCGGCCCACTCTTCTTTACACTGAGCTTTTGCAGCAGCTTCACTTTCCCACAGTAGTAACACATCCGTGCTTTCAAATTGGTTTGATTCGCAAACAACAAAACCACCATCTTGCGCACCAAGCGCCCAAACTTGCTCACTTTGACGCACTTTTTCTACAAAACTAACTAGTTCTGATTCAATTTCTATTTCGCTCATGTGTGTTCCCTTAATGTTAAATTCGAGGATCGGTTTGCTGTACTGCTTGTTGCTGAGAAAATGAATGATAGAACTTCATTAACTCAGTATGTCCTGTGAGATCTGTTAACTCGCGGAAGCAAATCCAATCGAGTAAGCAGTATAAACTTATGCACAGGTATTCACAGCTTTTAAATTCTGCATCGGCAAAATGGTTATTTAAATAGCTTAATGTTTCAGCAATGCGTTCATTCTGTAAATTAAAAAATAATTTATCATCCTGCGTATCGAATCCTGAACGCTGACAAAGTAATAGCTCAACCAGTGAATCATTGCATGCATTAATGATTGTTAACAAGTGCTCTTGTTGCCAATTCAGACGAGTTTGAGTGTGTTGTTCGAGCAAAAAGCGGATGATGTTATTTGAATCGGCCAACGTTTGCTGCTTAGTGATTAGCACTGGAATTTTTCGGGCTGGATTATTTTGTATCATTAGCTGACGATCAGTGTCTGAAAAAATATCTAAGTTGATAAACTCAAGATTGCATTGATTTAACAGTGCCCAAATACGAATGCGACGAACAAAGGGCGAGGTTGTTGAGCCTAATAGTTGCATGTGCTTTCCTTAGGATAAAAAGAAAGCCGCAGAGGCGGCTTTCTTTTGTTTAGCTATAAAACTAACGTTATTCTGTACGGCTGGTTACTTCTAATAAATGGTAACCAAACTGTGTTTGTACAGGGCCTTGTACTTGGTTGATAGGCGCAGAGAAAACAACCTTATCAAACTCAGGAACCATCATACCAGGACCAAACTCGCCAAGTGCGCCGCCGTCTTGACCAGATGGACAATTTGAATGTGCTTTAGCGAGTTCAGCAAATTCTTCGCCTTGTTCTATTTTTGCTTTTAAATCTAAACATTCAGCTTCGCTGTCTACTAAGATGTGTCGTGCGCTTGCCACTGTCATAAAATCTCCCGTTTACATTGTGGTGTTTTTTTAATCAAATTTGTTTCTATTCTAGTCTAATTAAGACCGATAGTACCAGTATAAATTTAAATCTTTGAAATTGCTTGTTCTATCGCTTCAGTTAGCTTGTCTGAGTTAGGCTTAGTTTTACTATTAAAGCGTTGTACACTACTGCGATCTGCTGAGACCACATACTTATAAAAATTCCAATTGGGTGAACTGGTTTGCGCGTTTAAGTGTTTAAAAATTGGGTTTGCGTCACTGCCACGCACCTCACTGGTTGCGAACATGGGAAAAGTCACACCATAATTTACATAGCAAACTTTTGCAGTTTCCTTTTCATCATCTTCTTCTTGGAAAAAATCGTCAGAGGGAAAACCTAATATCACTAAGCCTTGCTCTTGGTACTTTTGGTAAAGCGTTTCTAAGCCTTCAAACTGAGAGGTGAAACCGCAATTACTAGCAGTATTAACGATAAGTAAAGCTTTACCTTTGAATTGACATAGGTTTATTGACTCTTTTGAGCGTAACTTACGAATAGTAATGTTCGTAAAGTCATCGCAGCTTTGCTCGCTTGCAATATTTGATTCTTTCACTTGGTCAGCGTGGGCTAAAAAGCTGCTACTAAAAAAAGCACCGCACAAAATTAATTTTTTCAACATCTGACTATTCCTTTTATGGTCTGGCTGGTTAGTGCCATTTGCAGTAGTGTCGTTTTCATTGATACGGTACTATGCAATTTACTGATCAACAACTACTAAAACTTTATGATTACTCGATTAGCCGATAAAAACGACTTACCTGCCATTGTAGCTATTTATAACGAAACCATTGCCGGGCGTATGGTAACTGCTGACACGCAGCCTGTAAGTGTTGCAGATAAACAAGCTTGGTTTGATAGCCACACAGAAAAACGGCCAATCTATGTTTATCAACAAGGTAATAAAATTGTTGCATGGTTAAGTTATAAATCTTTTTATGGACGACCAGCATACGATGGTACAGTTGAAATTAGCATTTATATAACCTCGTCTGCGCAAGGACAAGGTTTAGGTAAAAAGCTACTAAAGTTTGCTGAGCAACAAGCCAAACAATTAGACATTAAAGTACTTTTAGCTTTTATATTTAGTCATAATGCACCAAGTATTAAGTTATTTGAAAAGTTTGCTTTTGCACACTGGGGTGAACTCCCTCATGTGGCTGTTATGGATGGCAATCTTTATAGTTTAACGATACTGGGTAAACACTTAGATTAAACACATCTTACTTGTGCTAATTGTGAAAATTTATACTACGCTTTGCTAAGGTAACTTTTTAGAGTGTGGTTAACTTGTGCGAAAAATTTTAATCGTTGATAGCAGTAGTGTATTAGCAATGCGAGTCAAAGTGTTACTTGAACTCATAGGCTGTGAGGTTGAACTGACTCATTTTTCAATGTTGCATGAGGAAGAGCTATTAAACGACTATGACTTAATTGCAATTGCACATGGTACGCCATTAGATATAGCACAATTGTTAGTGGCTCAAGTAAGTAAAGATAATTTTTTATTATTAGCCCCCAAAGCTGAAAATGGCGAGCAGCTAAATGCGTTCAGTGAACTTAATAGGCTGATGCCTAATGCGGTGGTTATCTATCCGTTTTTTGTCAATAAAGAAATCAGCTCTTTGCTTGAAAGCATCTTAGAACTTGGTTCCGATTTTATATTACAACTACCTACCGTATTGCTCGTCGACCATATTCCGCAGCGGCTAGAAAAAATAGAGAGAAGTTTGCTCGGTGCACATATTCCAACAAAATCCGCAAGTACTTTAAATGAAGCTGTAGCTCATGCAAACAAGCAAAAGTTTGACTTGTTGCTTAGCGACTTCAGTTTACCTGATGGCTCAGGCCTTGAAGTATTTGCCAAGTTAAAGCAGTTGCAACCACAGTGTCGCTGCTTGCTGTTTACCTCAAAACCGGATCAAGTTTCGATGATTGAAGCTATTCGCCAAGGTGTTGAAGACGTTTTAATAAAGCCACTTGATGAAAACGTATTGCTACAATCCCTGCATAAACTTTGGCAAACAGAATTATTAAAGCGTCATAACACTGAACTGGTTGAGCGACTTCAAGATACTGTTGATGCGCTAATTGAAAAAGACAGTTTATTGCGTGTTATTTATAAGCATACTCCAGATGCGATAATGTTATTTGAGCGTAATGGCAAAATTATTGAAGCGAATGATGCTTGTTCACGGCTGTTTTCTCTAGCTGCAAAAGATTTTCAAGGGCGTTCGGTGTTCGAGCTATTAGATAGTCCCTCTATTTCACAGATTAAAGAAAAAATAACCACACTTAATTTAAACCGACAGTTTAGCTGTGATTTATACTTGCCTCAAAAAGAGGGAGCTGGAATTCCTTTAGTCGGCTCATTTAATGAGATTGACCACCATGGAGAAATAGCATTGGCTGTCATCTTCAAAAATGTAACGCACTTGAAACAAAAAGAGGAGCTTTTATTAGAAGCTAAAGATATGCTTGAAGAGCAAGTCCGCGCAAGAACGTGTCAATTGGAACAAGCAAAAGATTTAGCCGAAGCTGCTAATCATAGTAAATCAGAATTTTTGGCGAATATGTCTCATGAGTTAAGAACACCCATGCATTCAATTTTAAGTTTTGCTCGGTTTGGGTTAGAGAAGCTTCGTAAAGGGGATTTCTCCGCTGATAAGTTACTTAAATACTTAACTAGAATTGAGTCCAGCGGTGAACGTTTACTTTCATTATTAAATAACTTATTAGATTTATCTAAACTAGATGTAGGTAAATTTCCGTTCAATCCACAGGCACATGACTTGAGTCATATAATTAAAACGGCAATAGAGGATGTTGCAGGGACTGCGATGGAAAAAGAAATAGAAATCGCATACCAGCCCCCCCAAACATCTGTCGTAGCTGATTGTGATGAAGAGCAAGTAAATCAACTTTTACGCAATATCTTAGGCAATGCGCTGAAGTTTAGTGGTCCTCATAGCGATATAACCTTAACACTAATGCAAATAGAACAGCATGCAATGATAGAAGTGATTGATAGCGGCGTGGGTATTCCTGAAGATGAATTAGAACATGTTTTCTCAAAATTTATACAAAGTAGTAAAACGAATAATGGTTCAGGAGGAACTGGCTTAGGTTTAGCTTTATGTAGGGAATTTGTGCTTTTACATCAAGGTGATATTACTGCGCATAATAATGATTTAGGCGGCACAACAATTAAGGTTAAATTGCCGCTGAAAACAACGACATCTTGTACACAGGAGAAATAAATTACTTAGACTGACTGGTAAGTGTTTTTTTTGAGACTAAACTATTAAAAGACAATATAAGAATGGATGACATATATTTATGCCTTTAACTCGAATTTTAGCTGTGGATGACGAACCTTTTAACCTCGAAATAATTGAAGAAATTTTGGAAGATCTTCCTTTTGAGTTAAAGGTAGCAAGTGGGGGGCCTGAATGCTTAAGTATGGTCGAAGAGTTCTTACCACAAGTTATTTTGCTTGATGTTAGTATGCCAAAAATGAATGGTTATGAAGTGTGTAAGCAATTAAAGGCAAACCCAAAGACTGAACATATGATAGTCATGTTTGTATCTGCCAGAGGCACGGTGGAAGAGCGGATGGAAGGTTATGCTGTTGGGGCAGAAGATTATATTGTTAAGCCATTTAGCCAAGATGAACTTAAAGCAAAACTTGTCCATTTAAACGACGTGTTACTTGAAAAAGCAAGTTTAGAGCAACAGGTAGAAGATGCAACATCGACGGCTTTTAATGCAATGGCCAATTGCAGTGAAATGGGGCAAATAGTTAACTATATTGAAAGTATTGCATTAATAGATAACGTTAAAGACCTAGGCCAAGCCTTGGTTAATTGTCTCAATAGTTTTGATTTACAAAGTAATATTGAGTTTAGATTAGACCCTGAGCCGGCACAGCATTTTGCTTTAAATGGTAGCTGTTCACCTATCGTGATAGAGCTATTTGATATGTTAAAGAGTAAAGGGCGTTTACATGAGTTTTCTCATCGCATTTTAGTTAACTATGAACTGATCAGTATGCTGATTCTAAATATGCCAGATCACGACCCAGATAAACATGGCCGAATTCGTGATCATGTGTGTTTTTTAGTGAGTGTGACAGAGCAGCAATTACGTGCAATTTTAACCTGTAAAAAATTAAAGTCTCAGCAAGATAATTTTAATAATGTGGTTACTATGCTACATAAAAAGTTTCAGAACTTGATAGAGTTACTTGATGAAAATAGAGTATCTAATGAAGCAGTGTTTAAACGCTTACAAGAAGAACTCGAAGAGCGGATCCCGACTATGGGGTTAGATGACGACCAAGAAATGTTTATTTATCAAAAGGTAGATCAAACGATTCAAAACTCAGTGGCTCGTGAGGCGTCTGTAAAAGGCGTCAAAGCGGCATTTAACGAGATTGAGCAAGACTTAACTCTTTTAATCAGCAAATAGCTATGCGTCTCGAGGTAGGCCTTTTTCGACAATTCTGATTAAACGAGCAGTTTTACGAAGCTGCTTTTGTTTTTTTAATTGTTGTTCGAGGGCCCAATCAATATGTTCTTTTACCAATTCAGATGCATGCTCTCGTGTGCTATTAAGAGCATCAATAATTGTTTGATTAAATTCAGCGTTTCCTAGCCCAACGGCTAAGTTACGCTGCCAACGCTGGTGGCCAATGCGCCTGATGGGACTGCCTTCGGTGTTTTTTAAAAAAGTAGCTTCATCCCAAGCAAACAGTTCAAGCAGATCTTTATCTTTGAGTTGTTTACGTGGGTGAAAGTCAGCTTCATCGGTAATTTGACCGTAGCGGTTCCATGGGCATACTAATTGGCAGTCATCACAGCCATAAACACGATTGCCTAATAATGCACGATATTGTTCAGGGATTGGACCTTGTAGTTCAATGGTTAAGTATGAAATACATTTGCGTGCATCAACCACATACGGTTCAACAATCGCCCCTGTAGGGCAGAGGGTTATACATGCTACACATTTCCCGCAGCCTTCAAATTCATTAGGTTTATCTATCGGTAGCGGTATATCAACAAATAACTCACCAAGAAAAAACCACGAGCCGGCTTCTTTGTTTATCAATAAACTATGCTTGCCACGCCAGCCAAGGCCTGCTTTTTCTGCAAGTTGACGTTCCATAACTGGGGCTGAGTCAACAAATGGACGAAAACCAAGTTGATCAACATGCTGCTCTATTTTTTGACCTAACTTTTTTATACGATTGCGCATCAACTTATGATAATCACGGCCAAGCGCGTAGCGACTAATATAAGCTTTATCAGTATTTTTAAGGTTTTTGGCAAAACTTGCATCTGGAGGCAGGTAGTTCATTTTGACCGAAATAACCCGTTGCGTTCCGGGGACAAGTTGGGCAGGGCGAGCGCGTTTCATACCATGCGCCGCCATATATTCCATATCGCCGTGATAACCTAAATCAAGCCAACGTTGAAGTTGGGCTTCATGCTTAGTTAAATCAATATCGGTAATACCGACCTCACTAAAGCCGAGCTCTTTGCCCCATTGTTTTATATCTAAAGCAAGTTGTTGGTAGTTAGGAGTTGAGCTTGTCACTTGGGCACGCTAATCATGAAAGTAGCGGCGCAATTTATCATAATCGCAGTGCAAAATCACTGTTCCTTAACGAAGCGCTGCAACTGTTGTTGAGTATGCTCACTGAGTCGTTGTGATTGTTGGCAGTCAGTTAGTGCTATATCTATTTGAGACTTAGCTTGTGAACCGAGTGCTACAATTTCCTCAACGGTCTGATGGGTCTGATTTTGGGTTTGCTCTAACTGGTGTACAGCACTGACTATTTGTTGAAGTTGTTGTTGGTTTTGTTCAAACTCAATGAGTCGTTGAGTAAAGCCATGAGAGGTCTTACTTATTGTTCCTTCCGCATTGCTTGAGTAGCTCATCAGCTGCTCTGACTCTTTATTTGTTTGACCTACAAGGGAGTCCATTTGATTGATAAAGTCACTTATTTGCCTGGTTGCGTCACTTACTTTCACTGATAAGGTTCTAACTTCGTCAGCTACAACTGCAAACCCTCTACCAGCCTCGCCGGCGCGAGCGGCTTCAATAGCAGCATTTAAAGCTAACAAATTAGTTTGATCTGAAAATTCCTCAACCATTTTTAATATACTACGAATATTTTCACTATTTTGCTTTAATCCGGAAATAGTCTTTGAAAAGTTACCAAGGACTTGGCCAATAGATTTTACTTGAGAGACTAATTCAGTGAGTTCGTTAGCTGAATCAGTAACAAAGTTTAAATGTTCAGAATTCACTTCATGCACACTATCAGTATTGGTGACAATACCTTGTAAGTTTTCAGTTATTTGATTACTCGCTGATGTAATTGTTTGACTAAAATTAATTTGCTGTTCGCTTAATGCTGCTGTTTGCTGCATTGAGTGAGTAACGTCACTGTTACTTTGCGCATTTGCTTGTGCGCTTTGGTAGGTGGTTGCAAGCAACTCAGTTAAATGAGTGGTAAATTGATTATATTGTTCGCTTATTTCACGAAATTCATCATAAGTAAACTGTGGCAATTTAGCGCTAAGGTTTGCATCCTGTTGATTTATTTGAGCGAGGGTGTCGCGCATAGCTGTTACTGGGCGTACGATTAAAAAACGCATGTAAAAAATAGTAAAAGCAAAACCGATGACAATTATGCCAGTAAGTAACCAAAATAAGCCTGTATTTGCATTTTGCTCATTCAGAGTTTGGTGTAACCAAATTAGAGTTACTAATTGAAAAGCAAAAACAAAGCTTAAATTACCGACTATTTTTCTTGTTAAAGTGAAGAATAAACTCTGTTCAATTAAATTATAAATACGCATATACCCACTCATCAATGGTCCGCTTGATTGCTGCATCGTGTTTTACTCAGTATCGTTCAAATTTAAATTAATTCAAGAATATAGGATAAACAACAACCTCTGAAAATACTTATAAGAGTGAATTTAAAATCATTTTAGTATTGCATGGGTAGTTAGTAAAAATACCGTCGACACCATATTCTAGCATTTGCTCTATGTCTTCTTGCTTATCAACAGTATAGGCATAAACTTCCAAGCCTCTGCTCTTGGCATCAGTAACAAACTCATGATTAATAAAGTTTTTGTCAATGTGAATGCTGTATGCATGCAGTCGCTGAGCAAACTCGGCGTAGTTAATAGGGATTGAAGCTGTTAATGCACCTATTTTTACCCATGGTAACTGTTGTTTAAGCCACATGAGTTGATGGTGATCAAACGACGACACTAAAAGGTTTTCGCGAGAGAGTTGATTGTCAGTTACACTTGCTTCAATCTGTGCAACAAACTTATCTAGAGAAAAAGTATGCTTGAGCTCTAAATTAACCAGTGTTTTGTTGTCTACCCAATCAATAAGTTGGCTAAGAGTCGGCACAAACTCTCCATTGCCTGCATCAAAGCGTTGAATTTGCTCACGGGTTAGTTTATTTACTTTACCGCGTCCGCTGGTGGTTCGGTCGAGCCAGGTATCATGGATGATCATGTAATCGTCTGAGCAACTTTGTACATCTACTTCAATGCCATCTACTTCTATTTCAACGGCTGCTTTGATTGCACTTTGCGTATTTTCAGGATAGTTACCGCTTGCGCCGCGGTGAGCAAATATTTTCATCATCTGTGTTTCCGTGTCACTGACCAGGTTTCGTAAAACGCAGCGCTGATCACTAAAGTTCCACCGACCAAAGTCAGTAATGAAGGGTGTTCATGTAATAATAAAAAAGCTAAAAATGTCCCGTATAATGGCTGTAAACAAGATATCAGCCCAGCCGTTGATGCAGATAAATACTGTAAACTAGCTGCAAATAACGAGTGTGGTGTTGCCGTAAAAATAACGCCTGCAACAATTAATAAACTTAAATCATATTGAGTTACTTGCGTGATGGGCACGTCTATAAAAGCACACAACATAAGACATGCCACTAGGGTTTGGTAAAGCATGGTTTGTGGACCGCCATACTGGCTAAAGTAGCGTTTATGAATGATGTTTCTAAAAGCAAAGAAAAAAGCCGATATGATGCCTATTATGATACCTAAAGTTACATCGTTACCAATATTTGCATCAGGAGTCAGTAAATAGATTCCTACCATGACAACAGCAGCGCTTATTAAATCTTTTAGTTTGGGCGTATCACCATGGAAAAAAGGCTCTATAAATACGGTGATAACAGGGTAAGTAAAAAATGCAATCATACCCACGGCAATCCCTGCTAGTTGCATTCCTGCAAAATAAGTTACCCAATGGAGTCCCACTGTTACTCCTAAAAAAAGCGCTATGGCGTTATCTTTAGTTGAGCGAAGCTTAACCGTTTTTTTTTGTACTACTAATAATATTAAAAGTGCAATTGCCGCGATTGCAGATCGGTACACTGTGATATCTAAGGCATTAAGATTAATCAATTTAGCAAAGAGCGCAGTACCGCCAAATAGAAGCACTGCAATGTGTAAATACATCAAGCTTTGTTGTTGTGGTTGCATCCCATTCCTTATTAAGGTTAGCACTTTATTTTGAAAATATAATGGCGCACTTTGTCGCTTTCTGTATGTTGATTATGACAAAAGTCAGTTTGATTAATGACAATTTACACTACACTAAGCCTGCTTTAAAAGAGATAGTTAATCTATTGAGATGATTAACTTCAGTAAGGTAAATTAACTATGAATAGTGCAGCATGGATGAGTTTATTAATCGCAGGCATTTTTGAAGTAGTGTGGGCGCTGGCAATGAAGCAGTCAAATGGTTTTACTAAACTGTGGCCGAGTGTGATTACGTTTATATCAATGTGGATAAGCTTTGCATTTTTATCATATGCCTTAAAGTCATTACCGCTTGGAGTAGGTTATGCTGTGTGGGTAGGAATTGGCACTGTGGGTATTTGTTTATTTAGCTTTGTCTGGTTAAAAGAGCCGTTGTCATTTGTTCAGCTAGGTTGTATTGCACTTATACTAGCTGGTGTAATAGGCCTGAAATTACACAGTGCATAATCGGGAATTGACGATGAAAATTATCAGTAATATAAAGTCAAAAACATTTTGGAGTTGGGGGCCTCTTTTATTTACTGGCTTCTACTTATTACCGACACTATTTAATTTTTCTCAACTAAGTGCATTAAATATAAGCGCCACATTAGGACTCTACATTGCATTTGTTGTCTTGTATATCAAGGCTGTTGGTAAAAGCGTAGGTCAGGTAACTGAGTTGTTTGTGGCGATGGTGATAGTTTGTGTGTCTGCCAGTTTTTTTACCACAGGTACTTCAACGTTATTTGGTTTTACGGCTTATATTGCAGGTTTTAGTTTTATAAAGCTACCTAGGATAGCTGCTATTGCAAGTGTGTTTTTAGGTGTTGCTGCGAGTGCTTATATTACAGGTATTCAAAACGCTGAATACTTTTTGGCGGGCTCATTAATTTTGAGTATTACGCTTTTTAGTTTTGGTGCCGCAGCGCGAAAAGAATATATTCATAAAATGCGTGAGCAGGAAAGTGCAAAGCAATTAGAACAATTAGCAGCAATTGCAGAACGGGAAAGAATTGCACGTGACTTACACGATATTTTAGGCCATTCATTATCATCAATTGCACTTAAGTCAGAGCTTGCCAGTAAGCTTAATCACGCCGAGCGTTACTCTCAAGCAAATAATGAAATTGAGCAAGTAGCGGAGCTTGCAAGAGCACTTCTTAGTGATGTTAGAAGTGCAGTGAGTGACTTGAAAGAACTGAATATTCATACCCAACTTAATACACTACATCAGCGTTTAATTGAGCAGGGTTTTACAGTTAAGCTCAAAGCAAAAGTTGATAAGCTTCCTGCTGCTGTTGAAGGCGTTGCAAACTTAATAATCAAAGAGGCTGTTACCAACTTAATGCGTCACAGTAGAAGTAAGCGCTGTGATATACATGTTGAGCAAACACAGCAGCAACTTTTTATAAATATTAGTAATCAAGATGACTGCTCAAACATAACCCTAGGTAATGGTTTAACAGGTATTAAAGAGCGTGCAGTACAACTTGGTGGCACTGCGGATTTGGAAATAGGACAAAGCTTTGGCTTGAAGATTGAGCTGCCATTATCACAGCCAGTAAAGGAGCTCATATGATAAAAGTTTATCTAGTAGAAGATCAGGGCTTGGTTCGCGGCGCAGTGGCTGCTTTATTAAGTTTGGACATAGGTATAGAGGTGGTAGGGCAAGCAACGAATGGCCAAACAGCGTTGCAAGAAATAGCCGATTTAAAGCCTGATATAGTGTTAACTGATATTGAAATGCCTATTATGACCGGCATTGAGCTCGCCCAAAAACTATATGTAGACTTTCCTGCAATAAAAGTGGTGATCATGACTACATTTTCACGTTCAGGGTATATTCGCCGCTCTATGGCCGCGGGAGTAAAAGGTTTTGTACTTAAAGAGGCACCCAGCGATAGCTTAATTGCGACCTTAAAAAAAGTGATGACAGGACAAAAAGTGATTGACTCAGAACTTGCCTTAAATGCACTGGAAGATAACGATCCACTATCAGACAAAGAACGAAAAGCATTGCAGTTAGCCAGTGAAGGGTTGAAAACTGCTGAAATTGCCACAAGGTTATTCTTAAGTGAGGGCACTGTGCGTAATTATTTATCAGAAGCCATTGCGAAATTAAATGCCAGTAACCGAGTAGATGCGGCACGAATAGCCAAGCAAAAAGGCTGGTTGTAGCTTTTTTTAGCCCCTTTAGCGTAACTAAATTGGCTTTCTTAAAAGTTTCATAGCTTTTGCCTGTCTCATTGTTCGGTTATGGGTTAAAATAACAACATAACCAATTAACAAGATAGTGAATGTCAAACCAAGATCCTAATCTCAGTCGAGAACAAGAAAAGTACGAAAACCCCGTCCCAAGCCGTGAGTTTATACTTACTCATATAAAAGACCGTGCAAAACCAGCCAACTTTCAGCAGTTATGTGAAGAAATGGCGGTGAACGACGACGAGCGTCAAATAGCATTTAAACGCCGTTTGCGTGCTATGGAGCGCGATGGTCAGTTATATTTCAATAAGTTTAAATGTTACGCCTTAATTGACGAAGCTGGCCTGACGAAAGGTAAAGTCATAGGTCATAGAGACGGGTTTGGCTTTTTAGAAGTTGAAGGCGAAAGTAAAGACTGGTTTATTGCCAAGCATCAAATGAATATGGTGCTGCACGGTGACATTGTACTCGCGAAAGGCACTAAACGTGGCTCTGGCGGTAAATGTGATGCACGAATTATTAAAGTGCTGACCAATGAACGTGCGCCAATTGTCGGTCGCTATTTTGTTGAGCATGGTATTGCAGTAGTGGTGGCTGAAGATCCTCGTATTACGCAAGACATTATAATTTTACCAGGTACTGAAAAAGGCGCTCGCCACAACCAAATGGTGCAAGTGCAAATAACGCAAAACCCTAGTCGCAATATGAACGCAGTAGGTAAAGTTATTGATGTACTGGGTGAGCATTTAGCGCCGGGAATGGAAATTGAAGTGGCGCTGCGTAACCACGATATTCCCCATGTATGGCCCGAAGCTGTTGAAAAACAAGTTGCTCATTTAGGTGAGTTTGTAGAAGAAGCCGATAAACAAAATCGCGTAGATTTACGTGATTTACCATTAGTAACCATTGATGGTGAAGATGCCCGTGATTTTGATGATGCCGTTTACTGTGAACGTAAAAAGTCTGGTGGTTGGCGTTTATGGGTAGCCATTGCTGACGTATCTCATTATGTTGGCATGAATACCCCACTTAACAAAGAAGCCATTGAACGTGGTAACTCAGTGTATTTTCCTGAGCAAGTTATTCCTATGCTGCCAAAAGTGCTCTCTAATGGGTTATGTTCATTAAACCCTGAAGTTGATCGTTTATGCATGGTTGCTGAAATGATGGTATCAGAAGCAGGTAAGCTCTCTGGTTATCGTTTTTACGAAGCGGTTATGAACTCGCATGCGCGCCTCACTTACACCAAAACCAATGCTATATTGCAAGGTGATGAAAAGCTACGTGAAGAATATGCCGCCGTGGTTCCGCATTTAACTGATTTACAGCAAATGTACATGGCACTTAAGTCAGCACGCCAACAGCGTGGGGCTATTGAGTTTGAAACATTAGAAACCCGCTTTGTATTTAATGCGCAACGTAAGATTGAATCAATTGTGCCAGTGGTACGTAATGATGCGCATAAGCTAATTGAAGAGTGTATGATTTTAGCCAATGTATCTGCGGCTAAAATGCTTGAAAAACATGAAGCCAGCGCGCTTTATCGTGTACATGATGAACCCGATGGCGAAAAACTCGGTAACTTTAGACAGTTCTTGTCTGAACTTGGCATTGAATCAACACTCAGTGATGAACCAACACCGAAAGAAATTACCCATGTATTGGCAAAGCTTGGCGACAGGCCTGAAGCTGAACTTATTCAAACCATGTTGCTGCGCTCCATGAAGCAAGCGGTATATCAAGCTGATAATATCGGGCACTTTGGTTTAGCGCTGGGTGAATATGCACACTTTACTTCGCCAATTCGCCGTTACCCTGATTTAGTGGTGCATCGTGCAATTAAAGGTATTTTAAAAGCACAAGGTATGCAAACTTCGGGTGACTATGTATATAGTGATGACGAAGTTGATCAGTTAGGCGAGCAATGTTCGACCACTGAGCGCCGCGCAGATGATGCCACACGTGAAGTTGCTGATTGGCTTAAGTGTGAATTTATGCAAGATCATGTGGGTGATGAGTTTGAAGGTGTTATATCTTCTGTTACAAACTTTGGTTTGTTTATTCGCTTAAATGATTTACAAATTGATGGTTTAATTCATGTAACCAATTTAGGTAGTGAATATTTCCAGCATGATGCAGCTAAGCATTGCTTGATTGGTGAGCAAACTCACAAGGTGTATCGCCTTGGTGATAAAGTCACTGTGCAAGTTGCCTCGGTGAGCTTGGATGAACGTCGTATCAACTTAACTTTAAGTGGTGATGTTGCTCAAGACCGTTATTCACGCCGTCGTGGTTCTGCAAAAGGGGGTCATGCCCCAGCCAGTGTACGTTCACAATTAAAAGCGGGTAAAATCCCTGGTAAAAAAGGCGATGAAAAAGAGCCTCGCAAAGGTAAGTCATCAGCGGGTACTAAGGGTAAATCAGACTCGCAAAGCAGTAGTAAAGGTAAAAAGAAACCTGCCAGTCGCAGCAAAGCTAAAGCGACAACCGATGGCGTAACTAAAAAGAAAACCAAGAAAAAGGCTGTTAAAAAGCCAAAAAGACCCGGCAAAAATGCCCGTAAACGTACCAGCCCAGGAGCAAATAATACGTGAGTAATGAATTAATTTTTGGCTTTCACTCTGTTGAAGCAATTTTAGCAAAAGAGCCTGAGCGTTTTTTAGAAATTTACGCCCTAAAAGGACGTGATGATAAGCGCTTAACCCCGATAATTAATGAAGCACGTAAATTTGGTATTTCAGTACAGTTTATGCAGCGTAAAGCACTTGATAACAAAGCAAAAGATGAGCAGCACCAAGGTATCATCGCTAATGTTAAAGCCGCGCCTACATACAATGAAAAAGATCTTGATGTGATCATTGCCCGTGAAGACACCCCGTTTTTGCTGGTGCTTGATGGCATTACCGATCCGCATAACCTAGGTGCCTGTCTACGTAGCGCTGATGCTGCTGGGGTCCACGCGATTATTGTTCCAAAAGATAAGTCAGCAAAACTCAATGGCACAGCACGAAAAGTAGCCTGTGGTGCGGCTGAAACTGTCCCGCTTATTCAAGTGACAAACCTTGCCCGCACTTTACGTGAAATTAAAGATGCAGGTGTATGGGTTGTTGGAACCGCAGGCGAAACAGACACCCATGTATTTGATGCAAACTTAACAGGGCCTATGGCCATTGTTATGGGCGCTGAAGGTGAAGGCATGCGCCGTTTAACCCGCGAACATTGTGACGTACTGGTTAAAATCCCTATGGCAGGAAGTGTTTCAAGCCTTAATGTATCCGTTGCCACGGGCATTTGTTTGTTTGAAGTGCTGCGCCAGCGTAATGCAACACAAGCTTAAAAAGCTCTAAGCCGTCAGTAAAAAAAGCTTCTCTTGACACCAAAGTTAATCTGAGAAACTTTGTAGCTGATAGCTGATAGCTGATAGCTGATAGCTGATAGCTGATAGCTGATAGCTGATAGCTGATAGCTGATAGCTGATAGCTGATAGCTGATAGCTGATAGCTGATAGCTGATAGCTGATAGCTGATTCCTCTTTACTTTAGCGTACACTGCGCCGAGCAATTTTTAGGTATCTAATCACTGTGACTAACACTTCAAACAATGCTGTCTTGGCCTTACGAGCACAGCAAATTAGCGAATCTCGACGTGAGTTTAATGCTCGTGGCGGTAAAATGGACCGTTGTGAACAGTGTTTGATTGCAAAGCATTATTGTATTTGTGAAGGCGTTGAGCAGGCTCAGTGTAATGCAGCTGTTTGTATGCTTATGTATCATAATGAAAGCTTTAAACCTTCTAATACGGGGCGTTTAATCGCTGAAATAGTGCCTGATAATTATGCCTTTCGTTGGGACAGAACAGACCCTGACCGTGAACTTTTAGCCTTGTTAAATGATTGTCGATATCAGCCTATGGTGATTTTTCCTGCAACAGATGTTGAAGATACTGAGCGAGTAATAACTGAGGTTAAATTGCAACCGAGTAAACGACCATTATTCATCTTTTTGGATGGCACATGGCGTGAGGCCAAAAAAATGATTCGTAAGAGTCCATATCTTGATAACTTACCGGTATTATCGATTACAGCTGAAAAACTGTCGGATTACCGTTTACGGGTTGCACCTCATGCACATCAACTTGGCACTGCTGAAGTCGCAATCATGGTGTTAGCATTAGCGGGTGAGTTTGATGCATCCCATAAACTTGAACAGCATTTTATGAAGTTTCGCGATGCATATTTATTAGGTAAACGAAATAAAGGTCGGCCATTATAGCGAGTAAAGTTATACGTTGCATGTATTACAATAAGATATAAATATTTATTAAAATGTTTTGTAAATAAAATATTGGTTTTTTTGATAGTTGAATTTCAGGCAAAAGAAAAGCGCGTACTATCTCTAGTCGCGCTTGCGGAATCTTCTAATTTTCTGCATCCTGCAATTGAACTTAATCAACTCCTAATTTTTACTAATCCATGTTATTACGCTTTTACTTATTCGTTCTGCGTAATTTAGGCTATCCGGGCCTGTATCCAAGTAGTATCCGTTCTTCCATGTTGGTAAAATCTATTACCTATCCCTTACGCACCGTCCTGATGCTATCCTTTTATTAAACAGTTCCATTGCGTTGCCTTTAAGGCCTGTCCATTCGTCCGCTTTGTAACTTCCTGTATAACAACTCTCTTTCGAGCCCTGTTGTTCATCCATTTCGCATCTTCTTGACGCTGTCCGTGTGTGTACTATCCTTTGTGTTACTCATCCTGAGCCTGTCCGTGAGTCCTTCTTTTCCTAACGTAACCTTAATCCGAGGTTGCTGAGTAATCATTCCTTGTCCGTTTACTCATTTAAGCCTGTTTGCTTAACCGATGAAGTAAGTATAGAGCGTTTAAGCAAACAAAATAGGCATCTAATTACACTTAAAATTAGGCTGTCTTTTATTATATGTAAATAAGTTCTTTATTAACAATGGGTTGGTTTGTTTTTGTGACGTTTGTCCTGTTGTTTATACTCATTAGCTGTCAGTACCGTAAGATATATCTCACAAGTAATTTCCTCTTATCTCTTTAGCTTAGATAATGGGTGCACTTTTTATAGGGAAAAGGTATTATTTGCTGATAATAATTACTATTTAGATGAAAAATACTTATGAAAAAAACACTCGCTATTTTGCTTGGATTGACAATATCAGCCCCTGTTTTGGCTGATGATGCAGTAAATATATATTCTTTTCGTCAATCATTTTTAATTCAACCTATCTTGGACGATTTTACCAAACAGACAGGTATTAAAACTAATGTGGTATTTGCTAAAAAAGGGCTGATCGAGCGCGTTAAGCGTGAAGGCAAACATAGCCAAGCAGATTTAGTACTTACATCTAATTTTAGTGATCTAGTCCAGTTAGATGAACTGGATTTAACCCAAGCTATTAGCAGTGAAACGGTTAATAATAATGTGCCAGCTAAGTTTCGTGATGATGAAGGGCAGTGGATTGCACTGACTAAGCGTGTGCGTAATGTATACTCATCTAAAGAGCGCATCGACGTATTGACGCATTTAAGCTATGAGGAGTTAGCTGATCCTAAATATAAAGGGAAGCTATGTACTCGCTCAGGTAAACATCCTTATAACTTAGGGTTAGTAGCATCTATGATAGCGCATCATGGTGAAGCTAAAACGAAACAGTGGCTTGAGGGAGTAAAAGCTAACCTTGCACGTAAACCACAAGGCAATGATCGCGCTCAGGTTAAGGCTGTTAAAGAAGGTTTGTGTGATTTAGCGTTAGGTAACAGCTATTATTTTGGCAAAATGATCCAAGACCCGGCGCAAAAACCGTGGGCCGATGCGGTGAATATCAACTTTCCGAATCAAGATAATAGAGGCTCACATATTAATGTATCGGGTGTGGTTATTACTAAGTACGCTAAAAACCCAGAAAATGCCTTGAAACTAATAGAGTTTATGACCGACAATAAGGCACAAAATATGTATGCCTCGGTTAATATGGAGTATCCGGTTAAGCCAGGTGTGGAATTATCAAGTTTAGTAGCGTCATGGGGTAGCTTTAAGGAAGACAGTTTACCACTTGATGAGATTAGCAAATATCGTCCGTTAGCGCTTAAGTTGATTGATGAGGTGAAGTTCGATCTTTAATGAGTTTTAATTTTTCGCCGTCACGATGGCAGTTTTTTGCATGGGTTACTGGCCTTGTATTAGTAACCCCATTATGCTTTTTACTTTTCGAGTCGCTACAAGGCGACTCTGATGTTTTTAGCCACCTTTGGAATACCGTATTATGGGATTACACTCGCAATACATTAGTACTTATTGTGGGTGTGTGCGTAGTGAGTTGTGCACTTGCATTACCATTAGCTTGGCTTACAGCCTATTGTAGCTTTCCTGGTAGAAAGCAGTTTGAATGGGCGTTAATGTTACCCCTTGCTATGCCAACTTACATTATTGCCTATGTGTACACTGACCTATTTGATTACGCAGGCCCTATACAAATAGCACTGCGGGATTGGTTTGGTTGGCAATCACCCGATGATTACTGGTTTTTTGATATTCGTACTTTGCCTGGTGCGATCATAATGATTGCACTGGTGTTATACCCTTACCTTTACTTAATATTTAAAACCGCATTACGCGAACAATCATTTAAATTAGTACAGGCAAGCCAAGGTATGGGTTTGTCTCCTTTGCAAAGCTTTTACCGTGTGAGCTTACCCCTGGCTCGTGGTGCAATAGTGGCTGGGCTTACCTTAATAAGCATGGAAACGATGGCAGATTTTGCCACAGTTAACTACTTTGCAGTAAGTACACTAACAACAGCTGTATACGACACTTGGCTTGGTTATTACTCATTAACTGCAGCGGCAAAAATTTCAGGCATTATGTTGTTAATACTATTTTTAACATTGATGTTAGAGCGCTTTAGCCGTCGAAAACAAGCTGTATTTGAGCGCCAATCAGGGTTTAACAGTGAAACCCTCTACAGCTTAAAGGGGAAGGCTGCTTGGTCGGCAACCTTGCTTTGTTGTGCGGTGTTATTTTTTGCGTTTGTACTACCTGTTGCGGTGTTACTCAATTATGCATTTGCGTATGCCGAGCAAGCGTGGAATGACGCGTTCTTTTTGTACGCGTGGCAAAGTTTTAAAGTTGCCGGCATTGTGTGTGTGATCACTATTATTTTAAGCTTGTTGGTGGTGTTTTATCAGCGAATTAGTACACAGCAATATTCACTTGTACCAGGGCGCTTAGCCAGTACGGGTTATGCATTACCTGGCACTGTTTTAGCAATTGCTGTACTACTACCTTTAACCCTACTCGATGACCGCCTTAATACTTGGTTAGAGCCTTTTGGGGCTGCACCAGGGTTGCTGCTTAGTGGAACGTTATTTGCCATAATCTTTGCCTATGTAGTGCGCTTTTACGCAATCGCGCACGGTGCTGTTGAAGCGAGTTTTATGCGAATTAGTCCATCGCTTGATATGGCAAGTCAATCTATGGGGAAAAGCTATGGGCAAACGTTACGCAAAGTGCATATTCCTTTATTACGACGTGGAATTTTAACCGCAGGCTTATTAGTGTTTATTGAATGTATGAAAGAGCTACCGGCTGCTTTACTGCTCAGGCCATTCAATTTTGAAACTCTGGCGACACATGTGTTCCAATATGTCAGTGATGAGCAATTGGAGCTGGCGTCTATCTCTGCGCTTGCTATTGTAGTGGTAGGCTTAGTGCCTTTGTATTTTGTTAATCGCTCAATGGAGCAACACAGTTAAATGAGTAGTTTAATTTTAGAAAATTTATCGTATCAATATAATGATACTGCAGTGATCGAACATTTAAATTTAACTGTTGAAAAAGATGAAATTGTTTGTCTGCTTGGATCTAGCGGTTGTGGTAAAACAACCACTTTAAAAGCGATTGCGGGTATTGTTACTGCTAACCAAGGCAAGGTGTTCATTGATACTAAGTTGGTTTCTGATGAGGATACTTTTTTAGCACCTGAGCATCGTAATATTGGCATGATGTTTCAAGATTATGCGTTGTTCCCGCATTTAACAGTTGCAGATAACATTGGATTTGGCTTAGCTAAAATGAGTAAAAGCCAAAAGCAGCAACGTGTTGACGAAATGCTTGAGTTAGTGCAGTTGCAAGGTTGTGCCATGCGTTTTCCGCATCAGTTATCAGGAGGGCAGCAGCAAAGAGTTGCTATTGCTAGGGCATTGGCTTATAAGCCAAGCTTACTGTTGCTTGATGAACCTTTTTCAAATATAGACACTCAAGTTCGTTTTGAATTAATTGCTGATATTCGCCGCATTATTAAAAATCAGCAGGTTTCAGCCGTGTTTGTTACTCACTCAAAAGAAGAGGCATTTGCGTTTTCTGATACGTTGGCTGTAATGCATCGAGGGAAAATTGCACAACAAGGCACGCCAGAGCAGCTTTTTAACGCTCCAAACTCAAAGGTGGTTGCAGAGTTTCTAGGTCAGGGCATATACTTAAATGCAGATGTATTAACGGCGACTGAATATTCGACATGCTACGGAGTGGTCGAATCGCTTATTGCGCATCACCATAGTACAGATAGTGGACAGCTATATATTCGCCCGCATCATTTAACTCTAACGCCGGCCTCGGTGCAATGTGAGCAAACAGTTAAGGTGCTAAGCCGTCGTTTTATTGGTTCAAGCTATGTTTATAAAGTAGTCGTGAATGAGCAAGAGATTGAAGTTGCCGCTGAACTAGCGCAGTCATTTGATATAAATGACCTAGTTACAATAAAAATAAAACCACACACGGTAAATTTTTTTACTGATAAATAATTAAAGCTGTGTCCAATTTAAGTTAAGGATGTTCCATGGCGCAAGCGCAATCAGGGATTTGTGCTGAAGCAAACTTACACGGTTTGCATTTGTTTTTTAATGTATTTGATGGTCATGATGAGTCGCTACGCAAAAAATTAAAGCGAGTTAGTGCTATTCAGGATGAGTTTGCCGATCAATTTTCAGAATCAATGCTATCTAGTTTTGTTGCTGTAGGTGCACAGTACTGGCCGCATATATTACCTGAATTTATTCCAAGTCAACTTCAAAGCTTTCCTAATATTACTCATAACGATCATGTGATGGGGGCTCAACCTTTTGATTTGTTTGTACAAATACGTTCTGATCGAGAAGATGTAAACCACCTTTTTGCGTTACAAATACTGCAGTTGTTCGCTCCTGATGTTGAATTAGTTGAACAAGTGCGTAATTTTCGGTTTTTAGATGGTCGCGATTTCAATGGCTTTATTTTAGGTGGAAATACTCCCCATGGCCGACAAAAGCGTGTTACGGCGTTGGTAAGTAACCCTGGGCATTTTGAAGATCAAGGCAGTTATATCCATGTTCAACGTTATAAACATGACCTAAGTGTTTGGCAGCATTTATCGCTCAATGAGCAAGAACAAATAATGGGTCGTACTCGGTTAGATAATAACTTATTAGAGCCTAGCGTTGATACTAGCCATGCGGTACGTACTGAGCTCAAAGATGAGCACGGTCAGGCTTTATTGTTAAGCCAAAGCATGCCTTATGGTGATGTTTATGAGCAAGGAGTTTTATCGATTAGCTGTGCAGCGCAAGGCGATGCATTTGAAACAGTATTAAAAAGTAGGTTAGGGCAGGGCGATTGCTACGACCATTGGCTCGACTTTACGCAAGCCGATATGGGCTCTGCTTTTTTCGCCCCATCAATTAACTTTTTAAAACAACTTTAAACGGTATCGAATAAGATGCGTACACGCTCTAGTGTGATATCTATTTCAGATATTTTTGCTGGTGCAATAAATATTGTATCGTCGCCAGCAATGGTGCCTAACACGCCATCGGCTTTACCTAAAGAGTCGAGCAAACGAGCAATTAATTGGGCGGCACCTGGGCTGGTACGAATGATGATCATCATTTCGTTATGCATAATATCAATAACCAGCTGGCGTAGCGGGCTTTTTGCTGTGGGTACACCCATTTCTGCAGGCAAGCAGTAAACCATTTCTTGTTTTGCGTTACGGGTTCGTACTGCACCAAACTTACTTAACATGCGTGAGACTTTACTTTGGCTTATATTATCAAAGCCTTGCTCTTTTAAGGCATCAACAATTTCGCCTTGAGAACCAAAGTTTTCTTCTTTTAAAAGTGATTTAAAGGCTTTAACTAACGCTTCTTGCTTATCTTGTGGTTGCATGTCATTTTTCTGCTTTGTTGTTTGATGTCCTAAATTCTACACAAAAATGAATATTTATGCAGTAGTTGTTTTTATTAGTGAATAGAGCTAATAAGTCGCTGTTTGAGGTATACTTTTGTCGATAGAACAGTTTATTTACAACTATGGTCGAAATTATATGCAAAATAAGCAGGATAAATTTGTTTTTAGGCGCTAATTTCTTTATCTTAGTGCCACAAATATTTTCTACCTTAAATTACGGAGAATTCCCATGAAAGTTGCTGTATTAGGTGCTGCAGGCGGTATCGGTCAAGCGTTGTCTTTATTATTAAAAACAGGTTTACCAGCTGGCTCTGAGTTATCACTATATGACGTTGCGCCAGTTGTTCCTGGTGTTGCTGTTGACCTTTCTCACATCCCAACAGATGTTAAAGTTGCAGGTTTTGGTGCTGACGCATTAGATCAAGCGTTAACTGGTTGTGATATTGTACTTATCCCTGCTGGTATGCCGCGTAAGCCAGGTATGGATCGTGCTGATTTATTCAACGTAAATGCTGGAATCATCAAAACATTAGCTGAAGGTATTGTTGCTAACTGCCCTAAAGCATTAGTAGGTATCATCACTAACCCTGTAAACGGCACTGTGCCAATCGTTGCGGAAGTATTCAAAAAAGCGGGTACTTATGATGCAAACCGTGTTTTCGGTATTACAACGCTTGACGTAATTCGTTCAGAAGCATTTGTTGCTGAGCTTAAAGGTGTTGATGTTGCAACTGTAAAAGTACCAGTAATTGGTGGCCACTCAGGCACAACTATTCTACCTCTACTTTCTCAAGTTGAAGGTGTTACTTTCACTGATGAAGAAGTTGCTGCTCTTACTCCACGTATCCAAAATGCAGGTACTGAAGTAGTAAATGCTAAAGCAGGTGGCGGTTCAGCTACATTATCAATGGGTGCTGCAGCAGCTCGTTTTTGCATGTCTCTAGTTAAGGGCTTACAAGGTGAAGACGTTGTAGATTACGCTTACGTAGCTATTGAAGATGGTGATGCAGAATACTTTGCACACCCTGTACGTTTAGGTAAAAACGGCGTAGAAGAAATTCTTTCTTATGGTGAGCTAAGTGCGTTTGAGCAACAAGCTAAAAACGACATGTTAGATACACTGAAAAAAGACATTCAAGAGGGTGTTGATTTCATCAATGCATAATCTTGTTATTACTGCCAAGTAGTTGGTGGTAATAAAAAAGCCTGCTTTTGCAGGCTTTTTTTATGCTCGAAGTGTTATATATTGTAATACGTGTTTTTAGTGGTTTCGGTCAACCGCAATACGGGCTAGGCTAACTAACGCTTCTTTATAAGGTGAATCAGCTAACACAGATAAACAAGCTATGGCTTTATCGGCTTCTTCATCTGCTTTATTCATAGTAAATTCTAATGCGTTTGTTTCTCGTAACGCTGTTAATATAGCCTCTAAGTGATCCATGCCGTTGCTGTGTTCTATGGCATCACGGATTAGCTGAACCTGCTCTGCATTGCCTTGCTGCATTGCATAAATAAGTGGCAGGGTAGGTTTACCCTCAGCGAGATCATCGCCAATATTTTTGCCTAACTGTTCAGCGTCAGCATTGTAATCAAGTACATCGTCTACTAATTGAAATGCAGTACCTAAATGCATACCGTAAAGGTTGAGTGCTTTTAGAACCGTATCGTCTTGTTCTGTTATAACGGCAGCAAGTCCTGTAGCTGCTTCAAACAACTTTGCTGTTTTAGAGTAGATGACCTGCATATAACTGTCTTCGCTGGTATCTGGGTCATTGCAGTTCATTAATTGCAATACCTCACCTTCAGCGATGACATTGGTTGCATCTGCGAGTATTTGCATGACTTGCATCTTGCCTATACCCACCATGAGCTGAAATGAGCGAGTATAAATAAAGTCACCTACCAGCACACTGGCTGCATTACCAAATTCAGCATTCGCAGTGGGTGTACCGCGTCGCAGGTTTGATTCATCAACAACATCATCATGTAATAAGGTTGCGGTATGAATAAACTCCACGATGGTCGCTAAAGTGATGTGATCTGAACCTTTATAGCCAAGTGCTCTCGCTGCTAAAATAGCTAACATAGGGCGAACGCGCTTGCCGCCACTGTTTACTATATATAAGCCAAGTTGATTAACTAACGCGACATCAGAACGCATTTGTGTGTGAATAAGTTGATTGACGTCATTCATATCGTTTTCGATTAACGCCTGGATAGCTTTTATATCCATTGATCTCCGAGCCAATTTTAATGGGTATACGCAGCCGATTGTACAACAAAAAACGCGTCCGCTCGATATTTTGTGACAATTCACTGAAAAAATAGGTTTAAAGTGCATTTTTAACTCGTTTCGCTAGGGGAAAGTTAAAAATAGCGATAATTCACATGGTTATTTTTTATTCTGATGATGACTTTGCATAAGCTGTAATTTATTTGTCACCATGTGTTAAAAAGCGCTTGGCATAACGGTAATTTAATATAAAATAGGTGAAAATATTGAATTGCTCTCAACGCAGCTATTTTTTATTCATTTAATTAAAAAACAGGCTTGCTAGTTTTTACGCATTAGCGTAAACTTCGCGCCCTATTGAAGAATATTTTAGTTGCGTCGATTTGAGGGCGCACAGACGGAGTTAATTATGTACGCGGTTTTCCAAAGTGGTGGTAAACAGCACCGTGTGACTGAAGGTCAAACAATTCGTCTTGAGAAATTAGACGTTGAAACTGGTGCAGCAGTTGAATTTGATTCAGTACTTTTAGTTGCTGATGGTGAGAAAATCGAGATCGGTGTACCGTTCGTAAACGGTGGTAAAGTAACAGCTGAGGTTGTTTCACATGGTCGCGGTGAGAAAATTAAGGTTGTTAAATTTAGACGCCGTAAGCATTCTCGTAAGCAAATGGGCCATCGTCAATGGTTCACAGAAGTTAAAATCACTGGCATTAGCGCTTAATTAGAGGTACTTAGAAATGGCACATAAAAAAGCAGCTGGTAGTACTCGTAACGGTCGCGATTCAGAAAGCAAACGCCTAGGTGTTAAGCGTTTTGGTGGCGAATCAGTTCTAGCGGGTAGCATCATTGTACGTCAACGTGGAACTCGTTTTCACGCTGGCGCAAACGTAGGTATCGGTAAAGACCACACTATCTTCGCAAAAGCAGATGGTAAAGTTCAGTTTGAACAAAAAGGTCCTTTAAACCGTAAATACGTAAGCATCGTATCTGAGTAATCAGAGCCGGTTCTTAAAAAACCCCGCCTTTGCGGGGTTTTTTGTTTTAAGCTTAAAGAATATATACCCAAGTGTTTTTACGCATAGTGTGCTCTATAGGCCACTTGGGTATATAATAGAGTAATTAACAAGCCAATCCTAAAGTGAGTAATCATGAAGTTTGTAGATGAAGTAGAAATTCGCGCAGAAGCTGGTGACGGTGGCAGTGGTATCGTGTCTTTCCGTCGTGAAAAGTATGTCCCAGATGGTGGCCCAGATGGCGGCGATGGCGGCGATGGTGGCAGTGTTTATCTACAAGCAGATGAAAACTTAAATACCTTGATCGATTATCAGTTTGAGCGCTTCCATCGTGCTGAACGTGGTACTAATGGACAAAGTCGTAACTGTACCGGTAAAAAAGGTGAAGACCTATATATTAAAGTGCCAGTAGGAACGCGTGTAACAGACGTTGATACTCAGGAATCTTTAGGTGATTTAACACAAGATGGCCAACGTTTAGTTGTGGCTAAAGGTGGTTTTCATGGCTTAGGAAACGCACGTTTTAAATCAAGTACTAACCGTGCGCCACGTCAAAAGACATTAGGCACACCTGGTGAAGTGCGTATGCTTAAGCTTGAGCTAATGCTACTTGCTGATGTGGGCTTACTTGGCTTGCCAAATGCAGGTAAATCAACCTTTATTCGCAGTGTATCTGCTGCAAAACCAAAAGTAGCTGATTACCCGTTTACGACGCTAATACCAAACTTAGGTGTAGTACGTCCAGATGCAAATAAGTCATTTGTTATTGCTGATATTCCAGGTCTAATTGAAGGTGCCTCAGATGGCGCAGGCTTAGGTATTCGATTCTTAAAACATCTAGAGCGTTGCCGTGTATTACTACATATTATCGACATAATGCCTGTTGATGGTTCTAGTCCTGTTGATAATGCGTTTGCCATTATTAATGAGTTACATCAATATAGCCCTAAACTTGCAGAGAAGCCGCGCTGGTTGGTGTTTAATAAGATTGACTTACTTCCAGAAGATGAAGCACAAGCATTGTGTGAACAAATTGCAGAAGAGCTAGGTGAAGAAACAAATATTTACCGTATCTCAGCTGTTAATAAGCAAAATACACAAGCACTTTGTCACGATATCATGGCGTTACTTGATAGTATGCCTAAAGAGAAGTTTGTACCAATCGAAGATGAAGAAGTTGAATTTAAGTGGGATACCTACCATAAAGATGCAACTAAAAATAGCGATGATGATGATTGGGAAGACTGGGACGAAGATGACTATGATGTTGAAGTTGTCTACGAACGTTAGTAGCGTATAGATTTTAAAAAGGAGCTGATGCTCCTTTTTTCTTGTTTAGTTATAAAGTATTAGGTGATTACTGTGAAGATTTCAATGATTGCAGCCATGGCGAACAATCGTATTATTGGCCAAGATAATAAAATGCCTTGGCATTTACCTGCTGATTTACAGCATTTTAAAAGTGTGACTATGAGTAAGCCAGTGATCATGGGTCGTAAAACATTTGAGTCGATCGGTCGTCCATTGCCAGGCAGAAAAAATATTATTATTAGTCGTAATGCTCAATACAGTGCGCAAGGGATTGAAGTAGTAACATCGCCAGAAGAAGCGTTATTGCTGGTTAAAGACTGTGAGGAAGTGATGATTATTGGTGGTGGAAATATCTATCAGCAGTTTTTATCACAAGCAAGCACACTGTATTTAACTTTTATAAATCTTGATGTTACAGGAGATACTCAGTTTCCTGACTATGAAAAAGTTGCTAATTGGCAGGTGGTTGAAGAGCAAATTAATAACCCTGATGATAAGAATTTACATCAGTATAAATTCGTAACCTTGGATAAAGTTGAGTAACATTATTGCGCTTAAACTTATAGATTGGTACAATAATAACCAACAAGCGTAGGTAAAAAGTATTACTCAAGGGTGTCAAATGGTTAAATTATCAACATTGCTAGTTGTTACTGCTGTTATTTCTGGTTCGGTGGCTTTTAGCGCCCCGGTTAAAGCTGATGATCAATTAGCTGTGTCAATTTGTGAGTATATCGCGGCAGACGATAAAAACCGTCTTCGCAGTAAGCTAAAAAGCTCTCGTGTAAAAATTCGTAATATTTATGATGCAGTTTTATGTAACGGTAACAATTTATTACGCCATGCAATTGCTAGTAATGCAGTTGATGCGGGTGAATATGTAGTTAAAAATCTATCTAAAAGCTCATTATCAGATGGTGCCGATATAGCCTGGGCTGAATCAAATGGCCATGGCGGTTCTGCACTTATTCCAGTAATTAAAGATCGTGCTGGTTTATAAGTTAAAAAGCTAAAATAAATCATAAAAAACCGCACTTGTTGCGGTTTTTGTTTTTTAGTATTAAAAAATAAGAATGAGTTCGAATGTAGTTGCTTTAAAGTAAAGTCATGCTACTATTTTTCGCCAACTCGCCAACTCGCCAACTCGCCAACTCGCCAACTCGCCAACTCGCCAACTCGCCAACTCGCCAACTCGCCAACTCGCCAACTCGCCAACTCGCCAACTCGCCAACTCGCCAACTCGCGCCTTTTATAAGAAATAACCAACTCGCTAATTTAGCTTTAGATGTATAGCCGTCCATTGACATTTATCCTTAAAATATTCACAATAGCGACCTATTTTCAAGGTGCTTGCTAAATACATCAGTATAGGTTTCAAGGTATTGAAATTTGTAGCAGGATAATCGGGAAGTTGGTGCATGCTCATGATGAACATAATCCCAACACTGCCCCCGCAACGGTAATGTGCTTTAAAGCACAGAGTCCGGAGACCGGCCTTGAAACAAACTTACTATTACTTGTGCGGTGGGCACGGGTCAGGGGATATCATGCTAACTAAATCTACTCTAGGCGTAGCAATCGCTGCTGCGTTATCTTTTTCTGTGTCAGCAGAGCAACCAATTGAACGTATTACAGTAACAGCAAATAAATTTGAGCAATCAATTACTGATACGCTGGCTACCGTTGATGTTATCGAGCGTATTGAAATTGAAAAAAATAATTACCGAGACCTACCGTCAATATTAAACACGATTGCTGGTGTAGATGTTGTACGCAATGGCGGTTTTGGCCAAAAGGCCGATGTATTTGTTCGTGGTGCGAGTGCTAAATATACCTTAGTGTTAGTTGATGGCGTAAGAGTCAGTGACGCAAGCTCTGGTAGTGTGTCGTTGACCAATATACCTGTAAACAGCATTGAACGAGTAGAGATAGTTAAAGGGGCTAGAGCTGCTATTTATGGCTCGGATGCAATTGCTGGTGTTATTAATATTATAACTCGTAAGGCTAGCCGAAATACGCTATCTGCGACATTGGGTAGTGATAGTTATGAAAACTATCAATTAGCAGGTGGGGTTGTAAAAGACGCCGTTACTTTTAATTACAACTTAGGTTATGAAGATACCGATGGCTATGATGTAACAGGTAAAGATCCATCACTACCAGTCACTAAAGATCATGATGACGACGGCTATACTAATAAAAATGTAGGCTTTAACTTAGCTTATCGAACTGAAAGTGCAGGTGAATTTAGTGTACTAAGTCAGTATAGCGAAGGCCAAGGCGAGTATGATAACGCTTTTGGTAATGATGCCTATGATTTTGAGAACTACACTGCACAACTAGGTTGGAACCAAAGCTCAGCTATTTATACCCAAAGTGCCTCTGTGAGTATTTCACAAGAAGAAAATATTCAAACAGGCACAAATGTAGAGCAAATTTATAGTACTGAACGTGTTGAGTTTGAATACAGTGGTTTGTATGCCCTAACAGACACCGTAGAGCTTACCGGTGGCGTTAATTTTTTAAACGAAGACTTGTCTGAATCCTCAGCTACATCATCTGAACAAGAGCGCGATAACAATGCTCTCTTTGTAGGTGTATTTTACGATGATGAAACTTGGTTAGGTAATGCAGTAGTCAGAACCGATGATTACGACTTTCATGGCCGTGCAAACACCTATACAACAGCTTTAGGTTATAAAGCAAACCAGTATGTTACGTTACGTTTAAGTCATGGCACGGCTTTTAGAGCGCCATCACTGATTAATGCATTTGTCACTGATAGCCCATGGTATTTACCAAACAATGATATTAAACCTGAAGAGTCAGTTAATAATGAATTTGGCGTTACTATAGATACGCAATGGGGTCGTTATGATATTGCTATTTTTGACAATAAGATCGATAACTTAATCGACAACAAGTATGATGCAGACACTGGTAAGTATGTAGCAACTAATATTGATAAAGTATCTATGCAAGGTGTTGAGTTATCAGCTGATTTTGAAGGTTTTGGATTTCAACATAACATCAACTTAAGCTTATTAGACGCTAAAGATGAAACAACTAATACAGATTTACCGCGCAGACCATCTGAAACATTTAATTATACCCTTGGCAAAAGCTGGGGCGATTTTGACGCTAATATCGCAATGCAATACCGCTCTTCGCGCCCATCAATCGCTTATTATGATACTGAATTGGCAGCTTATACAGTGTTCAATATAGCTGCAAATTATCAATTATTGGATGAATTATCATTTCAGGCTCGAATTGAGAATATTACAGATAAAGAATATTTTACGGCAGGTACTGGGTTTGCCGCTAACGGTGAATTACTTGGTTACAATGCAGCAGGACGACAGTTCTTTGTCGGTGCAAGCTATCAGTTTTAACTACATCTAGTGGACTGAACTTTGGTTAATCACCCCCCCTAAATATAAAGCCCGTTATGGATTAATCCACAACGGGCTTTATTATTTATTTGAGCATCTAGCCTTTTAAAAACTGCTTATAGTCTTTTTCAAAACGTTGTAACTTGGGTGCAATTAATATGCTGCAATAACCTTGTTCTGGGTTTTGCTCATAGTAGTCTTGATGATATTGCTCAGCTGGGTAGAAAGTGGTTGCAGGGCTTACCTCAGTGACTATTTCTTCACGTATCTGGCTTTGTAGTTTAGTAATGTAATCTATGGTTTGGATACGCTGCTCATTATTGTGGTAATACACCACACTGCGATATTGTGTGCCAACATCGTTACCTTGGCGGTTTAATTGCGTTGCGTCATGTAAGGTAAAAAACATAGCTAATAAGCGCTCATAGCTTATTTGAGAGCGATCAAATTCAATATTTACCACTTCTGCGTGCCCTGTTAGGCCTGTACATATCTGTTGGTAAGTTGGTTCATCAGTTTCGCCCCCTGTGTAGCCTGAGCTTACATGAGTAACGCCTTCCACGCGCCTAAATGCAGCATCAATACACCAAAAACAACCGCCGCCAAATGTTGCCGTTTCAATTGCTTTGCTCATTACTTACTCCATAAAACGTTAAATAGCGAATATGCCTAGCCTATCAGAAGAACGAGTAAGGTGGTTTTTTATTTCTTGAAAACAAAAGAGAAGCGCTGATATATGATTATATCAGCGCTGAATATCGCTTAAAGTTCTTCTTTGAGTGGTTTGTCTGCTTCTTGTTGGTTAAGTTTTTGCTGTAAAAACTCAGGTGATTGCGTATTACGAGCTAATGCATAATATGCTGCTGGTACAACAAATAATGTCAGTACTGTAGCGACGATAACCCCAGTAAATACAACCACACCAATTACCATACGGCTCTCAGCGCCGGGGCCTGATGCAAGTACCAATGGCACTGCGCTCATTACTGTGGTGAGTGATGTCATGATAATAGGGCGCAGGCGCTGACTTGCTGCTTGTACAATTGCTTCACTAAACTCAACACCTTTATCACGCAGTTGATTGGTAAATTCAACAATTAAAATACCATTTTTAGCGCTTAAACCAATTAACATGACGATGCCGATTTGGCTATAAATATTAAGCGTAAGGCCTGCCGCCCATAAGCCAAACATGGCGCCCATTAAGCCCAGTGGTACTGTGAGCATAATTACAAATGGGTGCATAAAGCTTTCAAATTGAGCTGCTAACACTAAAAAGGTGACCGTCAGTGCTAAAATAAACACATAGGTCATTGCAGAAGCCCCTTCGTAAAATAACTGTGACTCACCTTTATAATCAATCGCACCATCAATATCATTTTCTTCGGCAGCGACTTTATTTAAAAAGTTAAGCGCTTGTTCGAGCGTATAACCCTCAGCAAGGTTTGCACTTAATGTTATCGCACGCATACGGTTGTAGCGATTCAAACGTGATGCTGTTGCTTCTTCTTTTAGGCTGATTAAGCTATCCAGTGGGACCAATTCCTCACTGCGTGATTTTAAATAAATATTTGAAATATCGGTAGGGTTTGCAAAATCAGCTTTAGTCCCTTTCAAAATGACATCGTACTCTTCACCACGATCGATAAAGGTGGTAACACGACGTTGTCCAAGCATTGTTTCAAGAGTGCTTCCAACATCAGACACAGACACACCTAAATCGGCTGCTTTGTTTTTATCAATACTGATTAAGAATTGTGGAAACGTTTCTTTGTAATCATGGTCTATACGCACTAACCCTGGATTTTTCTCTGCGCGTTCAATTATACGGTCGCGCCAATCAGCTAATTGATCGTAATCGTTACCTTGTAGTACAAATTCGATAGGTCGAGAGGACCCCCCTCCGCCAATACCGCGTCGCATGATAGCAAAGGCACGTACATCGGTGACTTCAGTCATTTTACCACTGATTTCATCCATTACTTCCCAGGTTGAACGTTTACGCTCATCCCAATCAGCCATGCCAACAATAGCAACACCGCCACTGCCGCCCCAGCCAGGAACGCGAATTAGAACGCGGCTAAGCTCTCCCGATTCAGAGTAGGGCATTAAGCGCTCTTCGATCTTTGCCATATTAGCAGCATTGTTCTCATAGCTTGCGCCTTCAGGAGGGCTCATCATTATAAAGAAGGTACCACGGTCTTCTTTAGGGGTTAGCTCTGATGGTATTTGCTGGAACAATAAATAACTAGCAAAACCAGCAAGCAATAAAGTTAATGTCAGGCCACCAGAGCGGGTCATATTTGAGCGCAGTGAGTTTTGATAGCCTTGTTCTATTTTACTGAATAAACGGTCCATCCCTTGGTTAAATTTACTTGGCTTATCAGAGTGTTTTAATACTTTAGAGCACAAAGCCGGAGAGAGCGTTAAAGCCGTAATACTAGAGAAAAATACCGCAGCGCTTACGGCCATAGCAAATTCAGTAAATAGAGCACCAATACGCCCATCCATAAATACTAAAGGTACGAAAACCGAAATAAGTACGAGTGTGGTGGCAATAATAGCAAAGCCAACTTCACGAGCACCTCGGTAGGCCGCCAATAGAGGAGGCTCTCCAAGCTCTATACGACGGTGAATGTTTTCAAGCATTACAATGGCATCGTCTACAACCAAGCCAATCGCAAGCACAAGTGCAAGCAAAGTTAGTAAGTTGATAGAGTAACCCATAGCTAGTAAAAACATAAAGCTTGCTACTAATGCAACAGGAACTGTAACAGCAGGAATTAAGGTTGCGCGGATATTACCTAAAAAGATAAAGATTATAAGTACTACAAGGGCCATTGAAATCGCAAGCGTGTTATATACTTCATTAATTGACTCTTTAATAAAGACAGATGAGTCATAGCTATCTTGAATGGTTGTACCTTCAGGCAAGTTACGCTTGATTTTTTCAAGCTCAGCTCGGGCGTTATCAACAACTGTGAGGGTATTGGCTTTGGCTTGTTTTACAATGCCAAGTCCTATCATATTACGGCCATTACCACGGAATAAGCTCTCGTCGTCTGCGGCCTCTAAATGGACATCAGCAACTTCTCCAAGACGAACCAGATACCCGTCATCACCACGTTTAATAACAAGGTTTTTAAAGTCACGCTGATCTTTATAACTACGGGCAGTTCGCACGGTAAAGTCACGGTCAATAGACTCAATTTCACCGGCTGGCAGCTCAACATTTTCTGTACGTAGAGTGTCTTCAATATCGCTTGAGGTAATTCCGCGTGCAGCCATGGCTTGGCGATTTAGCCAAATTTTCATGGCGTATTTACGTTCACCACCGACACGTACATTAGATACACCATCAACAACAGCAAGACGATCGACAATAAAGCGTTGTGCGTAATCAGATAGCTGTAATGAGTCCATAGTGTCGCTATTTAATACAAACCAAGCAATAGGGCTTTCATCACTGTTAGATTTAGATACTTCAGGTGGACGAACTTGTTCTGGTAAGCTGTCTAGGGCACGGGCAACACGTTCTCGTACATCGTTTGAAGCAGCATCAATATCACGACTAATGTTAAACTCAATAGTGATATTAGAACGGCCGTTTCTACTTGATGAGTTTATGCTTTTTATACCTTCAATCCCTGATATACGGTTTTCAAGTACTTGGGTGATCTTAGTTTCAATTATTTCTGCAGAGGCACCAGTGTATTCAGTGCTTACACTTACTATAGGGGATTCAATATCTGGGTACTCACGTAGTGGTAGCATAGAAAATGCGACCAAACCGAAGGTAAGTAATAATAAATTTATAACGATTGCAAAAACGGGGCGTTTGACGCTTGTATCAGTAATTTTCACAGGTTACCCCTTCACTGTTACTTTACTGCCTGAACGAATTTTTATAATTCCTTCAGTCACAATTTGTTGACCATTGCTGATCCCTTGATCTATTGCTACCCAACCGTTATGACGCCCTGCTACGTGTACTTCTACTTTTGTTGCTACGCCATCTTCAATTTGGAAAACATAATGTTTATCTTGTTGTGGGATTACCGCTTTTTCTGGCACCATCATCGCTTGATCTGAGCTAAGTTGTAGCGCAGTGTTTAGTAACATGCCTGGGCGTAAAAGGCCTGATTTATTAGAAAAACTAGCCGTTACTTCAACACTGCGAGTAACTGCATCAATTCGGGCGCTCACATGAGTTACTTTCCCAGTAAAGGTTTTTTCAGGATAAGCATCATTTTGCGTCATGACTTTCATACCAAGAGAAAGCTGTGCTAAATATTTTTCAGGTACTTTAAAATCAACTTTTATTATGCTGATATCGTCTAAGCTGGTAATAATCGTGGTGTTACTGACATAAGCACCGATAGATATTTGGCGTTTGCCTAAGATCCCTGAAAAAGGTGCCTTGATAGTCATTTCAGCTAACTTGGTTTTAGCATTTTCTAACTGTGTCTGCGTGGCATCAACTCGTGAAAGCTGCTCTTCTAATAGTGATTTAGCGGTTGCTTGAGAGCGTGATAACTCAGTTAAACGTTCTAATTGGCGTTTTTCTTCGCGTAAATTAATAGCGAGCTCTTTAACGGTTAATTCTTCTTGTTGTGACTGAAGTTGTACTAGCTTTTGGCCCTTACTGACTAGGTCACCATCATTAAAAAATATATCAGTTACATAATCATTTTGTGCGCTTTTTATATATATTGCTTGATTAGCGCGAGCACTCCCGATAGCCTCAATTAAAACAGCATTTTCTTCACTTGCAACGGTATGTGCTGTTACTTGTGTAGCAGCGGGGGTATAGCCTAATTGCTCACCTTGGCTACTGGGTAAATAAAGATAAACACATAACCCTAAGAGTAGAGTAATAATAAACGGAAATAGCGCCTTGCCTGATTGCTTTGAATACATCTGATTTTTACCGGAAGATTAATTAGCTATAGTGTACAAAATAACCCCGTAAAAAAGTTGTCGCGTATCTCATAAATATGTCAGTTTGGCGTAAATATAAGTTAATAAATTGCTTGTTCCTGTTTTGTAAAGGGAAATGTATGTTATGAAATTTAAAACTGACTGCCCACATTGTATGAAAATTCGCAAATTAATAATATGGGCTATAATTATGTTTGTTTTTTATATGGTTTTTTATCGTCATGGTTGAACAGTCAAACTTACTTTTAAAACTCCGGGCGCAAGGTGCTGCGCATGGCATTGAAATTTTACTCGTGGGCGCATTTGGATTGACGTTTATTATGTTGTTCAACTTGCTAAGACCGGGAACAATTAGCATTATCGAGATATTTTTAGTTAGCTTATGTTTAGCCGCTGTATTTGTCGGTTTTTTGAAGACACAAGAACCATTTTATAGTTTAATTATTACTGAACAACTACTTACATATCATCATAAGTATGGCTTTTGGTCTCTCAATAGAGAAAATTTGCATCATAGTGGTATTCCTAAAGTTGAGCACGGGTTAGAGTACCTTGAGTTAAATGCTGTGGGTATTAAGCTTAATGATAGTGATGAGTTTTTAATGCATATTTCACCAAGGCTTGCGGGTAAATTATTGATAGAACAGCGACACTTATTTATGCAGGCAGTGCAAAAACATTGCAAAAATGGTAATTGCCCATCAGAATGGTTGGTAGAAGATAGTTTTTATACCTCTTTGAATGGTCACAACTTTAATGGACTAATTGCAATGTTCGCAAATAGAATGCGCCATTTGCAGCAATTAACAGGGTATGACTTGCTGTTACCTGCGAGTGTATTAGATCGAAGTATTTGGGATTTTAGTCATAACCTTAATAGGTGGCGACAAAATCCCAAGCAGTTTATTCAATCTCAATTAAAGGGCTAAAAACGCCTAAGTAGACGTTAGTAGGATAAAGTGATGAGTCAAGAAAGATCATTTATCAAAAGTGGCAGAAATACAATTATCCATAAAGAGAAAAAACTCGATTTAGTGATCGTAAACTCTGAAACTCACCCAAAAATAAAAGTAACGCAAAATGGTCTTGAGCCGTTTAAAGAAGATTTGCCAAAAAATCGGCGTGAGGCAAAAGAGCGATACTTAGAAGTAGTTTATATAAGCTCAGTAGATGTATTTGGTGAAGAAAAGCGTTTGCTGTTTATCCAGGCCTTAGATGGCCGCGAATACAAAATAGACTACAGTAAAGTAGGCACTAAACTTTTTGTACGTATCCATCAAGATAGTTACCTTTAACACTACTTAAACAATTGGCACTGTTGTTGCTTACTATCAAGCTTAAGAATGTAGCGTTAAGTATTTGTGCTGCAAAATTTTTTAATGTAGATGAGGAAGCAGTGCATGAGAGTGCTTTTCGTTATATTACCGATTATTTCTTTGTTAAGTGCGTGTGGCGGTTCGGGGGGCGGTAATGATAACCCTGAAGTTGCCACTTCAGTAAATGCTGGAGTTGATCAACAAGTTATTGAAAAAATTGAATTTACAGTTACGGCATTAGGCTCGCCAGCCGATGGTACATTTACCTGGCAGCGAGTGAGCGGCCCGAGTATTGACGGCCTACCCGCTGACGGCGCTGAGCAAACACTGACTGCTCCAGATATTAAAGCAGACAGCGAGCTTGTATTACGTGTTAATTATCAGACAGCAGATGGTACTCTAGTCAGTGACGATCTTTTAATAGAAATAGCGTCAAATAATCAACTCCCAGAAGCAATAGTGACGCAAACAGCGCCAACTGAATTGCCATCAGATTATAACGATACCATTACTTTGAGCGCTCAAACATCCATTGACCCTGATGAAAACGGGGCAATCAATAGCTACAGCTGGCTACAGCTTTCTGGACCATCAATGGTTATTGATAGCGCTAGTAATGACACCATCAGCTTTACTCACCCTTTACTCGATGTAAACACCACTTTAGTTTGGCAGCTAACCGTTGTAGATGATGAAGGCGGTGAAGACAGCACAGAATATACACATATTCTAAATAAAACAGATGAAGTAGTGATTGCAAATGCTGGCGCTGATCAAACTGTAATTGAAGTGGAGCAAGTAACTTTAGATGCGACCTCAAGTGAAACAGTCACTGATACCTTCTCATGTTATTGGCAACAATTGACTGGCAATGCAACCTTAGCTAACCAACGGCAATGCATTATTTCTTTCACTGCACCCAATACTGACGCAATCAATACGTTAACTTTTGAAGTGACTGTGACCGATAGCAAAGGACGTACTGATACTGACTCTGTGAATATTACTGTCGAGTCTAAACCGCTTGGGTTGATTAATGACTCGGGTATGGGTAAGTGTTACAACCATACGCAAGAAGTTGCTTGTACTAGTCCTGATTTCCCACGTCAAGATGCAGCGGTTGGCCGTGATAGTGTGGTTGATACACATATCGATAAAGTAGGGGCAGGTGAGCATGCCTTCGATTTTACTAAACTTAATGAATTTGCTGATGAGTTGCCTGACACTGAATCTGAATTTAGCTGTGTACGCGATAATGTCACAGGCTTAATTTGGGAAGTGAAAGCGCAAAATACAGGGACGGTGCCAAATACTCAGTTAAGAGAAGGGCAAAATCATTATACTTGGTATTTAAACGATAATAACGGCGTACAAACAGGGAGTAGCTTAGGGGCTGCTAATAGCACTTGCCCAAGTACATCTAATTGCGGTTTGCAAGCTTATGTTGATGCTGTAAATGGACTTGATTATTGTGGTGGTACTAATTGGCGAGTGCCAACTTATACAGAATTAATGACATTATTAGATTATGGTAAACAAGGGCAATCATTACTGTTAGATGATGACTATTTCCCTAATACACCCAGTCAAAATACCTTTACTCAGGCGCCTTACCTACCTTATTGGACATCGCAAACCGCAGCTGATGGTACGAGTTTGTCGCAGGCTTATATTATCGACATGAGTAATGGTAACGATTTAGCTTATCCAAAAAGTAAAACTGCATTTGTACGATTAGTGAGAACAGCGGGGGGCACGCAATGAAAGCTTTATTAGTACTAACGCTATTATTTACACCTTCAATCTTGGCAGCTAAGACCTGTTATGATTCGATTAGCGAAACTACACCAAGTACCCGTTTTACGCTAAATACTGATGGTACAGTCAGCGATAGTGTTACGGGATTAATGTGGCAAACTTGCAGTTACGGGCAAAGCTATGATGCTGATACCAAAAGCTGTACTAACAGCGCAATTAAAACGACTTGGCAAGAAGCGCTTAGAGCATCAGTTAATGACCGTACCGGTAATTATGATGATTGGCAAGTGCCAAATATTAAAGAGCTGGCGAGTATTTTAGAGCATAAATGTGTAACGCCAAGTATTAATGAAGACGTTTTTATTGGTAGTAAAAACGACAACTATTGGACAAATACATCAAACGTGACGGATCCAAGTTTTGCTTGGGTATATACTTTTGATAGAGGCCTTAACAGCTTGCATGCTAAAGCCTCAAATGTTTATTTGCGTTTTGTCCGTTATGAAGAATAGTTAGCCAGTATTTACGTTAGTTAAAATAATCTTTGAAAATTTCAAGCCGCGCGTTCTCTAGCGCGGTTTTTATTTGTGCTCCTTGCACACCTTGGGCAATAAATTGTTGCGGGTTAATAGCCCTTGCATCTTTGGTTGCATTGATGAGCGCAGTATAATTAGTAACAGGCCCACAGTTAGCAATTTCTAAAGCGATTAATAACGCACTAAATCGCTCCGGGCGACGCCATAAATCTAATTGATTACAGGTCGTAAGTAACTGCGAGGCATCGATAGCTTGATTACTTAAAGTTGTTTTATAGCGCTGTAGATACAAGGCCATATCTCGCACGTCATTTGGTAATCGAATCGCTTTTGCTAAAGTATTTATTTCATTGTCATTTAGAATGCTCGTTGCTTGGCAAAATAACAAACTAGGCTCAGTAATCGCATGTTTATATGCATATTGAAAACGGGCTTGCAGTTGTTCGTAAATATCATTATTCCACTGTGCTGCCAATGCCTGACTAATAACCGACAACGCATCGAGATTAGCCAGTACCTGTAAAAACTCGGCAAACGCGCCATCACTGAGCGATTTTTCGCATTCAAGCCAAATACGCTCTGGTGTGAGTGTTGTTAATTCACCATTAGCGACCATGCTTTTTAATAAACTTTGTGTTTCGTCAGCAATGGTGAAACCCAAGTAATGATAGCGAGCGGCAAATCTGGCAACTCTTAGTATTCGCAGCGGATCTTCACTAAAAGCACTTGATACGTGACGTAAAATGCGATTATCTAAATCTTGCTTGCCACCGTATGGGTCAATTAAATGACCATCATCGTCTTTGGCTATTGCATTAACAGTTAAATCACGACGGCGAAGGTCATCCTCTAGTGTTACATCGGCAGAAAATTCGCAAACGAACCCAGTGTAACCTTGGCCCTGTTTACGTTCAGTGCGGGCAAGGGCGTATTCGTCTTTACTTTTTGGATGTAAGAATACAGGAAAGTCTTTTCCGACTTGTTGATATCCTTGTTGCAAAAGTTGCTCAGGAGTTGCTCCCACCACAACGTAATCACGCTCTTTTACTTTGCGTCCAAGAAGTTCATCTCGTACTGCACCACCGACCAAATAAACCTGCATAATTCACCTAAAAATTAACTGTTCAAGTTATTTTACGTTATTTAACCAATAAAACGCTAACAAGGTTTTCACTTAGTGTGTTTTTTTGCCATTATAGGCGCTGATTTACTCAGTAAGGAAATTCAGGGTGTATTTAAGCTATTTTGGCTTGTCGGAAAAACCATTTTCAATCGCGCCAAACCCACAGTATTTGTTTTTAAGCGAACGCCATAAAGAGGCTTTGGCTCACTTAACCTATGGTTTAGGTGAAGCGGGTGGCTTTGTGTTGTTAACAGGTGAAGTGGGCACAGGAAAAACTACCCTTACCCGTAGCTTGCAAGAGCAACTGCCAGAAAATACCCAAGTGGCTTTGATCCATAATCCTGCTTTGTCGCAGCTAGAATTATTGGCCAGCATTTGTGATGAGTTTGCCATTGATTATGATGAGCAAAATGCCACCTTAAAAACCTTAACTGATGCCATCAAAAAACATTTAGAAGCGAACCATCAAGCAGGTGGCCATACTATTTTGTTAATTGATGAAGCACAGTTATTATCACCTGATGTGCTTGAGCAGCTCAGACTCCTTACTAATATAGAAACAGATCATAAAAAGTTACTGCAAATAGTGTTGGTGGGTCAGCCTGAATTACAAGCGTTGCTCAAGCGTAATGAGTTGCGCCAGTTGGCACAGCGGATCACTGCGCGATACCACTTGTTACCGCTTACTGAGGGGCAAACAATTGCCTATATTAAACACCGTTTGTATGTGGCTGGTTGTGAACGGGCATTGTTTTCACCTGATGCAATAAAAACAGTGTATGTTGCGACCCAAGGTATTCCTCGATTAGTGAACCTATTATGTGAGCGTTGTTTAATGGGCGCGTTTTCAAAGCAGCTCATGGTGATAGACAGCGATATAGTCATGCGATCAGCAGAGGAAGCATTACCCCCTAGTGCCATTAAAAGTGAGTTAAAGACTGAACAAAGCTCTATTAATTGGTTACTACCTTTAGGTTTTCTTGCTGTGCTTGGTATGGGTATTGGCTTGTCGTTTATTTTTTAGTAGTGGTAAATTATGTCGTATTTATTAGATGCGTTAAAACAATCTGAACATCATGATGAAGCATCTGCTTATGATCAAAGTGCTCAGCAGCTTAAGCAACAACAAGAGCTAAAACGCTACCGTTTTATTGCACTATCGCTCGGTGTAGTGTTGGCTTTAGGGTTAACTTTAGTTGCTGGTTTTATGATTGGAAAGTGGCTACAAACTGACACTATACAATTCAATGATGCTCAAGTAGCAGAGGTAGCAGAACCTAAGCAGCAAGAAGAAGCAAAACCCAAAGTAGAGCAAGTAACTGCTAGTGTTGTGGAAAAACCTGTACAAGAGAGTACAACACCTTCTCAGACAGGGGGCGCATCGCTGCTTAACCAATCTGCGGCGCACGTAATGCCTCAAGGTAGCCTGCAACCTGCTCAGCAATATCAATGGGTTCAAGTACCTGTTAACTCAGTACCTACTTACCCGCAGAATCAACCAGTGCTTATACAAACGCCAAATGGCTATCAGCAAGTTTACAATGCACCTGCGCCACAGTACCAAGCGATGGTGAATCAACAGCCACAACTTGCTCAACAAGCAGCGAATACGAGTTCAAGCAATGTGGATTTAAGTAAATATAAAGTGCTTGGTAAGCCTATTGGTGAACCTAACACAGTTAAAAAGCCTGCCACTGTGAGCGATGATGAGTTAGATTCTGTGCCCAGTGAGCTCAAAAATGCGTTTGCTCGCGCAATTAAAGACACAGAGCAAACACCTACACATCAAGTAACGCAAGGGACTAAAAACTCATCTTATGCGCAGCCTGTTGAGCTTCTACCAGATGGTTTATTAGCTATTTTGCCCAGTATTAAATATCAAGCTCATATTTATTCTTCTTCGGTAGAAAAGCGCTGGATAAAGCTAAACAATCGAGAGTTGTATGAAGGCGATCGCTTCGGTGATTTTGAAGTGTTAGAAATTACCCCTGAGCAAAGTGTATTGAGCTTCGATGGTTATGAATTTAGTTTAAAAGCCCTACAAGACTGGCCTGAGTAACTAAAACTGATAACTTAAAGCTAATTTTATGGTTCGGCCAAATATTGGTCGGCCATAAAATAATGGTTCTTGATGAGTTAAATCATCTCTTGGATTTCCTTCCGTTAAACCTAGCGTATTAGTTAGGTTTTTTACTTGTAGCTGTGCGCTTAGTTGCTCATTAAATATAAACTCAGCAAACATATCCCAACTTTGATAACTAGGGAGTGCAAATTGATTGGCAATATCCGAATAACGCTCACCCACATAAGACCACGTAACGGCGACGGTTATAGACCCTGCTTGGTATTTTGGCGTCAGGCGTAGTTGCAGCTCTGGTGTGCGAGTTATTTGGTTTCCATTAAATTCGCTTTGCGGCAATTGCGTTGGAATGCCATAGAAGCCCGCATCTTGCCATACACCTATCGCCTTAAATTGCCAAGCTTGATTAAATTGATAGTCGTATTCAAACTCTAGCCCTTGGGTTTGTGTGTTGATCAACACAGCTTGTTGTGTGCTTGCAGCCCCCCGATAGACGGTAAACGGTAGCGGATCAAAATTAGTATCAAACAAAGTGCCACTAAATTGCCAGTGCATTGCATGATAGCGTAAGCCCATTTCAGTTAAGGTTAAACTTATCGGTTGGCCGAAGTGTTGCTTATTGCGTTGCTCAGCGTCTTTTGCCCAACCACGGGCATTGCCATAGTTAATTAAACGTGGCATTTCAAACGCATCTGCGTAGCGAGTAAATACCGCCAGCTGTTCATTAATTTGATAGTTAGCGCCAAAACTAACAGCGTTTTGATTAAAAGAATCGCTAAATGAGCTATTGGCAGAGTAATGTGAGTAATAGTCTTTGGCTGTGCTTGTTTGGCCAATTTCGCCTTGCTGTGTACTACTGGTTAATGTGAGTTGTTCATTTCTGAGGGCAAAATCAATCCTCAGCTTATCGGATATTTGCCAATCAAAGCTGGCGTACAATGAATGCGAACGTGATTTTCCTTGGCCTGTTAAATACACCGGTCCCGCGTAAGATAAAAAGCCCTGCTCAGTGAAGTTTGCGACAATATTATCTTGTTCATCTACCAGTACAATATCAAGGCGCTGTGGTTGATGTTGTACATCGGTCAGTATTTGCCCAAGCCACTGATCCAGTGGTAATGAATTAAAGTTATTATGCGCATACATATGGCCTAGCCTGAGCGACCACTGCGGTTGGTAATAATTGACATTAAAATGATTAATAAATTGCTGTTGCTTATAGCGCGAATACAAAGGATAGCTCGATGTGATAAGACCGTTGTCATTGAGCAAAGACGGGTCTTGGATCAGAGTATTATCAGCGCTGCGCAGGTACTTTGCTTGCACATTCGATTTAGGAAAATCATTGATGAATGTATTTACATCTTCTGCGCCTAAGCGACTGGTAGCATCAATAATAGTCTCATTCCCTAAATTCATTAAGGTATAAAGCTGGTTATTTAGGTTTGAATACCGAGCATTGTTATCGATATGCCACTGCTTTGATAAAATGCCTTTAAATTGCACAGTATAGCTGTTCATTAAGCTTTGCTGCGCGTCTTCTAAATCCCGTTTTATTTGCCCTTCAGGGGTGTGAAAGTCTAAATATTGCAAATCATCACTTAATAAGGTGCCGTAATCATAAGGGAGGCTGGGCAGCTGCTTAATGTTGTTATAGTTTTGCATGACTAAGGGCGCATAAAAACTGGTTTTATCGTTTAGATGTTTAAAGCTTAGGTCTAACTCAAAATCATCCCTTATCCAGCTTATTTGCGCGCTGAACTGGCCACCCAAGTCACTGTTAAAACCGGGCTCGCGAATGCCATTGGAGGTACGATAAAAACCACCAAGACTATAAAAAAGTTCTTCATTAATTGGGCCGCTAAATACAGCGTCTAATCTGCTGTAATCATAATTAAGAGCGTGGCTAAATTTAACTAAATTAAAAGGGAGATCAGAACCTCGTCTGGTAATATAGTTAACCATGGCCGCTGGGCCATTAAGGGTAAAAATACCGCTACTACCGCCACGTACAGCCTCAATTGTTTGGTGAGTGAGATCAGGACGTAAAAAAAAGTCACTCCAAATACCATCGTAAGTAATAGGTAATCCATTTTCCATTAAACTAATAAAACGAAACCCTTCACCGCCTCTAAGTCCCCGTGGCGATACATTATTATTGGTTTCACCGCCGGAATCTTCAACCCAAAAGCCGGTAACCTCCTTTAGAATTTCGGCGCTAGAGTAGGGGGTGTGTTGTTCAAGCTGTTGAGTAGATAACTGAGTAATTGAAATGGAAGAGTTTAAAATATTACGGGTTTTACCACTGACACCCGTTACGATGATCCGCTCAAAATCATGTTCTTTTTCAGATATAGTGAATGTTACAAAAATTCGCTGCTGTTGTGGGTCTAAATGAAATTGGTACTGACTACTTTCAAAGCTTTTATTCAGTAGTTCCTCTAAACTAAAGCGCCCTTGTAATGGGGTTAATAGCGTTTGCTCAGGTAACGCTGCGGCACTGAGCTGCCAACCACTTTGCGTTGCAACATCAAGCAAGCGCTGCTGCAAAGTTGCCTCAGGTAAATTAAATTGATAATCGCTCGTAGCATGTGCATAGCTACTAAATAATATTAACCAAGCCAGTGGCTTGGTTAATAACCTTAATAACATAGTTTGATTCAATGTTTTTATTATTGTCCAAACTTTGTACCATTTTTAGCTCGCGTATGCCATGCCACTTTTAGCTAATCTAGCTAGCCAGAATTCAGTTTAGTTAGCCGTTAGGGTGAAAACGCCTCCCTGCTGGCTAACTTTTATTGGGTATATTTTATCTAGGCTATTGAGCCAAGAGTTAATTTCACTGGTCAGCAGAGTCCCATTATAGGTTAGTTGGGCCAATTGCTCATTGCTCAGAGTGACTTTTAACTCACTATAACGCGCCACATCATTGAGTACATCGCCTAGACGTGCATTTTGATAAACTAAACGGCCTTGCTGCCACGCCATAGTCAGTTTATCTCCTTGTGCTTTGCTTCGGCTGATCATCCCTGTACTGGTTACTTCAGCGGCTTGTCCTTGGGTTAACTTAACTGGCTGCTCTGCTGCGACGGCTACAGTGCCTTCAAGTACATCAACACGGATCGATGCGGGGTTAGCGCGTACATTAAATACAGTACCTAATGCTTCAACCTGATTGTGCTGATGGCGAACAATAAATGGACGTTGTTTATCTTTGCTGACGCTAAAAAGCGCTTCGCCTTGGTATAAGGTCAGCTCTCGAAAGGTATCACTATAACGCACCGCTAATTGACTGTTAGCGCCTAAATCAACTTGGCTGTTATCGGCTAAAGTGATAGTACGATGTTCATTGATATGAGTGCGATAAAATTGGTTTTGTACGTCGCTTGTTACTTTACTACTCTTGGCTACCGTGGCCGTTTGTTTACTAGGTTGTTCAACATTAAAGTAAACGGTAAAGCTTAATAAAAAAAACGCAGCAGCAAGTGCAAAATAGCCGATTTTAGAGCGCTGTGTGGTTTGCTTGTTGATGCTATCTGACTCAGGTAATTGCGCGAGTTGTTGCTCGACATAGTCAGTGTCTAATTGCGTAGAAATGTGCCAAAGCTGCTGCATTTTTTCAAAAGTATCGCTGTGTAGCTTGCTTTGTGCTAACCACTCATTAAGCTGCGCTGGATAACTCTCACTGTTGCTCAGCGATAGTTGCTGCTCTTGAAGGAATAGCAGCCAGTCTGCTGCTTGCTCTTCAATAGCCGATAAATCATCAGGGGTTGGGTTCATGCTAATATCCTTAAAACTCATGATCAAAGCTCATGTTGTAACTGCTGATAGCAATGACGAACTGCACGAAGTACATATTTTCGTACCATACTGGGTGAAACTTGTAAGGTCAAAGCAATCTCTTCATAGCTTTGTCCACGTATTTTATAGAGCAAAAATGCAAGTCGGCATTTATCTGGCAAACAGGCCAGAGACTTCTCCATTTCTTTTAATAGCTCTTGTTGATGATGACTTTTTTCTGGGTTGGCGCTGCTATTAGGCTGACTCACCTGCTCGCTATCATGAGCATAATCATCAAACGGGCTACGGGCTTTGCGGCGCAATTTATCAATGGTTAAATTGGTCGCTATTTTATATAAATAGGCCGCAACATAATTACTCACTTGTGTTTGCTCAAGACCTAACAGTTTCACAAATGCTTCTTGGGCAATATCTTCAGCTTCGCGCTTATCAAGCCCTTTAGCCATAATATGACGCACTAATTTTTGTTGCTGCTGCAAAAACAATTGTTCCACTTGCTGGCGGCGAATAACTTGCTCATCACTAGTGTGAGTGTCTTGGTTTAATTGCTTGTTACTTTTCCAAAGTGGTAGCAAACTGCTCATTTTAAATCCTTATTGAATCTAATCCCTCTTATCTAAACGAACGAAAGGCGCGAGTTGAGAATAACTGATTAAAAAAAAGCCCTAAATACGTATTTAGTATTAGGGCTTTGGGCGGTTTTAGTTTACGGCAATTTCATCAATATACAGGGGGAGTTTGGGGATTTGGATATCGTCAGATTGCTTAGCGTTAATAGCTATTACTTTTAAATATCGCACTTTAATCGGGGCAAATGACAGCACAGACATAGGGCCGTGAGGTTGTGTAATTGTTGCTAGGTTTTGCCAATTTAGCTGATCATCTGAACCTAGTATTTGGATTTTTGTTGGCGGGTGCAATTGACGATGACGACCACTGTTATAGCCTAAGCTTACTTGTTTGACTAACGTTGGGGTGTCAAAATCAATTACTGCATCAAGGTCGCTGTGGTAAAAAATAGCATAATCATCAGCGTTATAAAATTGATCATAGGCGAATTTCCCGTCTTGTAATTTTACAGCAGAGTCACCAGCGGCGGGGTTCTTTAATGTTATTTTTTTACCAATCGCTAAATGTGGCGATAGCGTTAGACGGGCATCACCGACAAGCCGAGCCTGCGAGTCAACATAGCTGCGAGCGCGTAATTGACTGTGCTTAGTAATAACAATGGGTCGCTGGTATTGTGCTGAATTTAGGGTTGGCTCACTACCATCCAAAGTGTAGTAAATCGTCGGACCCGCTATATCTGTGGTGATTTTTGCTACTAACTTATTATCTATAACTTCACTGCTGATAATCGGTTTGTAGCTACTATTGGCAGTATTTATCTGCATTTGTTGATAGCGCTTTAGTAAATTAGGCAAGCGATGCTGACTATAATCAGACCACGATTTATTTACTTTGTTTGACCATAGAGTTTCAGCTAAAGCACTTAAGCGCGGAAACAGCATATACTCGGCATGGCGCGGGGTTTTAATGTACTCGGTCCATAAAGCGCCTTGTGCGCCAATAATATACCTCTGTTGCTCATCAGTTAAGTGACTAGGTTGAGGGTCGTATTGGTAGACATCTTTTAACCTGGTTAAGCCATGAATAGCTTTGGGTTCGTCGAGGTTTCGCGATTGATAAGCATCAAAATAAATATATTGATAAGGGCTCATAATCACTTGATGGCCCATCTTAGCGGCCTCAATTCCGCCTTCGGTGCCTCGCCATGACATGATCAAAGCATCATCAGCGACACCGCCTTCAAGAATTTCATCCCAGCCGATTACCTTTTTATCTAGCTCTTGGACAATTTTAGCTACCCGTTTTATAAAGTAGCTTTGTACTTGTTCGGGGGTTGATAGGTTATGTTGTTGCATCAACTGCTTCACAATTGGGCTTGCAAGCCATTGTTTTTTGATTACTTCATCACCGCCAATATGAATGTACTGGCTAGGGAATAACTCTGCCACTTCTTTATATACTTGTGCAAGAAACTCAAATACATCCTCTCGCGGACAAAGTACATCTTCAAAAATACCAAACTGCGGTTGCACATTAACTGCTTGCTGATGACACGATAACTCTGGGTAAGCGGCAAGAATTGCACTGCTGTGGCCCGGAATATCTATTTCTGGAATAACGTCAATATGACGGGCCTTAGCATAGCTAATAACCTCTTTTATTTGTGCTTTAGTGTAAAAGCCTGATACCGGTTGGTTATCAAACAGTGGTTTATAATCGTAAGTATGACCTACAACCGTATGTGGGCGAGTACCACCAATTGTGGTTAATTTGGGGTAGGCGTCTATTGCAATACGCCACCCTTGATCGTCAGTTAAGTGCCATTGAAAAGTATTTAGTTTATGCATGGCTAGCCAGTCGATGTAGCGTTTAACAAAAGCGACATCAAAAAAGTGACGGCTGACATCCAAATGCATACCACGATAAGAAAACCGAGGCTGATCTACAACCTCAACTGTAGGAATAAGCCAGCTCTGGCGATTGATTGGCATACGAGACTCTATTTCGTTGGGTAGTAATTGCCGTAACGACTGCATGGCCCAAAATAATCCCGTTGCAGTGCGTGCTTTTACTTCGATAAAGTCTTGTTTGACGATTAATTGATACCCTTCTTTGTTTAGTGGTAAATCCACTATTTTGAAGGCGATGGTTTGTTTAATCGTATTATTAGCTTGCGTTACCGGTAATTGATACCCCGTAGGTGCGCGTAAAAATTGGGCTAGTTGTTCTGCTACAGGCTGCGCCGTATTATGGTTATAACTAATTTGACTGTGATGCGTTAGGTTAAAGTGGCCTTCCCCGAGTACCATATTTGTTGGCTTTGGGATGATATGTGCAGCAAGGTAGAATGGGGCAAGTAAAACAGTAAATACAAAAAAGCAGCTGCGCAGGTATTTACATAAAGCGTGTTTATTCATTGTAAAATCCTAAGAAAAGCCCGCAAATGCGGGCTTGAGTAAACTAATTAGCACTGGGCATAGCGCAAATTAGCAAGGGGACGTTAAAAATTAAGGGTTAAAGAAGCACTTATCGTGCGCCCTAAAATAGGCCGAGCGTAGTAATAATCGTAACCAGCTTGCACGTCGTTAATTGCACGTGGATTACCTTCGGTGAGGCCAAGCTCATCGCTGATATTTGTGGCCTTAACATGCAAGGCAACGCTGTCATTAAAGCGATAATTGACACCCATATCGAATGTGGTATAGGCGGGTAGCTCAAACTTGTTTTCGCCATCAGAATAACGTTCACCTAAATGATGCACCGTTAGGTAGATATCACCGTTATCAAAATAGTAAGTAGGCGTTAATCGAAATTGTACTTTAGGGGTACGTTTAACTTGTTTACCTTCCCAGTGGGAAAATGCGCCGGTGAAGCCTTCCATTTTCGGGTCTTGTAAAACTCCTGTCAGTTCAAATTGCAGATCCTCAAGAGCCTGCCAAACGGCTTCAAATTCAATCCCATCTGTTACTGTGTCTATTGTTTGATTAGCCACTTCTCCATTACTGCCAGTAAAGTTTCGCTCAACCAAGTCATTAAATTTCGTTCTAAATAATGTTACTGATGAACCTAAGGTATCGCCAGAATAACGGGCTCCCAACTCACTAAAGGTTAGGTTTACGCTGTCATTAAAGTCGGCATCAATGCCGGCATGAATATTTTGCCCATAGCTCATTAATCGTGGCATTTCAAAGGCATCAGCGTAGCGACCAAACATTGAAACATCGTCTGAAAAGGTATAATTAAAACCAACAGTCCAAGCGGTTTCGGTTTCACTGCGTTTTTTAGATAAGTATTTTGTTGAAGTCGTATCGACGTAGTTATTTGCTAGGTTGTTATCAACATCATTGCCATTGGCATCAAATGCGCCATCGACTGGTTTTGCAAACTCAGTGCCAGATGCGGTGCTCTCAAGCTCTAGCCATTCAACTCGAATACCACCATCAATACGAAGGTTGTCAGTGGCTTGGAACTGTTCATTAATAAATAATGAGTTAGAGGTGCTAGTACCAAACGCTGTTGCTTGTCCCCAGCCTGGCGCATAACCCGTTGAGCCGTTATCCGTGAGCTGACCAACAACTTGTTGGTTGTTATCTACGGCGACAATATCAAGCAAGCGGGCGTTATCTTTAACTTCGGTTAAAAATTGCGATTCCCACTTATCCACTGGTAATGAATCGGCATCAACATAAGCAAATAGCCAGCCCATTGTAAGGGTGTGTTTATCGCCTTCGTAAGTAAAGTTAAGCTTATTTACAAACTGTTCTGCGTCGTAGCGTGAATACAGAGGGTAGCTGGTGGTGACTAAACCATTGCCGTTTAAGTTATTTAGATCGCTGAGCATCTCACCGTTATCAACATAACGATATTGAGCGGCCACTGCGCCGTCATCAGCAAATTGATCAAGCATAGACAGTACGTCTTGTTGACCCAGTCGATCGTTGGCATTCACTAAAGTTGAGTTATCAAAGTTAAGCAAAATGTACATATCGTTTTCGAAGCTCGAGTAGCGCCCGGCTGTATTTAATAACCAGCGATCGTTAAGCTCCCAATCTAGGTTGTAGCCCAAGGTACTAAACTTGGTATGTTGGCCATCTTTTAGGTCACGGGTATGGTAACTACCGTCTTCTTGTAGATAGTTTAGCAAACGCTGACCATTACCAATTAGGGTGCCATGTTGGGGATCAACGCCGGGTATTCCTTTTGGATTGTCTTGATCTTGCAATGGAATAGGCACAAAAAAAGTGGTGTGATCATTAAGATGCTTAGCAGAGAGAGTTAATTGTCCTTTATCAAATTCGCGCACTAGGCTGAGTCGTAATTGGCCCCCATGATCGGCGGTGAATTCGGTGTCTCTTACGCCATCAGAACGACGATAAAAGCCACCTAGCGACATTTTCCAGTCATCACTGATTGGTGTGCCGTAAAAAAATTCGCTGCGATACATACCATAATCGGCAGTGGTCAGGCGAATCGTGGCTTCTTCCACATCATCGGGTTTACGAGTAATAAAGTTAACTAAAGCAGCTGGGCCGTTGGTGGTGAGTAGGCCAGATGTGCCACCGCGCACTGCTTCCATGTGTTCGATAGTTATATCTTGACGCTGATAGAAATCGACCCACACGCCATCATAAACGACGGGGAGACCATCTTCTTCAACCCCAATATAACGAAACCCTTCACCGCCACGCAGGCCTCTTGGCGCGACGTTATTATTGGTTTCGCCGCCTGAGTCTTCAACCCAAAAACCAGGCACTGATTCAAGTAAGTCTGCGGTGCCAAGTGGCGCTTCACGGGCGAGTTGCTCACTGTCTAGGGTGGTGATAGATACCGAAGACTCAAGCTTAGTTTGCCCGCGTCCACCACTACCTGTAACGACGATGCGTTCAAGGTCGAGTAGTTTTTTTTGCTGGGTGTTGGATTGAGCACTTTGCTCTGTACTTTGCTCGGCTGCTATTGCATTGAAACTGAATAATGCGCTGCCCACAGCCAGTGCAATAAGATGTTTGTTGTAAGATTTGTTGTTGTTCATCGTATTCCCTTCGTTGTTGTTGTATACAAAGCTGACGGATTAATGGCTTTGTAAACTTATAAACGAACGAAGGGAGCGTTTTAGGAATAATTAGTTAAAATAAAAAAGGGCGCTTAAAAGCGCCCTTAAATAGTTAGTCGTTAACTTTACTCGTCATCTTCAACCAAGGTCATTAGTGATGTATTACCACCAGAGGCCGTAGTATCAATACTGATGGTCTTCTCAGTTACTAAGCGCTTGATAAGCGTATCGTAGTACTCAGAGCTTATTACAGGCAAGATTGCGCCTTTGCGCTGTGCTAGCTGTTGGCTAAAGTAACCTAGACGCGACGAACGCGCAGCAACTAAAGCGCCTGCTAAATGAGGGTGCGCTAAAAGAGCTTGTAACTGGTTCGGTTTAGCTACTTGGAATACACCTTCTGCAACACCTGTAGAAATAAACTTATCTTTAAACGCCACGGCTTCATCATAAAACAATTCAGACGCTACAGTGATCACAGTATTACCCGCAGCAAGTGCAGTGATGATTGAGATAGCCCAAAAGTTAAATGATGTACTCTTATCTGCATAACATACTACACAGCCACGAGCTTCAAGGTGTAAAGTGTTTGATTCACCCGTAGGTCCTGGCAGTGTCGTAAATTTACGCATGTGCTTTTCTAGGCGATTAAGTTGAGCACGCGCATCGGCAAGTGTTAATGCTAAATCGTCGGCAAGCTCGTCGATAATATCAACGGTAGCAACTTTTGCGAGTAACTGACGTACAGCCGAAACACGGTCGTTTAATGGTGTTGCGCGCCAGATTTTTTCATCGCGTAGTGAGTTTGCCATTAACTTATCAACTTGTTCGTTTGCACCCGAGTAATGGTGTAAATCAAGCTCGTCTGGAGTTAGGTTTGTCATTTGCACGTTATCTGGTGATGCTTTTTCTTTCACTAAGCGTTGTAAGTAGTTAGGACCACCGGCTTTTGGACCAGTACCTGATAACCCACGACCACCGAAAGGTTGCACACCAACGATTGCACCAATCATGTTACGGTTAACGTATACGTTACCTGCACGCGACATCTTAGCTAGGTACTCACAACGCTCTTCGATACGAGAGTGAATGCCCATGGTTAAGCCAAAGCCAGTCCCATTGATTTGATCAATAACACTGTCAAGCTCAGTCCCTTTAAAGCGAATGATATGCACACATGGGCCAAATACTTCACGTTTAAGTACTGATAAATCTTTGATTTCGTATAAACGAGGAGCAAAGAAATAAGCACCATTTTCACTGTTATCAGGAATGTCACATTGATAATGCAGTGTTGCGTTACCTTTTAAGTACTCAACATGGTCATTTAAGCTTTTTAGCGCTTTTTCGTCGATTACCGGGCCAATATCAGTCGAAAGCAAAGAAGGATCGCCTACGTGCAACTCTTTAAGTGCACCTTTGATCATCTCTATCACGCCATCAGCAATGTCTTCTTGTAAAAATAATACTCGAAGTGCTGAACAACGTTGACCGGCACTTTGGAAGCCTGAACTAATTACATCATCAACCACTTGCTCTGGAAGTGCAGTTGAATCAACGATCATACAGTTTTGGCCACCGGTTTCTGCGATTAGCGGTACTTGAATATCGTTACGTGCAGCTAATGTTTGTGAAATGATGGTGCCTGTTTCTGTCGAACCTGTGAACATAACTGCTTGAATACGCTCATCAGGTACGATTGTTTTACCGACTTCACTACCGCGGGCAATAACTGGTTGCACAACATACTCAGGAAGGCCAACAGAGAGCATTAGTTCAATGGTGCGAAGCGCAATATAACTTGTTTGTTCAGCAGGTTTTGCGATTACTGTGTTACCGGTCACGATGGCAGCTGCGACTTGACCTAAGAAAATCGCAAGCGGGAAGTTCCACGGGCTGATACATAAGATCACACCACGCGCTTCAAAGCGTTCATCTTCGCTAAGCTCTTCTGCACGCGCTGCGTAGTATCGGCAAAAATCAACGGCTTCACGCACTTCGTCAATACCGTCTTGAGCAATTTTACCCGCTTCTTTGATGCAAATAGCCACTAGCTCATCGTGATGGCGCTCTAAAATATCCGCAATACGACGTAATAAGTTAGCACGCTCTTTAACTGGTGTTTGCGACCAAGACTCAAACGCAGTTTCGGCGTTTTCAAGTAAAGTGAGCATTTCATCGCTGTTTTGCAGTTTTACATGACCAATGACTTCTTTGTGGTTGGCAGGGTTTTTAACTGCAAGTGCACCTTCAGGAACATCACTTTCGCTAATACGGTGTTCTTCAAACCACGAATCTAGGTTTTCTTTAAATGGCGTAATAACGTTAATGTCTGTTAAATCCATGCCTTTTGAATTAGCACGTTCTGCACCATATAGATCAATTGGCATTTTGATTTGAGTATTGTATTTATTACGTAAGCCTTGCAGTGTTTCAACAGGATCTGGCAGTAATGCTTCTACTGGCTGAGTTGTATCAACAATAGCGTTTACAAATGATGAGTTAGCGCCATTTTCAAGTAAACGACGTACTAAGTAGGCAAGTAAGTCTTCGTGTTGACCAACAGGTGCATAAACACGACATTGAATTTTTTCTTGTGTTACGATTTGGTCAAATAAAGATTCGCCCATACCGTGTAAACGTTGGAATTCAAATCCATCGTGATCGCCTTTAGCAACTTCTAAAATAGTCGCTGCTGTATAGGCGTTATGAGTGGCAAATTGTGGATAAAGCACGTCACGGGCTTCAAGCATTTTAATTGCACACGCTTTATAGGAAACGTCAGTCGTTGCTTTACGGGTAAATACTGGGTAGTGATCTAAACCATCTTGTTGAGTGGTTTTGATTTCTGTGTCCCAGTATGCGCCTTTTACTAAACGTACCATTAATTTGCGACCAACACGGGTAGCTAGATCAGTTAGCCATTCAATAACAAAAATCGCACGCTTTTGATAAGCCTGTACAGCTAAGCCAAAGCCATTCCAACCTGCTAGGTCTTCATCGCTAAATACAGCTTCAATAACATCGAGAGAAATATCTAAACGATCAGCTTCTTCAGCATCAACGGTAAAGCCGATATCATAACTTTTAGCAACAAGCGCTAGCTCTTTAAGTTTTGGAACTATCTCTTCCATCACGCGTTCTTTATGAGTGAACTCATAGCGTGGGTGAATAGCTGAGAGTTTTACAGAAATACCGGGGCTCTTAATTGGACCACGGCCATTTGCAGCTTTACCAATGGAGTGAATCGCATTTAAATAACTTTGATAATAACGCTCAGCATCTTTCATAGTGCGTGCGCCTTCACCTAGCATATCGTATGAATATACATAGCCTTTACGCTCGGTTTCTGCTGCACGTTCAATCGCTTCGTCAATGGTGCGGCCCATAACGAATTGCTTACCCATGATCTTCATAGCAAAGTTCACAGATTTACGAATTACTGGCTCACCTAAACGACCAATGGTTTTTTTCAATACACCAAACTGTTGTTCTTTGGTTTTGTCTGTGTAGTTAACCATTTTACCGGTAACCAGTAGACCCCAAGATGATGCATTAACAAATAAAGAATCGCTGCTGCCTAAATGTGAGCTCCAGTCGCCTTTTGCTAATTTGTCACGGATAAGGGTTTCTTGAGTGGCTTTATCTGGCACACGTAACAGGGCTTCTGCCAAACACATTAGTACCACACCTTCTTCACTCGAAAGTGAGAATTCATTTAAAAGTGCATCAACACCGCTTTGACCATCTTGGTCTTTACGAATATTGTGAACTATCTGACGCGCACGCTCCCATGCACGACTACGGGCTTTAACGCCTACTTCGGCAAGGGGTAAAATATGATCGATTACTGCATTTTCGTCAATGCGGTAAAAGTCACGGATTTTTTGTCGAATTGGACACGTTGTAGTCAAATCGCCGTTGAATAACATAAGTAACCTCAAAAGTGTGGAGTCTTGCAGCGAAAAAAGTTTGCTGCTCGATTATCATGTTGTTTAATGCGTGCATTCTAATTAAATTCCAGCAGAATATGCTGGTTAAATTTGCCGATTTACGATAATTTACAGGGCATACCTTAAACTTATCCGCATAAAATTCTGTTATGACAAGTCCCAATAGATTACGCCTGCTTGATCGTATCGATTTAGCAATTTTAGACGTTCTGCAAAAAAACGGCAGAATTTCTAATGTTAACCTCGCAAAGCAGGTTAACTTAAGCCCTAGCCCTTGCCTTGACCGCGTAAAACGACTTGAGCAAGAAGGCTATATAGAAGGTTATTTTGCAAAGCTTAGCGAAGCAAAACTTAATCAGAGCTTATTAGCGCATGTGCAAGTGTCATTAGTAACATCTAATACGGCTGTGTTTAAAGTGTTCCGTGAACATATCTTAAAAATAGATCAGGTTGTTGAGTGCGATATGGTTGCTGGTGGCTATGATTATCTTCTGAAAATACGGGTATCTGATATGGATGAGTATCGCCAAGTATTGGGCGATTTAGTCGATATACCAGGAGTAGGGACCCATCATACCTACATGGTGATTGAAAAGATAAAACAAGATAAAGGCTTAAAGTTGGATTAATCTTTTGTTTTGAGTTTATAAATAAAAAAAGCACCTAGGGTGCTTTTTTATAATCAAGTATCTGTGGGTATCGTTTATGCCCAGCCGTCGTAACGTTTACGACGAGATAATACGATAGTTAAGATAATCCCTAAGAACAAGCCAATAAATGCAATTGCACCACCATAGGTTAATAGTTGACGCTTCTCTTTTGCACCCGCTTGTTGCTTTTGCGTACGCTCAGTATTTAAGGTGCTTTTAAGTTTAGTAATTTGCTCTGATAACAATGTGTTTTGATCAGTCAGTGTTTGGTTTTGTTCTTGTAGTTGTGGTAATTCAATTTGTGCTTGGCGAAGTTGCTCTTGCATTGATGCCATTTCTTCGCTCAAAGTGCGGTATTGTTGATGAATACCTGCTGTTTTTGACACAAACTTAGCTTCAACCCAGCCTTCACGCTCTTTATCGTCAACAACTTTGACAAAGCCATTTTCTTCCCCTGATAACTGCGTTAACTTTGTACCCGCATCAACTGAGCCAATAATTCGGTAGTTTTTACTCGAACCCGAATGCATAAACGTATATAGGTTATCAACAATATAAGCCGTATTGTCATCGCTTGCTGCATTGGCTTCTTCAGCGTGGCTTGCAAAAGCAACCGCACTTAGTAATAAAGCTAATAAATAATGTTTTAACATCAATCTACCCTGTTAATGTAACCGTGATTGTTACGGCAATTTATTCGTATAAGTATAGAGATAGTATGGATTTAGCACGCTAATAGCAAGGCTGATATTGTAATCGCTTTACATTGGAGAAGGGGAAATCTCACTAAAAAATTTGCATTACAGCTGTGCTTTGTTTATTTTGAGCTCTTATTTATTTTAAAGGTAATCCTCAAGCCTAATGGATACTGAGATAGAACTGAAGTTTTTGGTGTCAGATGCCGTTGTTCCACTGATCCCCGCGTTAATTACTCAATTTGCAAAAACCGTTACAAATAAGCCTTCTCGAAGTTTGCAAAATGCATACTACGATACGCCAAGTCGTGAGCTTAGAGCGCTTGATATTGGTTTTAGAACGCGTTGTTCTGATAGCCAATGTGAGCAAACAATTAAGCTTGCAGGTGAAGTGATGGGGGGACTACATCAACGCCCTGAATATAACTTACCACTTGAGAGCAATCGTCCAGACATTAGCGCTTTTGATAGCAGTATCTGGCCTCATGGTATGCAAGTGAGTGCAATTGCAGCAAACTTATATCCTATTTTCAGTACTAACTTTATTCGCCGTACTTGGTTAATCGAAACCGACAGCGGTGCAAAAATTGAAGTGGTTTTAGACAAAGGCGAAATTTCAGCATCTGGGCAAATGGAACCAATCTGTGAACTTGAAATTGAGTTGATGGAAGGTAGCCGCGATGAACTTTTTGCCTTAGCCGATAAATTAGTAGCACACAATAATATTCGCTTAGGTTTATATTCAAAGGCAGCGAGGGGCTACCGTTTAGCTGATGAAAAACCGCTAAAGCCGAGTAAATCTATAGGTTTTGTATCATTACCTAAAAAACCAACGCAAGAACAAGCATTAATAGCTGCAATTGGCTTTGGCATTCGTTTTGTGCAAAAACATGAGCAATGTTATTTCAATAAACCAAGCTTAAAAACACTTAAGCGTGTAACGGATGGCATTAGCTTAATTCGTCATACATTTTGGCTGTTTGATGACATCGTTGATAAAAGCACCACGGAATCTTTACGTGTGGAGCTAAAGTGGCTGTTAAGTGAGCTTGCTTGGGTAGAAAATGCTATTCAGTTAAAAATGTATACTTCAAAACGCCACGCTTACTATAAGAAAATAAACAGTGCGCCTGAGCTAACGCAAGTTATAAATGACTTAAAAGAGCTACAGCCGAGTATTGACGATATTAATAAACTGTTTCATACCGCACGCTATAACCGACTCTTATTAGCCTTGACCACTTGGCTTGTTGATAAGCAATGGCGCAAAAGCTGGAGCCAAGCTGAATACCAAGCTGCGGAGCAACCGGTGGCTGACATTGCAAGCCGATTATTCAATAAAGATTGGCAAGACTTACATCAATTGCTACCAGAACAACAAGCTATTAGCTCTAAAGAGTACTTAAATCTTAGGGCGCGTTTAGAAAATAGCCTACTGAGTGGTAATTGTTTAGGTGCGTTGTACGATAAAGAAGAGCGTAATGAATTTCGTATCCCTTGGTTAGACATTTCTCATGGGATTTATGAGTTAAGTACCTTGGAATACCTAAAGCAGTTATGTGCAGGACAAGACGACGAAGAGCTTGCAAAGATTCAGAGCTGGCTTGAGAAAAAATCAGAGTTTTTAGTCGCAGCGATGGAACAAAGCCGTCAAGCGTCCTTTAAAATACTGCCTTATTGGCAATAAGCGCTTGTAATAAGCAGCGCAAAGGAATGTGAATGCTAACCAAATTACTGTTATTAATTACTGCTTGTTATTGTTTAACTGTGCATGCACAGGAAAAACAATGGCAATTGTGGAAGCAGCAAGATGGCGCTAGCATTTCCTATAAAAAACATGACAACGGTATATTTGAAGTGCGTGGTAGCATCACGGTAGCAGGGCGTACCGCTGATGATTTTATGGCGCTATTGAGTGATACTCAACAAGCGCCGTTATGGATAGAAAATGTTACCTCTGTCGAAGTACTGTCTCGCCTCAGTGCTTCAGAAACAATCGTATATACACGGCTCGACTCGCCGTGGCCAGTTACAGACCGAGATATGGTGAGTTATTCTTGCTATCGACGATTGAGCCCCTCTCAAACCGAGTTAATTATTAAAGCTTATCCCGATTATAAGGCTGAGCTTGACTCAGTAATTAGAATAAAGGATTTACAAGCCCGCTGGTTACTAGATGAGAAAAACACCGAACATGGTCGCAGCTTAACCCTTACGCATGACGTTTATGCCGATCCCGGTGGTGCAATCCCGCATTGGATAAGTAATAAAGTTGGGTTAAAAAGCGCCCTAAAAACGTTACTTGAGTTACGCCGACAGCTCAATATGAAAGCATACACTCCTGCGCTACAGATAAGCCAAGCAGGTGATTGTGCTAAAGGTATTTTGCATTGAGTTCGGGTTATATTGAATTAATAATAAGCTTTTTATTGTTGATGATTAATAAACCGGTAAAATCGACCTTTATCGCTGTTATTCGATTCTGAACAACTTTTGAAAGTTAAGTTTAGATTACGCAAATTTAAGATATAAAAAAAATGAATAAACCAGAAATAAACTTAATTAATAAGCCCAACGGCATTGGTCTTGGGCGTATTATTAAAGCAACTAAATGCTCTATTAAAGGGTTTAAAGCTGCATTTAAAGAAGAGTCTGCCTTTCGAACAGAGCTCGCCTTAGGTCTCCTGTTACTACCATTGTCATTTTGGCTTGCGCAATCACTGCAACATTGGGTGATATTAATCGTTAGCTTTTTATTTTTATTAGTTGTGGAGCTACTTAACTCAGCCATTGAAGCGTTAACCGATAGAGTTGGGGTTGAGTACCACGTATTATCGGGTCGAGCGAAAGATATTGCCTCTGCGGCTGTAACCCTTGCTTTAATTATTTTGATAATTGTATGGGGTTCGGCGGGTTATGAAAAAGTGTCAGTACTTCTTTGATTATTAAATATTTAAAGTTGAAATTAATAATGGTTTTACAAATTCTATTAAGATAAAAAGTACACCTAGATTACTCCAAGTAAAAATAGCAGAGGGTTTTAATAGGTTATTTCCTACATGTTTACTATTCTTAAATACTTAAGTGATTTTTTTATTGAGATGTGATGAGATATGTAGTTGTTTTTTTATTATTAATAGAAAGTCACATAGTGTTTTCGCATGAATACACTGTTGGTGTTGTACCTCAGTTTGCCTCACAAAAGTTAAATGAAATATGGCAGCCGTTGTTAGTAGAGGTATCTAATCGAACAGGGGTTACATTGAAACTCGTTACTGAAAAGTCTATCCCCGCATTTGAGAAGAGTTTTCAGGAAGGTAAATATGACTTTGCTTATATGAATCCATGGCACAGTGTAATAGCCTATGAAAAGCAAGGCTATATCCCTTTCATTAAAGATGGTTCCCGTAAATTAAGAGGTATTTTAGTCGTAAATAAAGAAGCTCTAATCACAAATATAACAGAACTAGATGGCTACGAAGTAGCTTTCCCTTCAGCGAATGCTTTAGGGGCTTCTTTACTTATAAGGTCTGATTTGAAACAGTTATTTGATTTAAACATAAAACCTTTATACGTAAAAACTCATCCATCGGTATACTTTAACGTCGCTTTAAAGAAAACCATTGCTGGTGGTGGTGTGATGGGGACCTTACAAACACAGCCACAGAATTTACAGGAAAAACTAAAAGTCATTTACCAGACACGGGAAGTGAGTCCACACCCTATGACAAGCCATCCTAGAGTTCCGCTTGAGGTAAAGAAAAAAATACAAACCGCTTTTATCGCCATATCAAATGATCCGCATTATCAGTACCTTTTGAATGGGATCCCTATAGATAAAGCTGTTGAAGCGACCACTTCTGACTATGCGGTTCTAAAAGAGTGGGGGCTAGACGAATTCTATGTTGAAAACTAGTTGGCTGAATAATTTACGTGCTCAAAGCTTTATTGTAGTGTTATGTTTAGGCTTGTTACTAGCTGCTGTTTTTATATTTTATGCTTTACCAGAACAAGCTCGATGGGTTAATAATGATTTATCCAAGGCTGCAAAACGTTCATTACAGCAACTTTCAGCATCGATAACCTCACCCTTATTGACGCAACAATACGCACAACTTTATGAAAATATAGATAGTCAATTAGCTATACATCCGAATTGGCAGGCAATGAAAATAACAGATGCTGTTACTGATTTACAGCTTTACCCATTAGATTCTTGGCCCCAATTCAATCATCCTGATGATAAAGTAATTAAACACACGGTTCTTTTTTTAAATAAGCCATTAGCTAATATTGAACTGGTAGTTAACTTTAAGACTGAAATTGCTGAATCATCAAAATTACATTACACATTAATATATAGCCAATTTTTTATTCTTTTCATTGTATTTAGTGGCGTCGCTTTTTTAGTTGATAGGCTTATTACTAAACCATTAAAAGAATTAGAAGTGGCGTTTAAGCGTTTAGCAAAAGATGATTTTGAGTGTCAGTTGCCGTATATGCCAAGTAATGAAGTTGGAAGCGTTATAAGCGCATTTAATAATATGGTGGAAGAAGTTTATATTAATCACAATAATCTAAACTCATTAAGAGTAAAAGCAGAGACTGCCAGCCGAGCTAAATCTGATTTTATGGCTAGTATGAGTCATGAATTACGTACTCCATTAAATGCAATTTTAGGTTTGGCGCAAATTTATAATTATGATCCAGAGGCGACTGATACCCATAAAAAAAATGCGAAGAGTATTTATCAAGCAGGAGAACATTTACTTTTATTGATTGATGATGTGCTTGATTTAACATCGATTGAATCAGGAAATATGCAATTTATCTTCGAGTATCTTCCACTAAAAGGTATATTGTCTGAATCAGTTAAACTAGTATCTGAACTGGTTAAAGTTAATCAAGTCAAAATATTCATAGATGATACTTCAGTGGCTGATGATGTTTACTTGTATATTGATAGGCGACGGTTTAAACAAGTTATGCTGAACCTTTTGTCAAACGCAATAAAGTATAATAAACCTCAAGGCCGCATAATCGTAAGCTGCAAAATTGATAAAAATAGTCGATGTGAAATAAAAGTTGAAGACACTGGTTACGGTTTTTCAGAAGCCGCTAAAGAGCGTTTATTTAAGCCATTCGACCGATTAGGCGCGGAAACAAGTAATATCAATGGCACCGGAATTGGTCTTGTTATCACAAAGCAACTGGTAGAGCACATGGAGGGCGAAATTAGTGCTGAAAGTGAAGTAGGTGTCGGTTCAGAATTTAGTCTTATGTTTACAGCATTTATACGCCAGCAAGAAACCCTAGATGAGCCAAATCAAGCTATACATAGAAAGGTTGAAAATGAAATACTTGTTCAGAGCACTTTAAAGGTATTGATCGCAGAAGATCAAATTACGAATCAGCAAGTGTTAAAGCAGCAGTTAAATATTTTAGATATTGAGCCTACATTTGCTTCAGATGGTGAGCAGGCGTGGGAAATACTTAAAAAAGAAGCATTCGATATTTTGCTTACAGATATTCAAATGCCTAAACTAAATGGGCTAGAGTTAGCAAAAAGAATTAGAGCACAGAAGCAGTTTAATAATTTAATTATTATTGCAATTACAGCTAATATTATACAAGAAAATGTACATGCGTGTGAAAAAGCAGGTATGAACGACTTTATTACAAAGCCAATTGAATTAAATAAACTAAGTGAACTTTTGAATAAGTATGCACGAATGACAAATGAGTCTTCAAAATTAAGTTCGCAGGAGCTGGAATTTAATGAACTTGAGCAGCTAGACTTGGAACTTTTACAGGCCATGTTAGGCGATGATACTGCTATTCACTGCTTGGTTTTTGAAGCGTATCTAAAGTCAGTTAGTGAGCAAGTTAAATTAATACTTAAACATAAAAAAAGTCTAAATTATAAAGAGTTAGCTTTTCAAGCGCATGGTTTAAAGTCATCGTCAAAGTCGATCGCAGCAATTAACCTTGCTAATATTTGTGAAAAAATAGAAGGTGACGCAGAAAAAGAGCTATGTGACGAAGCAACATTTAATCAATTTGAGTTATGTTTAAATGAGGTGATAACTCAGATTCAAGGATATTGTTTTAAATATAAGAACTAGAATATCTAATTTGGTATATAGTAAACTAGGATATAAAAATCTTAAAATAAGTTCTTATAAAGAAGATATAAAAAAAGCGCCAATTGGCGCTTTTTTTAATTCGAACAAAGGCTGGGGTTAAAGGCCAGCGGCTGCGCGAAGTGCGTCAGCTTTGTCTGTGCGTTCCCATGGGAATTCATCGCGACCAAAGTGACCATAAGCCGCTGTTGGTTGATAAATAGGACGCTCAAGATCAAGCATTTGAATTAGGCCATAAGGACGTAAGTCAAAATGTTCGCGAATAAGTTCGATTAAACGACCTTCTTCTAATTTACTTGTACCAAACGTTTCAACACTGATTGACGTAGGCTCTGCAACACCAATTGCGTAAGACACTTGTAGCTCACACTTGTCAGCAAGACCAGCAGCAACCACGTTTTTAGCAACGTAACGTGCTGCGTATGCAGCTGAACGGTCAACTTTTGATGGATCTTTACCAGAGAATGCACCACCACCATGACGGGCCATGCCGCCATAGGTATCAACGATGATTTTACGGCCAGTTAAACCACAGTCGCCCATTGGGCCACCGATAACAAAGCGACCCGTTGGGTTGATGAAAAATTTAGTTGCTTTAGAGATAAGCTCTGCAGGAAGTACTGGTTTGATGATGGTTTCCATCACAGCTTCAACTAAATCATCTTGTGAAATTGAATCACAGTGTTGTGTTGAAAGTACAACTGCATCAATACCTACAGGCTTGCCATTTTCATATGCAAAAGTAACTTGTGATTTTGCATCAGGGCGTAACCAGTTAAGCTCGCCGCTTTTACGCACTTGCGCCTGGCGCTGTACTAAACGGTGAGAATAAGTAATAGGTGCAGGCATTAGCACTTCAGTTTCGTTACAAGCGTAACCAAACATTAGACCTTGGTCACCAGCACCTTGCTCTTCAGGGCTAGTACGGTCAACACCTTGGTTGATATCAGGTGATTGCTTACCGATAGTGTTTAAAATTGCACATGAGTCTGCATCAAAACCCATATCAGAATGCGTATAACCAATTTCACGCACTGTTTTACGGGTGATCTCTTCAATATCAACCCAAGCACTGGTAGTAATTTCACCACCAACCATCACCATACCGGTTTTTACGTAAGTTTCGCACGCAACACGGGCATGAGAGTCTTGCTCTAGGATAGCATCAAGTACCGCATCAGAGATTTGATCGGCGATTTTATCCGGATGACCTTCAGAAACAGATTCAGAAGTAAATAAATGTTTTGCCATTGTATTTCTGCTCACAAATATTGCGCTTCACAAACGTCGGTATTAGCGCTAAAAAATTAAGGGGCGTATTTTATCTAAAACAAGGGTACTTGCATAGTTTTTTTACGCCTAGACGTCTAAATAAAATTACTAATAACTTTTTGTTCTTAAAAAAAATTCATAATGCCCAATTTAATCAGGTTTTTAATTGCACACAGCCCCCACAATAAGTAAGAATGGGTGTTCTTGTTAAACACACAATAACCAGCGCAAATACAGTTAAAGGTAGGAGAATTCATGCCGTCTCGCAAAGAACTTGCAAATGCTATTCGCGTCTTATCAATGGACGCAGTACAACAGGCCAAATCTGGCCACCCTGGAGCCCCTATGGGCATGGCTGATATCGCAGAAGTACTATGGCGCGATTATCTAAATCACAATCCAACGAATCCAGAGTGGGTAGACAGAGATCGATTTATACTCTCAAACGGCCACGGTTCAATGCTTATTTATTCTCTTTTGCATTTAAGTGGTTATGATTTGCCAATTGAGGAAATTAAAAACTTCCGTCAAATGCATTCAAAAACACCGGGTCACCCAGAGTATGGTTATGCACCAGGTATTGAGACTACTACGGGCCCATTAGGTCAAGGGATCACAAATGCGGTAGGTATGGCGATTGCTGAAAAAGCATTGGCAGCCCAATTTAACCGCGAAGGTCACGATATCGTTGATCACTATACTTATACATTCTTAGGTGATGGTTGCCTAATGGAAGGTATTTCTCACGAAGCATGTTCACTTGCAGGTACATTAGGCCTTGGTAAGTTAGTTGCATTTTGGGATGACAACGGTATTTCAATCGACGGTGAAGTAGAAGGTTGGTTTAGCGACGATACCCCTGCGCGCTTTAAAGCATACGGTTGGCATGTAATTAGCGGCGTTGATGGTCATGATTCAGACGCGATTCGCGCAGCAATCGAAGAAGCACGCAGCATTTCTGACAAACCAACACTCATTTGTTGTAAAACCGTGATTGGTTACGGTTCACCTAATAAGTCAGGTAGCCACGATTGTCACGGTGCACCATTAGGTGAAGACGAAATTAAAGCAGCGCGCGAGTTCTTAGGTTGGACAGGTGAGGCATTTGACATTCCTGCTGATATTTACAGTCAGTGGGATGGCAAAGAAAAAGGTAAGCAACTTGAAGCGAGCTGGGATCAAAAGTTTGCCGCGTACGCAGCAGCGCACCCAGAACTAGCAGCAGAATTTAAACGTCGTACAAGTGGTGAACTACCAGCTGATTGGGCTGAAAAATCACAAGCGTATATTGAGCAACTTGATGCAAACCCAGCCAACCCTGCTTCACGTAAAGCATCACAAGATGCATTAAATGCATTTGGCCCTTTGTTACCTGAATTTATGGGCGGCTCTGCTGATTTAGCCGGTTCAAACCTAACAATTTGGAAAGGCTCTAAAGGGCTTGAGGCAAATGACGCTAGCGGTAATTACATCTATTACGGTGTGCGTGAATTTGGTATGTCTGCGATTATGAATGGTATTGCATTGCATAAAGGCTTTATTCCTTACGGTGCGACATTCCTTATGTTTATGGAATATGCGCGTAACGCTGTACGTATGGCTGCATTGATGAAAGTGCCAAGCATTTTTGTTTATACCCATGATTCAATTGGTTTAGGTGAAGATGGTCCAACTCACCAACCAGTAGAGCAAATTGCGAGCATGCGTTTAACGCCAAACCTTGTTAACTGGCGCCCGTGTGACCAAGTTGAATCCGCGATTGCTTGGCAACAAGCGATTGAACGCAAAGATGGCCCAACGTCACTTATCTTTACGCGTCAAGGTCTTGCTCAACAAACTCGTTCAGCGCAGCAATTAAGCGAGGTGAAAAAAGGTGGTTATGTACTTAGCTGTGATGGCGAGCCAGAGCTTATCTTAATCGCGACAGGCTCTGAGGTGCAATTAGCGCAAGACTCAGCGGCAGAACTACGTAAGCAAGGTAAGAAAGTACGTGTTGTGTCTATGCCATCTACTGATGTATTTGATGCACAAGACGCAGCCTACAAAGAAAGTGTACTACCAGCTGCAGTTTCACGCCGCGTAGCAGTCGAAGCGGGTATTGCTGATTACTGGTACAAATACGTAGGCCTAAATGGCGCTGTAGTAGGTATGACCACCTTTGGTGAATCAGCGCCTGCTAACGAGCTGTTTGAACACTTTGGCTTTACAGTAGAAAACATCGTAAACAAAGCAAACGACTTGTTTTAATCTTTAACGATTAAAATTTAAAAGCCCGCACTGTGCTAAATGCAGTGCGGGCTTTTTTTGTTCGTAGGATACCATTCAGTTTAATGGAGGTTAGGAAGTCAGGGCTCAATCTACGTCACAGCATTTTCACAGTCTGGTTGGGTACGAGCTCACTGTCTTCCCGATGTGATAAGTGCTAGCTAAACACTCATCAAGAAGAGATACAAGGTTGGTTGGGTAGAGCGAAGCGAAACCCAACAGCCCAAGCCGTCAGCCATCAGCTGTCACTTTTAGTGCTTGCTTTAGTCTTTTTAGGTTTCATTATAATCGTTATGGGTAGTGGAATTACTGCTAATATGAGACAAGGCAGTTATGATTGAATCTGGTTATTAAAAGGTAACGGGGATTTAATCTCTTATTTAGCCTTTAAACCTTGACGCGCTAAAGCACGGGCTACACTGTTAGCCCGAAGCCAAATGAACTTTTTTCACATCACTACACTTGCAAGCCTTAGACGTATCAGGCACTGTGTTATTAATTAAAATTATAAACTTAAATAAACAGGAGTGAGGATGTCTCAGTTTGATAATGTAAGTGTTGTTAAAGCAGCGAATGTGTACTTTGATGGTAAAGTTTCAAGCCGTACAGTAATTTTTGCTGATGGCAGCACCAAAACATTAGGCTTTATGCAAGCGGGTGAGTTTGAATTTGCGACCAGTAAAAAAGAATTAATGGAACTCAATGGCGGTCAGTGGCAAGTTTTACTACCAGGTGAGAGCGAATGGCAAACTATGTCAGCAGGGGAGTCATTTAATGTTGATGCTAATGTAACTTTCCAAGTTAAAGTCACCGATTTCGCTGATTATTGTTGTTCGTACACTTAATATACAAAAATGAACATGTAGCTGAAAGCCCCGCACCACGCGGGGTTTTGCATATTTAATTCCCGATACTTGTTCTTAATCACCTTTAATAACAAATAAATGTCATATTTATGAGTTTTCTGCTTGTGTAAATCTAAATAGCCCCCAATACTAGTTATGAGGTAACAAAAAAAAGGATACCCTATGAAAATTAATCTTTCTGGTCACCATGTTGACGTTACTGACTCTATTAGAGAACACATCAACGAAAAGTTTTCAAAAATTGCGAGCCATTTTCCATCTCTGATCGCACTCGATATTATTCTTTCAAAAGAGCATCATAAGCTCCAAGCAGAAATTAGCACCATTTATGAAGGCGCGCGTTTATCAGTAAAAGGTGAAGATGAAGTTCTTTATCCTGCAATTAAAAACGCGGCTAAAAAACTCGATGCGGCACTAAAACATCGTAAAGGACAAATTAAAGCGAACCTACACGAAAAACCAGTGAGCACCACACCTGAAATTGCTCACGAAAAAGTTCAAGAAATGGACTTGCGTTAAAAATAAAGGCGCTAGATTCTAGCTAACTAGAATCTAGCGAACCGCATAATCTACCACTAATTTCTCACTTTCAATCCTCAGTAAAACGCTGTAACTTGCTTATTAATAAAAACAATATAGTAAGCACACACATGCAATCAGCAGTATCAACTTGGCAAACCCGTTTAAACGCACTAGGCCCTGGCATTTTAATGGCTACAGCGGCAATTGGTGGTTCTCATTTAGTAGCATCAACCCAAGCAGGCGCAATCTTTGGCTGGCAGTTATTTTGGCTAATTGTGGTGGTAAATATTCTTAAATATCCGTTTTTTCGCTTTGGTATAGAGTACACGCTAGCTACTAAAAAAAGCCTGGTGGAAGGCTACCAAAGTAAAGGCCCGTGGTTTTTTTACAGCTTTATTGGTTTGAATATTATTGCCGCTATAGTCAACACGGCGGGAGTGTTATTACTCACAGCCAGCCTACTGCATTATGCGCTGCCTGTTAGTATTTCAGTGACCTTATTATGTTGGTCAATACTAACAGTGTGTTTAGTTATTTTATTACTTGGCCATTTTAAAGCGCTTGATAACGTGGCTAAAGCGATTATGGGCTTACTCACCCTCGCTACAGTAATTGCCCTCGGGATAGCATTTAATAACGGTTCAATGGCTCCTGCTGATTATGTTGGGCCATCTCCCTACGAGCTTGTCATGCTGGGTTTTATGGTGGCGTTAATGGGCTGGATGCCAGCACCGATTGAAATTTCAGCATTAAGCTCATTGTGGCTTAAAGAAAAACAAAGCCAACAAACGGTAACGAGATCGCAGGGGTTATTTGATTTTAATTTGGGTTACTGGTTAACCGCAGCATTAGCGCTGGTGTTTTTCTCCTTGGGTGTGCTAGTGCAGTATGGCCAAAGCAGCGAAATTGCGTTAGGTGGCGTGGCGTTTGCAAAGCAGTTGATTGATATGTACGCCCTGACTATCGGTGAATGGGCACGACCTTTGGTATCGGTTATCGCTTTTTTATGTATGTTTGGTACTACTTTAACTGTGCTTGATGGCTATGCCCGAACCCTTAACGAATCACACAAACTGCTTGGCTTTAAGCAAAGCAAACACAGCTTAAATATCTGGTTAATACTGCAATCTCTTGCGGGTATGGCGGTGATCTTGTTTTTTAAATCAGCCCTCGGCCCCATGCTCACCTTTGCCATGACACTTGCATTTGTCACCACCCCGGTATTTGCGTGGCTAAACTTCAGCCTAGTGCGCTCAGAGCCAAGTATTAAACATTCTAAACTGGTGCGAACATTGAGTTGGGTTGGCTTGGTTTATTTGGTCGGCTTTGCATTGGTGTTTTTGGGTTGGAAGCTGGTTTAATTAAGTTAGCGAGTTACAAGAGTAAAGTTAGCGAGTTACAAGAGTAAAGTTAGCGAGGGTAGAGCAATAATAGCTAGCTTTGAAAGTGTACGTTTATTGCGTATATTCAATTGATGAATTGTAGATTTAACAGCAGATCAAAAGAAACAGTTAAAAGACTTTATGGAGGCGTGGCGCAATGAGCAAACGTGATTTATTTTCAGAACTAAATACAGCCCTTATTGATGCTAAAGCACATTCACAAGGTAAACTTACGCTACGTACACATGCAGTAAATGACATAGATGAGCTCGCCATTACACCTGATGAAATCATCAATATTCGCGAAACGTTTAATATGTCGCGCGGTGTATTTGCAAACCTGTTACATACATCAGCAAGAACCCTCGAAAACTGGGAGCAAGGGCGCAGCGCACCCAATGGTCAGGCCATTACTTTATTAAAGCTAGTACAGCGCCACCCTGAAACGTTGGATCATATAGCTGAGTTGTGAGTTGGTATTTCTAGATGTATGGACTCCCTCTCCCTGAGGAGGTACGGTCTTAATCCGACAAAAGATTAACCAAAGGAGTCCATACATGAAAGATACTAATATATTGGCTATTGATTTAGCAAAGAATGTTTTT
>NZ_JBMMUC010000013.1:0-177194 GCF_049257175.1 Pseudoalteromonas mucoides
AGTTTGCGAGTTTGCGAGTTTGCGAGTTTGCGAGTTTGCGAGTTTGCGAGTTTGCGAGTTTGCGAGTTTGCGAGTTTGCGAGTTTGCGAGTTTGCGAGTTTGCGAGTTTGCGAGTTTGCGAGTTTTATCAGAATGAGTTTTAAAACGCGGTAGTCAAGTATTTTGCCTCTTTACCCTAGCTAACTTTACCCTAGCTAACTTTACTCTCGCTAACCTTACTCTCGCTAACCTTACTCTCGCTAACTTTACTCTCGCTAACTTTACCCTCGCTAACTTTACCCTCGCTAACTTTACCCTCGCTAACTTTACCCTCGCTAACTTTATAGCACTAAAAACAAAAAACCCAGCCGAGGCTGGGTTTTTGGAATTCTGTAAAACGTAATATTAACGTTTTGAGAACTGTGGACGCTTACGTGCTTTCTTAAGACCCACTTTCTTACGCTCAACTTTACGCGCATCACGAGTAACGAAACCGGCTTTACGAAGTTGTGGACGTAGTGACTCGTCAAACTCCATAAGTGCACGAGTGATACCGTGACGGATTGCGCCAGCTTGACCAGTAGTACCACCACCAGCAACGGTGATGTGTAAGTCAAACTTTTCAGTCATATCTACAAGCTCAAGAGCTTGACGAACAACCATACGTGCTGTTTCGCGACCAAAGTACTCTTCTAAAGAGCGCTTGTTGATTACGATGTTACCAGTGCCTGGGCGTAAGAATACGCGAGCACTTGAACTTTTACGACGACCTGTACCGTAGTATTGATTTGCCATGATAGTGCTCCTTAAATGTCTAGAACCTGAGGCTGTTGTGCAGCATGGTTGTGCTCAGTACCCGCGTAAACTTTAAGTTTACGGTACATAGCGCGGCCTAAAGGACCACGTGGCAACATGCCTTTAACAGCTTTCTCGATGATCATTTCAGGCTTTGCAGCTTGAAGTTTATCAAAAGTAGTAGACTTAAGACCACCTGGGAAACCAGAGTGAGCGTAGTAAACTTTATCTTTGAATTTGTTACCAGTTACAGTAACTTTCTCCGCGTTGATAACGATGATGTAATCACCAGTATCTACGTGTGGAGTATATTCAGCTTTGTGCTTACCGCGTAGGCGATGAGCGATTTCAGTAGCGATGCGACCTAAAGTTTTACCTTCAGCGTCAACTACGTACCAGTCACGTTTTACTGTTTCTGGCTTAGCAACAAACGTTTTCATTTATAAAAATCCAATGTTTTTCAATTAAAACCACAGGTAATTATTATTAATTACCGCTCTAAATGTTTGCTCCAACCCCTTCGAGTTTAAGACTTTATGCGCCATTCAAAAGAGGCTAAGCTAATGAAGGCAATAGAACGCAACGTGGCAGACGCGGGAGTATACCAGCACTTAATAAACATTGCTACCTGACGGTTGTTTTTTCCGCAAGAAATTTAAAAATTCATAATACGGGCTTAATTAGAGCAGGTTTATTGTTTTTTCTTGCCGTGTAATGCTAAGCGTTCTAACTTCTCACGCAGCGAAGGGGGGGCACTTTGCGCAATAGCATTAAGATAGTCTGATGTCTGTTCACTCATGGGAAGTTTTTTAGCTATCGTCGCATTAGCTGTTTTAGCAGGATTATTGATACTTAAGCGTTGGGTAGATTGAGGGTTTGCAGTAATCTTTATTTGGCCAAGTTCTGCAAGACCTTGGCTACGAAAGTGCGAGAGCATATCCATTTTAAGGTAGTTCAAACGCAGAGCAATAGGTGCTGATACTGCTTCAATCATTAACGTACCATCTTTGTAATTACTGACTCGACACTTATCCGCTAAATTAGGACTTAAAAACTCAATTAAAAGTGCTTGTTGCTTATCAAGCGCTTGGCTTTTACCTGCATAGCTGGATAAGCGGCCACTTAAACCCGCCATAATATCGTTTAACGGTTTTGGCGCAAATTTGTCTTTAGCCATTACACACACCAAAAGTACAGTTAGAAATCAATTTTAATCCAATATAAAGCGAAAGCAATAGCTATTAATCATAAGCGTTCATTTGTGTTTATTGTTTTAATTTTTTCTATAATCTCTACATTAGCTGCAGGGAAGTTATAGTCATCTAGCTTATTAAGTGCTACCCATAGACTTTGCTGACCTTCAGCACCATGTGCATCACCGCTAAAATCAGTCACTAAATGCACATCTAGTTTCACGCATTTATCACCATAATCATGTTCAATAACCATTAATTCAGTTGAGCTATGAATAGTGAGTGCCACCTCTTCTTGTAGTTCGCGTTTCAGTGCCTCAAATACGCTTTCACCGCGCTCAACTTTACCACCTGGAAACTCCCATAAGCCACCTTGATGTTTATCATTTGGACGCTTACAGATAAACAATGTATTACCAGCTTTAATTACACCTACAGCAACATGTACTATTTTTTTTATCATTATTTACTCTTATAACGTATTTATAACCAATCACGGCTAAAGCCTGTTCCTACGAAAACCATTTTTGCATAGCGAAAAAGCCACGAGCGGCGAGCTATGAACCCTAGCTCCTAGCGCCTTTTACTTTTAGCCCTAACCTCTTTGTGAAAAAATCATTTACACTTTTCGCGGCTAAAGCCAGCTCCTACGAAAACCATTTTTTGCACAGCGAAAAAGCCACGAGCGGCGAGCTATGAACCCTAGCTCCTAGTGCCTTTTACTTTTAGCCCTAACCTCTTAAGCGCAGCACCTCTTAACCTCTTTGTGAAAAAATCACTTACACTTTTCGCGGCTAAAGCCAGCCTCTACGAAAACCATTTTTGCACAGCGAAAAAGCCACGAGCTATGAACCCTAACTCCTAGTCACTTCCCTAGCACCTTTAACCCTTAACCTTAATTTACAAACAAAAAAGCGACGCACATGCGTCGCTTTTATTAAAATAAAGCAATAGTTATTTTAACTTACCACAACATTGCTTAAATTTTTGACCTGAGCCACATGGGCATGGTTCATTACGACCCACTTTTGGCTCAGCGCGTGCAGTTACTGTTGCACTTGCAGGTGCTTCGCCACCTACATGTTCAGCTTCTTCATGTTGATATTCGCGAGGAGCATTTTCACTCTTACGGTGTTGCTCTTCAACTTTTTCTACATCATCTTCTGCACGAACTTGAACTTTACTTAAAATGCCAACAACGTCGACTTTCAAGTTTTCAAGCATTTCAGAGAATAACTCAAACGATTCACGCTTATACTCTTGCTTCGGATTCTTTTGTGCATAGCCACGTAAATGAATACCTTGACGCAAGTGATCCATTGCCGCTAAATGATCTTTCCAGTGTTGATCTAAGCTTTGTAACATAATTGCTTTTTCAAACTGGCGTAGAACTGACTCACCTACTTGCTGCTCTTTCTCTTTGTACGCGTTATTCACTTCTTCTTCGATACGCTCACGAAGCTTCTCTTCATATAACTTGTTATCGTCTGCTAACCATTGTGAAATTGGCAACTCTAATAAGAAGTCTTGCTTCAAGCGCTCTTCAAGGCCCGGGATATCCCACATTTCCGCAAGGCTTTGCGGTGCAATATATTGGTCAATGATATTACCAAGTACATCACCACGAATAACCGTAATTGTCTCAGAGATATCGCCTTCAACCAGTAATTCATTGCGCTGTGCATACACCACACGACGTTGATCATTCGCTACATCATCGTATTCAAGTAGTTGCTTACGAACATCAAAGTTGCGTGCTTCTACTTTACGTTGTGCGTTTTCAATTGCACGGTTTACCCATGGATGCTCAATTGCCTCACCACGTTGCATCCCTAGTTTGCGCATCATGTTAGTCATGCGCTCACCAGCGAAAATACGCATTAATGCGTCATCCATTGATAAGTAGAAACGGCTTGAACCAGCATCACCTTGGCGACCTGAACGACCACGTAGTTGGTTATCGATACGACGTGATTCATGACGTTCAGTACCAATAATATGCAAACCACCGGCAGCAATTACAGCATCATGGCGAACCTGCCATGCGGCTTTAATGTCAGCTATTTGCTCATCGGTTGGGTTTTCAAGTTTTTCAACTTCGCTATGCCAGTTACCACCAAGTACAATATCAGTACCACGGCCGGCCATGTTTGTTGCAATCGTTACTGTGCCCGGTAAGCCTGCATCTGAAACGATATCAGCTTCTTGAGCATGGAACTTAGCATTAAGTACATTATGCTTTATCTTTTCTTTACGTAAGAATTGCGACAAGTACTCAGAGCTTTCAATTGAAATAGTACCCACAAGCACTGGCTGTCCACGCTCTTGGCAATCTTTAATATCGACTAAAATTGCTTCGTATTTTTCTTCTTGTGTTAAATAAACTAAATCTGCGCGATCATCACGGATCATTGGCTTATTAGTTGGCATAACAACCGTATCAAGGCCATAGATTGACTGGAACTCAAACGCTTCAGTGTCTGCAGTACCTGTCATACCTGCTAGTGTTTCATAGATACGGAAGTAATTTTGGAATGTAATTGATGCCAACGTTTGGTTTTCGTTTTGAATTTTTACACTTTCTTTTGCTTCAACAGCTTGGTGTAAACCTTCAGACCAACGACGACCTTCCATAGTACGGCCTGTGTGCTCATCAACAATGATTACTTCGTTTTCTTTTACTACGTAATCAATGTCTTTTTGATAAAGTTTGTGCGCACGTAAAGCGGCATACACATGGCTAAGTAGCGTAATGCTACCCGCAGAATAAAGCGAGTCGCCTTCTTCAATTAAACCACGTTCAGTTAAAAGCTCTTCAACTTTAATTTGACCACGCTCAGTAAGATGAACTTGTTTAGACTTTTCATCGATAGTGAAATCGCCGTCACCTTCAACACCCTCTTCGTCTTCTTTTTCTTGTAGTTCAAGTAAAGGTACGATGGTGTTAATCTCAGTATATAGCTGTGAGCTATCTTCAGCTGGGCCAGAAATAATAAGCGGTGTACGTGCTTCGTCAATAAGGATTGAATCCACTTCATCCACTACTGCGTAATAAAGTGGACGCTGCACACGTTCATTAATGCTAAACGCCATGTTGTCACGTAGGTAGTCAAAACCAAATTCGTTATTAGTACCGTAAGTAATATCGGCGCTATATGCTTCTTTTTTCTGTTGCGGCATCATACCTGGTACGTTACAGCCAACAGTTAAGCCTAAAAATTCAAATAATGGGCGGTTAGTTTCAGCATCACGCTTTGCAAGGTAGTCATTCACGGTAATAACGTGAACGCCTTTACCCGTTAAGCCACGTAAATAAGCTGGTAAACTTGCAGTAAGGGTTTTACCCTCACCGGTACGCATTTCTGCTATGCGGCCTTGATGTAACACCATGCCACCGAGTAACTGAACGTCGAAGTGACGCATGCCATTAACACGCTTTGATGCTTCACGTACCACAGCAAACGCTTCAGGCAAAATATCGTCAAGGCTTTGCCCGTTATCGTAACGCTCTCTAAATTCTGCTGTTTTGGCTTTTAAATCTTCGTCTGAAAGCGCTTCAAGTTGCGTTTCAAGTGCGTTAATTAGCGCGACCGTCTTTCTTAAATTTTTAATAGTGCGGTCATTGCGACTACCAAAAATCTTGGTAAATAAATTAGATATCATGATAAAACCGTTACAATGTATTCTCTGCTAACCAGTCATTGGCTAACCCATTTAATGCACCCAATATATACATGGGGATTATTACCAATTAATATATTGCTCAATAAAAGCACATATTAATTAGTAATTTTGCTAAATGCTGTTAATTTCAGCATTAATTACGTGCGCTACTATACCAGACTCTGCGAAACATCAAACCATCGCGTAGTTAAGATACCCGTTTTATGCAATAAAATTTGTCGCAGCGCTGAAGGCCGATTAAATTTAGTTAAGTGATAAAACGAATGTGCTTGTTAGATATGGCGACAATAAACTTTAAATCAAGAGCGTAAAGTAAACTTGTCATCACGTTTAAGCCAAATGTTCTCTTGCTAAATACTCCAGTGACTGCATTTCTTGCAAACGGCTAATACAGCGTTTGAATTCAAAGTTTAGATTACCTTGGGTATACAATTCAGTAATCGCTTTTTCAGCTGAGATAATTAGCGTAACGTTACGCTCATAAAACTCATCGACCAACGCAATAAAGCGCCGCGCCGCATCATCATTAGCTTGGCCTAGTTGCTTAACGTTAGACAAGATCACCGTATTGTATAAACGGCTTATTTCCATATAATCCACTTGGCTGCGAGCTGTTTCGCACAGCTCACTGAATTCAAACATAACGATACAATCAGCTACTTTACGCGTTTTTATCATCCGCCCTTCGATTTTAATTGAAGTATCGAGCTTGCCTGGCTCTGGCGATAACTTATCAAAATATTCAAATAAGTTTGCATCGGCTTGTTGATCAAGTGGGCTGTGAAATATTTCAGCTTGCTCAAGTGTTCGTAAGCGATAGTCGATGCCTGAGTCCACATTAACAATTTCGGTATTGGCATTTACTAATTCAATCGCAGGTAGGAAGCGCGCACGTTGTAGGCCATTACGGTATAATTCGTCAGGCACGATGTTAGATGTAGCAACGAGCACGATACCTCGTGCAAAAAGTGCTTCCATTAAACCACCTAGCAACATTGCATCGGTAATATCTTGCACGAAAAACTCATCAAAGCATATGATGTCTGTTTCTGCTTTAAATATATCCGCAACAATCTCCAATGGGTTCGATTTGTTATTTAACTTTTTAAGTTCGTCATGCACTCGGTGCATAAAGCGATGAAAATGCACTCGCATCTTACGATCACCCGGTAACGCTTCATAAAAAGTGTCAACCAAGTAGGTTTTACCGCGCCCTACACCTCCCCAAAAGTACAAGCCTTTTATAGCCGGCGTGCTATCTTTATTAAATAGCTTTGCAAACCAACCTTTTTCAGCTGGCTTGGCAGCGGTTAAGTCATCGTATAGTCGCTGTAAGTGACGCACTGCATTTTCTTGAGCGGCATCATGTACAAAGTCATCACGCTGTAGATCTTGCTGGTATTTTTGCCAAGGAGTCATAGATAGTTACAATAAAACACGGTTTAATTTGCGCAATATATTAACACGCATCGTAACTCGGGGTATATTAGAGACAGTAAGATTTATTTAACCTGGGCTTAGGTTATTTAACGACAGACTAAATTTATTAATTACACACGCAATTTTTTCGTTATTTTTTATTTCCCAAAGGGGTAGAATTTATGGGCACCGTTACTTGGATTGGTATTATTGTTATTATTGCCGTCGCAGCGTTTTTCTTGGGCGCGTTTGTGACTAAAAAACAATTTAAGCAAGATGAACTAGAAGAACAAGCAGAGCAAGCTAAGCATGCACTAGAGCAATATCGCCAGGATGTTGCGGACCACTTAGCGAGTACCGGTAAGCTAGTAAATCGTATGAAGGACAACTATGACCAGCTTTTGAATCACGTTGATGAGACCAACAAGCTATTATTAAGTGATAAAAAACAGCACCCAGCTGAACCTTTCTTTTCAAAAGAAACCACAGAGCAACTGCAACGCTCATTAAAAGAGCGTCAAAGCGATCGTTCTTCAGCTGAAGCGCAACCTGCCGATTACGTATCGGGAGAGTCAGGCTTATTTGCTGGAGACGACAAAGTTTCAGAACATTCTAAAGCCTCTTGATGAACTTTTTTTTGACCCCATAGTCTGTAGATATAACAGCTTTATATCTAAACCTAGAAAAGGGCTGCTTATGCAGCCCTTTTTTATGTCTATGTTTTTGCTTTTTTGTGATGTGGAGTAAACCCTGACTATGAAAATGAAATTATCGTTAATCAGCGCAGCTGTTCTATCTGCGAGCCTATTATTAACCCCTACTGTATCAATGGCTAAAATGCCAGTGGCAGTCAATGGTCAACAATTACCTACCCTAGCTCCTATGCTTGAGCAAATCACTCCTGGCGTGGTGAGCATACAAGTATCAGGCTCTAAAGAAGTTCGTAGACGCGCCGATCCTCTTGACTTCTTTTTTGGCAATCCGCAACCGCGCAGCCAAAAACGAGAATTTAGTGGTTTAGGCTCTGGCGTGATTATTGATGCCGACGAAGGTTATGTTGTTACTAATAATCACGTGGTACAAGATGCCGAAAAAATGCTAGTGACTCTTGAAGATGGCCGTGAATATGAAGCTACACGCATTGGCAGTGATAAAGAGTCAGACATCGCCTTGTTACAAATTGATGCCGATGATTTAGTAGAAATTAAATTAGCAAATTCAGACCAACTTCGAGTAGGTGATTTTGCTGTTGCAATTGGTAACCCATTTGGTTTAAGCCACACCGTAACTTCTGGCATTGTCAGCGCGCTTGGTCGCAGTGGTTTAAATATCGAAGGCTACGAAGATTTCATTCAAACTGATGCCGCTATCAACCAAGGTAACTCAGGTGGTGCACTCGTTAATTTAAACGGTGAACTCATTGGTATTAATACCGCTATTTTAGGTGCCTCAGGCGGTAATGTTGGTATTGGCTTTGCAATTCCATCAAATATGATGAAGAACTTGGTTGATCAAATTATTGAACACGGTGAAACTCGTCGTGGTTCATTAGGTATCTCTGGTCGCCCATTAGATGCGGGACTTGCAAAAGCACAGCAGCTTGACGTCAAACAAGGCGCGTATGTTATGCAAGTAATGGACGACTCAGCTGCAAGCAAAGCAGGTATTAAAGCCGGTGATGTTATTATCAGTATCGATGGCAGTGATATCAGTGGCTTCCATGAATTACGCAGTAAGATAGCCACCTTAGGCGAAGGTAAAAAGGTTAAACTAGGCATTTACCGCGACGGTAAAGTAAAAACGGTTAAAGTCACTTTAGATGGCGCATCTGGCATGAGTGCTTCAGGCGATGAGCTACATCCAGCATTCCAAGGTGCAACGCTAGAAAGCATTCAAAAAAATGGTGCTAAAGGCATTGAGCTGACTTCTGTTGATCCGCGCTCACCAGCTGCACGCGTTGGCTTGGAAGAAGGTGATATCATTATGCAAGTAAACCGCCAACGAGTTGAGAATATTCGTGATATGAATAAGATCATCGAAAACACCAAAGGTAATATTGTGCTTGGTGTAAAAAGAGGGCGAGAATCTGTATTTGTTTTAATTCAATAACGCAAATATTGTACAAATGACATAAATAATAACAGCGGCACTTGCCGCTGTTATTTTTTTTGTGCCATCATAAAGGGATTGCCCACTAACAATAAGAATACCGTGCTAAAATTTTTAAAATTTGTCCTCCCCCCGTTGTTTGCCGGACTAGGCATTGCTTTTTTAGTGGTGTTCTTTAGCCCCAATATGCGTGCAGCGTTATTACCCAATGTGACCTTGCCAAGCGCAATCACCGCACAACACCTGAGCTTTGCTGACGCAGTTAAACGTGCAGGGCCTTCTGTGGTGACTATTTTCTCTGAGAGTATTTCTAGTCAACCTAGGTATAAACGCCAAAACACAGTACAAGAGCTGGGTTCTGGAGTTATCATGTCCAGCGATGGTTATATTTTAACGAACTACCACGTTATTAATAACGCCGACCAAATTATGGTGATCCTCACCGATGGCCGCCGCTTTTTTGATGTTCAACTTATTGGCTTTGACACCATTACTGATCTCGCATTATTAAAGATAAATGCCGAGCACTTACCTGTAATCCCAATAAATAATGATTTTAACCCGCGTGTTGGCGACGTAGTACTTGCCATAGGCAACCCGCTTAACTTAGGTCAAACAATTACCCAAGGTATAGTCAGTGCAACAGGTAAGCAAAAGATCACCGACAGCCCGTACAACAGTTTATTACAGATGGATGCGGCAATTAACGTAGGTAACTCTGGTGGTGCACTGGTTAATTCCAATGGCGATTTAGTCGGTATTACATCAGCGCAGTTTAAAACCCGCGAGAACTTAGATATTCAAGGGATTTTCTTTGCAGTGCCATACTCATTAGCCAAAGAAGTAATGGATAAACTAATCCGTCATGGTCGCGTAGTACGTGGCTATTTGGGCTTCACGGGCACCGCGGTTGATAGTACAGGTAAAGAGGTCAGTGATAACTTTACGCCTGTTGCAGGCCTTCGTATTACCAATTTAGACCCATTAGGCCCTGCATGGCAAGCAGGTATTAAAGAGCAAGATATTATCGTTAAAATTGCTGGTGAAGATGTCAGTAACCCACAAAAAACACTCACTACAATCGGTAACTCAGAGCCAGGCCATGAAATTGAGTTTCAGCTATATAGAAATGGGGAAATACTTAAGGTAATGGTTAATGTGGCAGAGCTTGAGACGAAATTATAATATCAGTTCCAAGGTAAAAGGATAAAGTCGAAAGATTAAAACAAGGTTCTCACTTGAACCTTGTTACTTGAACCTTTCGACTTATGTTTAACTACTTCTACGTTTAATATTCGCACCAAGTGCACTGAGCTTATCTTCAATACGTTGATAACCACGGTCAACGTGATAAATACGATCTACAACGGTTTCACCTTTTGCCACGATTCCAGTCAAAATCAAGCTTGCTGATGCACGTAAGTCAGTTGCCATCACTTGGGCACCACTTAAGCTCTTCGTGTCGTCACAAATTGCTGTGTTACCTTCTAAGCGAATATTGGCTCCCATGCGTTGAAGCTCAGGTACGTGCATAAAGCGATTTTCAAAAATTGTTTCTGTGATAGTCGCACTACCATTTGCCACTACATTAAGCGCTGTAAATTGCGCTTGCATATCTGTTGGAAAACCGGGATGCGGCATCGTCTTGATATTAACGGCTTTAAGCTCACGGTTACGCATATCTAAATAAATAGTGTCATCGGTTACTTCTACCAGAGCATTTGTGGCACGAAGCTTTTCAATAACAGGTTCGAGACTATGAAAATCAGTGGCTTTACATAATACTTCGCCGCCAGCCATCGCTGCTGCAACTAGAAAAGTACCTGTTTCGATGCGATCAGGCAAAATACGGTGTTCACAACCATGAAGTTTCTCAACACCTTCAATCTCAATACGGCTAGTGCCAGCACCGGTAATTCTTGCACCCATAGCAATCAAACACGCCGCAAGATCCGTTATTTCGGGTTCACGAGCTGCGTTTTCAAGTACGGTTTTACCATCAGCAAGTGTAGCAGCCATTAATAGGTTTTCGGTTGCGCCAACACTGACCATTTCCATGTATATTTCAGCGCCTTTTAAGCGGCCGTCAACACTGGCATTAATGTAGCCATTTTCAACTTGAATATTCGCGCCCATACGCTCAAGGCCTTGAATATGAATATCAACTGGACGAGCACCAATTGCACACCCGCCAGGTAATGACACTTGAGCTTGACCAAAACGAGCAACCAATGGTCCTAACGCTAAAACAGATGCACGCATTTGTTTTACTAAGTCATAAGGAGCAAGCGTTTTATCAACGGTAGCACCATCAATAACTAACTGATCGCCTTGCCACTGTACATCAGCCCCAAGGGTTTTTAACAATGCTTCAGTAGTCCCAATATCACGCAAACGCGGTACGTTATTAAACGTACTTTTACCATCGGCTAAAAGAGCGGCAAAAAGAATCGGTAGCGCGGCATTTTTTGCGCCAGAAATCGTCACTTCACCCGCAAGCCCTGTGCCACCCTGAATTACAAATTGATCCATGAGGAGGCCTTAGTTATTGCGGTAAGATAAATTTTTGTTCACGCTTCCACTCTGTAGGTGTAAAAGCACGAATAGACACGGCATGAATAGTACCGTCAGAAATGGTATTCATTAATGGTGCATATACTAGCTGCTGTTTTTTCACTCGACTCAGACCATCAAAGCACTCGCCTACTGCAATCACTTCATAATGACTACCATTGGCTTTTACATGAACTTCAGCTAATTGTAATTCGTCGCGTAATAACGTCTCGACTTCGCTTGTTTGCATAACTCTCACTCAAATAGGGTTGTAACTTGACCTAACTGCATTAACTTTTGCAATTGATCAGGTATATTTTGCAATTCAAGGCGAATGCCTTGCTGCTTTAATTCTGCGAAAGAGTGAATTAACCAAGCTAAGCCCGCCGTGTCAACCCTTGATACATCAGAAAGGTCAAAATACCAAGTTTTATGGTTAGTTTGTGAGTTTTTATTAATAAGCCGTTCAGCAGCAATTGAGTTTCGGGTTAATTCACCACTAACTCGAAATTGCTGCTCGTCGATTTGAGTAACGCTTACTTTACTCATTACCACCTTCGCCTCTAAATTGGACTGGTAACTGACTTTTCTGTCTAAGCAGGTTACTGACATGCTCAATACCCTGCTGACGAAGAATCCCTTGCAGTTCGCTTTGTTTCGCATCTAATAGACTGATTCCTTCAGCTACCATGTCATAAGCTCGCCAATCACCGCTTCTGTCTTCGCGTACTTTAAAATCAATTTTAATATCAGGCTTATTAGGATCTACAATTTTAGTTTTTACTAATACAACATCCTGCCCAGCAAACGTTCTAGCAGGTGCAAATTCAACCTGTTGATTTGTATATTGAGTAAAAACACCAGCATAAGTCGCTACTAAATATTCTTGAAAGGCATCAATAAACTCTTTAATGTTTTCAACTGCTTGCTTTTGCTCTGCCGGATCTTTAATTGCACGAACTTTTGATACATGGCTACCTAATACGCGTAGTGCAGCATATTTATAATCAATGTAAGGCATTAATTCTTCAGTAACTATGACACGTAAATGCTCTTTATCTTGCTCAATTAATGGCTGATCGCGGGTAATACGCTGAAAAGTGTTATCAGATACCTGACGAACCATTTTATATGGGTCTTTTAAATTAACGGACTGAGCATTTACATTAGTTGCGATAAAAACAAATGCCACTAAAGTTAAAAATTTCTTAAACATAATAATTACTCACCACCTTGATTGAATAAAAACTGCCCGATCAATTCTTCAAGCACTAAAGCAGATTTGGTATCGGTAATAAAATCGCCGTCATTTAAAGCTTTGCTTTCTACGCCAAATAACTCGTCCAAGCCTAAGTCTTGATCATTACTTGTTACTTCAAGACCTAAGCAGGCTTGCTCTGCAGATTTAGGTGCGATGACTGGGTTAATTCCTAAATACTGCTCACCTAAAATACCCGAGGTTAAAATCGATACCGAACTGGTATCTGAGAAGCGACATTGATATTGCGCATCAATGGTCATATCAACTACTGGCAAAAACTCTTGCGGATGGATTGAAATAGCCTCAACACGCCCGACGACAACACCGCCAACCTTAATTGGAGCACGTGCTTTTAATGAGCCGATATTTTCAAATTTGGCTTTTAGCAAGTATGTTTCGCCACTACCACTAATGCCTGCGTTAGCTACTTTTAATGCCAGCATAGCAAAAGCTGCAATGCCAAGAGCTACAAAAAAGCCAACTAAAATTTCTAATTTCCGTGAATTCATTATCTAATACCTTTTTTAGCTGGTAAACATTACCGCTGTCAAAATAAAATCAAACCCTAAAACAGCCAAAGATGAGTGTACAACGGTCTCTGTTGTTGCTTTACTGATCCCTTCCGAAGTTGGTACACAGTCATAACCTTTATAAAGTGCTATCCAAGTTACAACGATGGCAAATACAAAGCTTTTAATCATGCCATTTAAAATATCTTGTTGGAATGACACCTGTGACTGCATGATTGACCAAAAACTACCGGTATCAACACCTAACCAGTCAACACCCACTAAATGAGCACCAATTATTGCAACCGCTGAGAAGATTAACGCCAGCAGTGGCATACTAATAAAACCAGCCCAAAAGCGAGGAGCTATAATACGCTTAAGCGGATCAATCGCCATCATTTCAAGGCTCGATAACTGCTCGGTCGCTTTCATCAAACCAATTTCTGCAGTAAGTGCACTTCCTGCTCGTCCGGCAAATAGCAAAGCCGTAACAACAGGGCCTAGCTCTCTGAGTAAACTCAATGCAACAAGTGGCCCAAGGCTGTCTTCTGCACCATAACCCACTAAAACGGTGTAGCCTTGCAGCGCGAGCACCATACCAATAAATAGACCTGATACCATAATAATCAGTAATGATTGCGAACCCACCATATAGAGTTGGCGAATAAGCAGTGGTGTGCCTTTTCTGAAATTAGGTAGATTCCACAGTGCACCAATCAACATTTGCGTTGAGCGGCCAAGTGCAGCAAATCGACCCAATGTTTTATGACCTAGCTTTTGAAATAAATCAAACATCAGCTACGCCCTCCAAGCAACTCGTCATTATAAGGCTGAGCCGGGAAATGAAACGGTACAGGCCCATCTGAAAGCCCTTTTAAAAACTGCTGTACTAATGGCGATTCATGGTTGCGCATTTGCTCTGGTGAGCCACTACCTATGACACCTTGATCGGCAATAATGATTACATGGTCAGCAATACTCATTACTTCTGTTACATCATGAGTAACAATAAGTGATGATAATCCAAGTACTTGGTTCAGTGATTTAATTAGTTTAACCAGCACACCCATAGAGATTGGATCTTGTCCGGCAAACGGCTCATCGTACATAATAAGCTCAGGGTCCAAAGCAATAGAGCGAGCAAGTGCAGCACGACGAGCCATACCACCAGAAAGCTCTGACGGCATTAAGTCTTGTGCGCCACGTAAACCCACAGCTTGTAATTTCATTAACACAACAAGGCGAATTAAATCTTCACTAAGGCGGGTGTGCTCTCTAAGCGGAAACGCGATATTGTCAAAAACAGACATATCGGTAAACAATGCGCCACTTTGAAATAGCATGCTCATTTTGGTACGCGCTGCATAAAGCTCTTTGCGCGTCATAGTTGGGATATTATCACCTTCAAACAAAATCGTGCCGCTATCGGGTTTTAATTGACCACCAATTAAACGCAGCATGGTAGTTTTACCAATACCGCTGGGCCCCATAATGGCAGTGATCTTGCCTTTCGGAACGCTAAAGCTCATATTTTTATATATGCTTCTATCGCCCCGTGAAAAGCTTACATCCTTGATTTCTACTATTGGTTGCGACAAGTCGCTCTCCATTTCTATTTTCACTACTTCCCCTATTTTAAGGCTTTTTACGCAAAGATGGAAAAAACAAATCGTAAAATTTTGTAATATTCTATGTAATAACACCCTAAGCCTTGCTAACACTGACTTAACCTAGCCTTAAATAAATTTTTCTAAGCTAAAAATAACGACTTACTGAGATATAGACCTGATTCTTTTATTTATACTTTCAGGTTGGCTTTTGTTACTATTTACTGCAATCTGATATTGAATAATTGGCGTAATGTAATGGTGACTTCTTTTGTCATTTTAATTCTTGGATTTGCTGGACTTGTTTGGAGCGCAGATCGCTTTGTTTATGGTGCTGCAGCCCTGGCAAAAAATTTCGGCGTACCGACTTTAATAGTCGGTTTAACCGTTGTTGCTATGGGTTCATCAGCACCTGAAATGATGGTGTCGGCCTCCGCTGCTCTTGCCGGTAAAACGGATACTGCAGTTGGTAATGCAGTCGGTTCAAATATCACTAATATTTTGTTGGTATTAGGTATTACGGCACTGTTGCGCCCGCTTTCGGTATCTTCAACAACACTCAAGCGAGAAATGCCGCTGGTGTTACTTATTTCGGTTGCTGCTTGGTATGTGTTTTCAGATAACTACTTTTCATTTGCCGAAGGCATTGCGCTACTAATTGCATTTATTGTTTTTATTGCTGGGCTTATCATCATTTCGATTCGCGCTAAAAACCAAGTCGATGACCCATTTGTTAGTGAAGCCTGTGAAGATGTGCCAGATAATGTTCCAACTAAATCAGCACTATTTTGGCTCGTCGTCGGCATGGTCGTACTGCCTTTAAGTTCTCACTTTTTAGTTGGTTCAGCTGTTGATATTGCAAAGTATTTTGGTTTAAGCGATTTAGTCATCGGCTTGACTATTATTGCTATCGGTACCAGCTTGCCTGAACTTGCAGCTTGTATTGCAGGGGTACTAAAAAACGAAGACGACTTAGCATTGGGTAATATTGTTGGCTCTAATATTTTTAACTTACTAGCCGTTTTACCATTAGCGGGGATTATAAATCCTTCGATAATTGACCCGTCTGCGGCAAACCGTGACGCGCTAATTATGATAGGTGCCACCATCGCATTAATCGCTATGTCCTTGAGTTTTCGTGGGGCGCGCCGTATTAATAGAGTTGAAGGTGGCTTATTATTAGCCGCGTTTGTTGCTTATCAAGGTTATATTTTTAGCCAAGTAGCTTAATACCGAATAAATTGGACAACACAATGACGCAGTTAAATTTTATTGAACAAGGAAAACGAGTACTTGATATTGAACGTCAAGCCCTTGTTGATATAGCTCAATACCTAGACGAAAACTTTAACCAGGCCTGTCAGTTGATGTATCAATGCCAAGGCCGAATTATCGTTGTCGGCATGGGCAAGTCGGGCCATATTGGCAATAAAATTGCTGCTACATTAGCAAGCACCGGTACACCGGCTTTTTTTGTTCACCCTGGTGAAGCGAGCCACGGTGATTTAGGTATGATCACCCGTGGTGATGTAGTCATGCTGATATCTAATTCTGGCGAAACCAGTGAGGTGCTCAATATAATCCCAGTGATTAAACGCATTGGCGCTAAAATGATCGCAATGACCAGCAACCCAACATCGTCAATGGCAAATTGGGCTGATGCTCATGTATGCATTAAAGTATCTAAAGAAGCTTGCCCTCTTGGCCTTGCACCAACAGCCAGCACCACAGCAACACTTGCAATGGGAGATGCAATAGCCGTCGCCCTACTTGAGACACGAGGTTTCACAGCCGACGATTTTGCCCTATCACACCCAGGCGGCAGTTTAGGCAAACGTTTATTACTGTGCTTAAAAGATTTAATGCATGATGGCGCCTCAACGCCTATTATTAAAGACACCCAATGCATTAAAGACGCTTTAATAGAAATGTCAGCCAAAGGCCTAGGCATGACAGCAATTGTAAACAACCTTGGCCAACTTAATGGTTTGTTCACTGACGGTGATTTACGTCGTATTTTAGAGCAACGTATCGATATACATAGCACACTTATCAGTGAAGTCATGACACGTTCGTGTACCACGGCAACTGCGGACATGCTTGCCGCCGAAGCGCTTAATATTATGGAGCGTAAACGTATTAACGGTCTTATTGTCATTGATGAAAATCGTCACCCCATTGGTGCACTAAATATGCAAGACTTGCTCAAAGCAGGAGTGTTATAAATGCAATTTGCTGACTTATACCAGCCACTGAGCTTAGATGCTCAAACCCGCGCTAAAAAAATTAAATTGCTTATCTGTGATATTGACGGCGTATTTTCTGATGGTCGAATTTACTTAGGTAATCAAGGCGAAGAATTAAAAGCATTTAATACCAAAGATGGTTTTGGCATCAAAGCGCTAATCAACAGCGGTTTTGATGTTGCTGTTATCACTGGACGTCATTCACAGATAGTTCAGCAGCGAATGACTAGCCTAACAGTACAACATATTTATCAAGGCCAAGAAAATAAGCTGCAAGCCTATCAAGAGCTTAAAGATAAACTGAGCTTAACCGATGAGCAAATCGCCTATATTGGCGATGATGGCCCTGATCTTCCTGTTATGGAGCAAGTTGGCTTTGCAGTAGCGGTGAACGATGCACACCCGTTAATCAAACGCGTATCGCATTATACCACTATGCTACCGGGTGGGTTTGGCGCTGTAAGAGAGCTCACTGATTTATTAATGCTTGAAAACGAAAAATCGCTAACCAGCGAAGGAACCAGCTCATGAATAGTGCGCGTTTAGTTTTAAGCGTATTATTTATAAGCTGTATGGTTTGGCTTTGGTATCCATATTTTAACCAAACAAACATAGAGCAGCTCGTTGAAGAAGATGTTATTGCCAAGCCCGATTACACCGCTGTGGCTTTAAAACAAACAGCCTTTGATGAGCAAGGTAAAATAAGCCACAAAGTCACCGCTGCAAAAATGGAATTATATCAGCAGTTAGGGTTCACTTACTTTGAAGAGCCTATTTTCACTTTATACAATCAAGAACAAATGTGGCAAATTAATGCAGCAGAAGCCACATTGTATGAAAATAACCAGCTGGTTTTAGAAGGCAATGTGACGGCGAAAAACCTCACAAACAATGCCATGATAGACCATATTAATGCCGATAACATTCAAGTTGATATTGAACTTCAAACCATGAGTTCAGAGCAACCAGTCGAGTTAGTCGGCCCAAATTTAAAAATTACTGGGCGCGGATTACAAGCCGATTTAAAAGCCGAAGTAATTGAACTAATTAACCATACGCGAACCATATATTATGACCAATAAACTTGCCAACCTACTTATAATACCAAGCTTATTCATTGCATATTCGAGCTTTGCCCAAGATACAATGCCACCGGCCGATCAGGTCTCAATCAGCGCCGATAAACAACAAGCTCAACTTAAATCTAATGTCGGTATTTTTGAAAAAAACGTTGAAATTATCCACGGTAACCGCCGTATTAAAGCAGATCGCCTTGAAGTACATAAACGTGAAGACTTAGGCGATAACAAACAGCTACTCGTGGCCACTGGCAAACCTGCATACTTTGAAGAAAAACAAGCCGATGGCACCCTAATGAGCGCCAGTGCTGACGAAGTTCGTTACGATGTAGCAAAGCGCCTGTTAACTTTAATTGGCAACGCGAAAGTAACCCAAGCAGGACAAAAAATTAACGCTAAAAGCATCACCTACGATATGGAACAGCAACTAATAAGTGCTGAAAGAGGCGAAGACTCAAATGACCGCGTGCATACAATTTTAGTACCTGTCGATAGCAAAAAATCAAAAGGCCAGCTATGAGTACATTAAAAGCCGAGTTTTTAGCAAAAAGCTACAAGGGCCGCCAAGTTGTAAAAAGTGTTGGCTTAGAAGTTAGCGCTGGGAGTATTGTTGGTCTGCTAGGCCCTAATGGCGCAGGCAAAACCACTACTTTTTATATGATTGTTGGCTTAGTGCCCAGCGATAAAGGTAAAATTAGTATTGATGATAACGATATTACATTATTACCCATGCACAGCCGTGCTCGCTTAGGAATTGGCTATTTACCACAAGAGTCATCTATTTTTCGTAAATTGACCGTTTACCAAAACCTCATGGCGATTTTAGAAACCCGTAAAGAGCTAAACAAAACAGCCCGTGAAGAAGCCTTAGATAGCCTACTTGATGAATTTAGCATTCAACACATTCGCGACAGCCAAGGTATGGCATTGTCAGGTGGTGAGCGCCGTCGAGTTGAAATTGCGCGCGCTTTAGCCGCAAATCCTAAATTTATTCTGTTAGATGAGCCTTTTGCTGGCGTTGATCCCATTTCAGTGTTAGATATAAAGAAGATTATCGAGCACCTTAAAAACCGTGGTATCGGCGTACTTATAACCGACCACAATGTAAGAGAAACCCTTGATGTTTGCGAAAAAGCCTACATTGTTTCTCATGGGGAGTTAATTGCATCAGGAACTCCTGAGCATGTACTTGCCAACCAAACAGTTCGCGATGTATATCTGGGTGAGCAATTTAGGCTATAAAGCAACGCTCAGCTAACTATCTGCTAAACTAAATTATGACAACACAATAAAAGGATTGTTAGAGATAAATGAGGCAATCACTCCAGCTGCGCATGGGCCAGCAACTTACAATGACTCCACAACTGCAACAAGCAATTCGCTTATTGCAGCTAAGTACATTGGATCTCCAGCAAGAAATTCAAGAAGCACTCGACAGCAATCCATTGCTTGAAGTTGAAGAGCAAGAGTTTAGTGACGAAACGGCTGGCAAAAATGAACAAAAACAAGATACCGAAGACGTCACAGTAAGTGCTTCTGCCGATGAGACACCAAGCGAATACGAACAAGAAAGCAGTGAAGCACTTAATAAAGACACCGTAAGTGACGATATGGCTATGGATGTGACCTGGGATGAGTACATGAGCGCCGCTCCTGCCAGCTCATCAGGCCCGATGCCTGAAGATGAATCTATTTATCAAGGGGCTTCAACCGAAACCTTGCATGAATATATTATGTGGCAGTTACAGCTAACCCCATTTAGTCCGACCGACGAGGCGATTGCGATTGCCATTGTCGAAGCTATCGACGACTCAGGTATTTTAACCTTAAGCTGTGAAGACATTGCTGAAAGCCTAAATAAAGATAATAACGAAGAAGAAATTGAGCTTGATGAAGTTCAGGCGGTTCTAAAACGTATTCAACTGTTTGACCCAATTGGTATTGGCGCACGCAGCTTGCAAGAATGTTTATGTATTCAACTAAATCAATTTGACCCCGCAACTCCTTGGATTAGCGAAACAAAAATGATTTTAACTGAACATATCGATTTATTAGCCAGTCGCGACTACCGAACTTTGATGAAAAAGACTAAGCTTAAGGAAGATGAGCTTAAAGAAGTGATGACACTCATCCACAGTCTAAACCCAAAGCCTGCGGATAGTATTGTACGTGAAGAATCTGAATACGTTATTCCAGATGTCTCAGTAAAGAAAATCAAAGGCCGTTGGGTTGTTGAGTTAAATCCCGATAGCATGCCTAAAATTAGAGTAAACAGCCAATATGCAGCTATGTCTCGCTCGGTTAAATCGAGTAGCGACAGCCAATTTATTCGCTCCCACTTGCAAGAAGCAAAGTGGTTTATAAAAAGTTTAGAAAGCCGTAATGACACATTACTCAAAGTAACCAACTGCATCGTTAAACAGCAGCAAGGATTCTTTGAACATGGTCCCGAGGCAATGCGCCCTATGGTATTAAACGATGTTGCTGAAATGGTCGAGATGCATGAATCAACCATTTCACGGGTTACCACCCAAAAGTACATGCACACCCCAAGAGGGATTTTTGAGTTAAAATATTTTTTCTCAAGTCATGTAAGCACTGAAAACGGTGGGGAATGTTCGTCTACAGCGATCCGCGCATTAATCAAAAAATTAATTAGCGCAGAAAACTCAGCGAAACCATTGAGTGATAGCAAAATTGCAGATATATTGGCAGAGCAAGGTATCAAAGTAGCTAGACGTACAATCGCAAAATATCGCGAGTCACTGGCTATTCCACCGTCAAATCAAAGAAAGAGCTTGATTTAAGGCGTAAAAAAACAAAGAAGGAAAATGCTTATGCAACTGAATTTAACTGGTCGTCACGTAGAAATTACCGATTCACTTAGAGACTATGTACACAATAAGTTTGCAAAGCTTGAAAGGCACTTTGATCATATAAACAACGTGCACGTCATTTTAGACGTAGAAAAGCTAAGCCAAAAAGCAGAAGCCACAATACACCTCAGTGGTGCTGATTTATTTGCTTCAACAGAACACCAAGACATGTACGCTGCGATTGACGCCCTAATAGATAAACTAGACCGTCAAGTTATCAAACACAAAGAGAAGCACGCTCGACACTAATATTATGAAACTAAGTTCACTTACTTGTAAGGACTGCAGTAAAGCTGCGGTCCTTTTTAATAGCAAAAAACGAATTTTAGAATTTATTAGCCAGTTGGCTCATGAACAACTCCCTCACCTTTCAGAACAAGAAATTCTTAACTCGCTACTTAATCGAGAGAAACTAGGAAGCACGGGTATTGGCCGTGGAATTGCTATACCTCACGGTAGAATGACTGGTGTTGATACACCATTAGCACTGATACTAGTGAGTGAAACGCCCATTAATTTTGATGCGATTGATAATCGTCCTGTTGATATATTTGTGGCACTCATCGTACCTGATGGTGAGAGTCAACTTCATTTAAAGACCTTGGCCACAATTGCTGATAAACTTAACGATAAAGATTTTTGTAAACAATTACGTAGCGCTAAATCAGACCACGACTTATACCAAGTTATTGTCGAGCAGTCATAAGAAAGTGAAGGAGTCATTACATGGAGTTAATTATCATCAGTGGGCGCTCGGGTTCTGGTAAATCTGTTGCCCTTCGCGTATTAGAAGATCTGGGTTATTATTGTGTTGATAATATTCCTGTGAACTTGCTGCCTTCACTCGTACGAAGCGTTTCTGATAACTATGATAAAACAGCCGTTAGTATTGATGTGCGCAATCTGCCAAAAGAACAGGAAGAGTTTAATGACATCCTTGAGTATTTACCTGGCTTTGCAAACCCGACTTTATTTTATTTAGACAGTGACGACCAAACACTGATCAAGCGCTTTTCAGAAACGCGCCGTTTACACCCATTATCTTTAGACTCTTTACCCCTTGATTTGGCTATCAAGCAAGAGAAAGTATTGCTTGATGTATTGATCACGCGTGCTGATTTTATCCTTGATACTACTGACTTAAGCGTTCATCAACTAGCTGAATCAATTCGCGAAAAAATCTTAGGAAAAAAAGATAAAAAGTTGATTATCACTTTTGAGTCCTTTGGTTTTAAGCACGGTATTCCTAAAGAAGCTGATTACGTATTCGATGCACGCTTTTTACCAAACCCACATTGGGAGCTTGAGCTAAAGCCACTAACAGGCCTAGATCAACCAGTAAAAGATTATTTAGCTAGCCACAGTATTGTGCAGAAGTTTACATGGCAAATTCAAACATTTGTGCAAACCTGGCTACCGCATTTAGAGCGCAATAACCGCAGCTATCTCACAATTGCAATTGGTTGTACTGGTGGTCAACACCGATCTGTTTATCTAGCACAAACTATAGGTGAGAGCTTTGCAATGAGTCATAGCAATGTAAAAATCCGCCACCGTGAACAAGAATAATACCTGCTACAGGCTTTGATATGCATTTAGAAGACACTTTTTTAATAAAGAATAAGTTAGGATTACATGCACGAGCTGCCAGCGTTTTAGCCCAGCTCGCGCTGAAGTTCGATGCGACGATTACCCTATACCAAGACGATAAACAAGCCGCTGGAGACAGCGTTTTAGCTTTAATGTTGCTTGAGAGCAGTCAAGGCAAAGAAGTTAAAGTCGTATGCGAAGGACCGGATGCCAAGCCTGCACTAGAGGCCATTGGTGAGCTAATCGAACAACGTTTTCACGAGCACGAATAGCGATTTATTTTTAAAATTGCGTTAAACTGAATAAAGATAAGCAAGTATATAAAGTCTACTTTGCTATCGCCCTACCCAATAAAATTTGTAACCTAAGGACGCCAATGCCTGAAGCTTTTGAACAAGATTACCCACTACAACAACTAAAACAAGTGACCAAGTCACTCAATAGTGGTCAATTTGTTCAAGTTAGGCGAATGTTGGCAAAAACAGCTCCTTGTGACACAGCACTATTACTCGAATCATCCCCGCATAAGATCCGTAAATTACTCTGGCAATTAGTTGATCCTGATGTTCAAGGTGATGTTTTAGAGGAGCTTTCTGAAGACGTACGATTAGGTATCATCGCGCAAATGGAGCCGGAGCACATAGCTGCGGCAACAGAAGACATGAGCCATGATGATCTTGGGGAGGTGTTACGTAGTTTACCAGACACCGTCTACCAAGATGTTGTTGGAGCTATGGATACCCAAGATAGAGAACGTGCAACTCAGGCACTTTCATATCAAGAGCGCTCTGCTGGTGCCCTAATGAATACGGACACAGTAACAATTCGTCCTGATGTTACTATTGATGTGGTGCTTCGTTATTTACGCCTACGCGGAGAGCTGCCTGAAGGCACCGATGATCTATACGTTGTAGATAAACATAATTGTTTTCTCGGGGCTATGTCACTAACAACGCTTTTGACTAACCCACCAGATAAAATTATTCGTGACTTAATGGATGAAGACTGTGAGTCAATTTCAATCGCCATGGATGAAAGCGAAGTTGCCCAACTATTCGAGCGACACAATTGGATATCAGCACCAGTCGTTGATGATAATGACCATTTGCTTGGCCGTATCACAATCGATGATATCGTTGATGTTATCCGTGAAGACGCTGAACACAGCTTGTTAAGCTTAGCCGGTCTCGATGATGAAGAAGATACTTTCGCTCCCGTCTTAAAAAGCTCGAAGAAACGTTCTGTGTGGTTAGGTGTAAACTTATTAACAGCGCTTCTGGCCGCTATTGTAGCGAGTTTTTTCGAAAATACCTTGGCTATATTGCCGATCCTAGCGGTACTCAACGGTATAGTGCCTTCAATGGGGGGCGTAGCAGGTAGCCAAACTTTAACTTTAGTGATCCGTGGTATTGCTGTGGGTCACATCAATCAAACAAACCAACGCTTTTTAATGTTAAAAGAGCTCGCAATTGGTGCAATCAACGGCATGGTTTGGTCTATCTTAATAGCCGGTGTCGTTGCTATTTGGCAATGGGATTTTAAACTGGGTGGCGTTTTAGCGTTTGCTATGTTTATGAATTTGGTAGCTGCAGGTATTGCGGGTGCTAGTATTCCACTACTACTTAAAAAGATGAAAATTGATCCTGCGCTCGCGGGCAGTGTTGTATTAACAACAATCACAGATATTGTTGGCATATTCGCCTTCTTAGGTACTGCGACTTGGTTACTTATCTAGGTTCTTCGAAATTTAATAGAATCGTTTTTAGACGTGTTCATAAGTGCATGCTCTCAATTAGATAAGCATGCACTTATGATTTAATGGATACCATCCTAGCAATCTCCCTGTTTACTCTAAAACTACGACAACAATTTACTAAGTAATTTGTTCATCCTTGCCACTTATCCATTGTGATACGTCCAATCCTTGTCACTTATCCATCATGATACATTCAATCCTTGTCACATATCCATCGTGATACGTTCAATCCTTGTCACATCCATCGTGATACATTCAATCCTTGTCACATATCCATCGTGATACGTTCAATCCTTGTCACATCCATCGTGATACATTCAATCCTTGTCACTTATCCATTGTGGTACGTTCATTCCTTGTCACCTACCCATTGTGATATGCTCAATCCTTGTCACTTATCCATTGTGATACCTTCAATCCTTGTCACCTATCCATCGTGATACCTTCAATCCTTGTCACTTATCCATAGTGATACATTCATCCTTTGATCATGAGTTCATAAATTGCTTCCACTGCTTAGCTGTCCATAACGCCGTTGCACATTCAGCTTTTCTTTGCTGAGAGCCCTTTTGTACATGTTCCATAGCTCCTCCTTGTAAGACTTGTATCGCTAAGACTTAGTTAACGTCTGGCGATTATGTAAATCGCATGAATTAAACCAGGAATATACCCTAGTAATGTTAACAAAATATTAATCCAAAACTGTGCCCCTAAACCAACTTGTAAAAAAACACCAAGTGGTGGGATCAACACTGATAGTATAATTCGTATTAAATCCATTGTGATCGCTCCTTGCCAATTTGCTAAAATGCATAAGAAAGCCCAGCCTAGCTGGGCATTTCATAATAAGTGATTATTCAGCAACAACAGTTAATTCATCAACTACGTCGCGAACATCTTCAGCATTTTTAGCAATTTTCATCGCTAGCTGTTTTTCAGCTTCTGATTCAACAGTACCTTTAAGTGTAACTACACCTTTATCAGTATCTACGTCGATATCTGTACCGCCAACTTCTGAATTAAATAAGAAGCGTGTCGTGATCACCGTACTAATTTTTGCGTCTGTTAAATCGCTTTCAGTGTCATCAACATCAGATTTCATGCGTTTGTGGTCGGTATCAACATTTTTAACGACAGTCAGTTCGTTATCAACATCATTTACACCATCAAGGCTTAATACAAGCTCTTCAGCAAGCTCTTTATCTAAGTCGCTTTCCACTTTACCTGTTAGCACAACCTTGCCATTTTTTACGTCAGTGTTAATGTCAAAGTTGTTAAGATTAGTGTTCATTAAAAGAACTGTTTCTGCCTTACCATCAATCCAAGCATCTTTACTTTCATTTTCCCAGCTGCTTGCTTGTGCACCCATAGCTGTTGTACCAAGAACTAAAGCCGCAATCATAGATTTGTTAAATGTTTTCATAATCTTTCTCCTTTTGATTAAAGACACTTAAGTTAATGCGAACATCAAGCCAACTTTTAAATAACTACAAATCAATCACTTAGAAGAACTTGGCATTTTATAGCTATATTCACCTGGTAATAATTTACAAACAATTCGGTAATTTGTTCTGCTTGTGTCAGATTTACCATTTAGTCGTTGTTTTTATTAATCAGTCGTTAATATTACTACTTAAAAATTGAGTGTAAAAAATAAGCAACTGAATTTTAAGAAGTTAATTATTGGCCTGAGCTTTGCTTTAGTTATCGCAGTTAAAAAATAATACAGCCATTACATAGGGATACCCGTCATGACAGTTAAAATAGAAGATCGCCCAATCGAACAAGTACGCGAACAAGTTATTGATCAATTAATCTATAACTACAGTCATGGGGTAATATCTGCAGAAGCATTCGAACGTCGCTTAGACCAAGCTATGGCCGCAACAGACAACTTAGTGTTAATGGAGCTAGTGGGTGATTTAGATTTAAAAGCTGATGCCAGTTACCAAAATGAAAAGCGTGCGCAGTTTAGCCCACACTATAGTAACCAAAGCCAAGATGAAACATTACATTTAAAGAGTATATTAGGCTCCAATGAACGCAGTGGCCAATGGGTAGTACCCAAAGAAATTCATATCACCAATCTATTAGGTTCAATTGAATTAGATTTCACCGATGCAATATTTCAACATCAGCATATAACTTTGCACGTTAATTGTTTATTAGGTAGCGACGAGATATACGTGCCTGAGCATGTTAATGTGGTATCTAAAATATTTAGTGTTGTTGGCAGTGTTGAAAACAAGTCTGTATCACTGAACAAACTACATGGCCCAACTATTACTATAGAAGGCAAAGTGATACTCGGCTCAGTAGAGATAAAAGTAAAACGTACCATTAAAGAAAAGTTTGTCTCCTTTGCTAATAGCCTAAAAACCAGCTGGAAAGATATGAATAAATCTTAAAGCTCCCTCCTACAAATAAATAACCGTAGGAACAGGCTTCAGCCGTTATGATATTTAGATTTGCGATATATGAAACCCATCGGCGCTAAAGCGCTCTCCTACGTTTTAATATAACGTGGGAGCAGGCTTCAGCTTTAGTTAATAGCTTTGAATCAAAAATCATTATTACGCTCTTTGGGTATGTCACTGAGGTACTCAACAAACTCAACTTCAAAACCGGCAGGGTCAATAAAATACACATTTTTACGAAAAGGATTGTCTGCGCCAGGCTTATCAATACTGTAGCCCGCAAGCTCTAAGCGGTTAATAACCGCAGCAATATCATTTGTAACGTATGCAAAGTGTGCCAAGCCGACCTGATGACCTGTTAAATCTCGGTTTTTTTGCTCTCCATTATCACTCAACGCTAAATAGTGATAATCATCGCCAAAGTGCAACCATTGTCTTGGCTTTCCATGCCAAGCGCTTTTACCCTGACTTCTGATATACCAATGTGGAAATGCCGCTTTATAAAAGTGCAGCATTGCATCAACGTCATCAACAACTAAATTCACGTGCTCTAAATACATAATAAAATTCCTTTATTAAAATAATTAAAGCCAGCTTAAAACCTAAAGTTAAGTTGAGGTAAAGTGTTTTTATAAATGAAAGGCATTAGGTTCTAGGAACTAGGTTGGAGGCCCTAGAACCTAGTCATGTAGTTTATAGCCTATAACTTACGGCTAGCTTCCCGCTATTTGCATTTCTTCAATCAGAACTGAACCTGTTTGAATTCCGCCACGGCGTTCTATATCGCCACCTAAGCCAACAATTGCTTTAAACATGTCTTGCAGCTTGCCAGCTATAGTAATTTCACTTACAGGGTATTGTATCTCGCCATTTTCAACCCAAAAACCTGCTGCACCACGTGAGTAATCACCGGTTACGGTATTTACACCTTGGCCCATTAGTTCGGTTACTAACAAACCTGTGCCCATAGCTTTAAGTAATTGCGCTAAATCCTGGTGAGTTTGCTCAACAAGCCAATTATGGATACCACCAGCATGACCTGTTGGTGTCATATTCATTTTCCGAGCTGCGTAGCTGGCTAATAGATAAGTTTGTAATTCACCGCCTTGAATAATTTCACGGTCAATGGTCTTTACCCCTTCGCTATCAAAAGGTGTCGATGCGAGCCCTTTTAAAAGATGAGGACGCTCAGAGATATTAACAACATCACTAAATACTTGCGTACCTAGGCTGTCCATTAAAAAGCTCGATTTACGATACAAAGCACCGCCACCAATTGCAGATACCAAATGGCCAAATAATGAATTAGCAATATCAGCACGAAAGATAACTGGCACTTTCATCGTGCCCAACTTTTGGCTATTTAATTTGGCTAACGTTTCACTTGCGGCCTCTAGCCCAACTGCTGCAGCATCTTTCAAACCACTTTGTTCGCGAGACACGGTATACGCTGAATCACGCTGCATTTGTTCGCCATCTTTACCAATAACCATAGTACTGATGCTATGACGTGTACGCGGGTAACCTGCAATTAAGCCGTGGCTGTTACCATACACCCGCAAGCCTTGGTGAGATGAAAAACTCGCCCCGTCTGAATTAACAATGCGCTCATCGGCATTAAGCGCTGCTTGCTCAGCACTATGGCAAAGCTCAATACCTTGTTCTGGACTAACATCCCACGGGTGATATAAATCAAGATCGAGCGGTGCAAACTCTAATAGTTCTTTATCTGCTACCCCGTTGTGCGGATCATCAGAGGTAAACTTAGCAATATCGATGGCTTTTTCAACTACAGTGCGCAAAGTTTTCGGGTTTAGATCTGCTGTAGAGGCAGAGCCTTTATGATTGCCGACATAAACACTGATGCCTAGGCCGCCATCTTGATTAAATTCAATGGTTTCAACTTCGCCCATGCGAGTACTGACAGATAAACCAGAGGTGCTCGACATGGCCGCTTCAGCACCTGTTGCACCAAGTTTTTTTGCGTGTTCTAACACTTCTGCTACGGCGTCTTTTACTTGAGAAATTTGTGTATAAATAGGATCTTGCTGTTGGCTTTTCATGTTCGTAGGTCCTGCGCGGCTATCACTTTTAATATAGTTTAAATGCTAACACACCCAGTGCATTGCATCAGCTAATATTAATCATTAAAAGAATCACATATATACCCAAGCCACCTCAAGATACAGAATTCAGCGTTTCACAGGGGCTTAATATCAAGGCGTTACTTTGCAAAAATGGCAGTCCCTTTTAAGAAGTAACAACGATGAGAGTAAGTGCCTGTGAAACGCCCAATGGGTTGGTCTAAAAGCGATTTATACTGCGTTATTGATTTTAATAATAGAACCACTATTACTTGCAATCAATGCCTTGCCTAAATCGCTTTTAACTCCAACGACACTCGCATCTTGAGGTGGTTTGGGTATAATGACCCCAGTTAACGATCTTATATGAGCACCCCATGGCGAAGAAAAAAGGCAACCCTGCTGAAATTGAAGAAGAAATTATTTACGTATCGAAAAGTGAACTTAAGCGTGATGCGCAAGAGTTTCATCAGTTAGGTTCTGACATTGCTAAAATGGGCAAAAAGCAGCGCGAGCGCTTACCTCTAAATGATGATCTAAAAGAAGCAATGGTTGTTGCTGATAAGATAAGTAACAAAAGTGACGCTTACCGTCGTCACCTAAATTACATTGCTAAAACGCTACGTACCGTTGAAAATATCGATGAGATCAAAGCTATCATCGATATTATGCTCAATAAAAATAATCAAGCCGAAGTAATGATCAAAAAAATTGAGCAGTTACGCAGCGACCTGATTGAGCAAGGTGATGATCTAATCAATGAAACGATTGAGCAATACCCAGCACTTGAGCGCCAAAAAATGCGTCAACTAGTAAGAAACGCGGCAAAAGAAGTAAAAGCTGAAAAGCCAGCTCGAAGCTATAAAGAGCTATTTCAGTACTTGAAAGACACCATGATGTAATTTCTGTTAGCAGATTAAAGGTATTAAACTTTAATCTGCTTGCAAACTTTATAACCCTAAACTACCACGAATGGTTTGCATCTGCTGTTGTAAGCGTTGATGAATATCTTCTACCAAATGGCTTGATTCACTGACTTGCCCTTTCATATTTTGCATCGACTCACTAAAATTCTCCAATAATGCATTTTGCTGTTTAGCCAACTCCATTGCATCAAACGCCACTTTATTTGCATCTTGAGCATTACTGGCAACTCCTTCAGAGTTACGTTTAAGATCGTGTGCATTATCCGTTTGTAACTGAGCATCATCAGCAAGTGCTGAAATTTGTGTCGAAACCATAGTCGAGTTTTCGCTTAACAAATTAAGCTGATCGTTTATATCACTCAACGAGCCCTGTGTTTGGCGAGCAAGCTTACGTACTTCGTCTGCCACTACCGCAAAACCTCGGCCATGTTCACCGGCACGAGCTGATTCAATCGCCGCATTTAATGCTAATAAGTTGGTTTGCTCAGCAATGGTGCGAATTACCTCAATAACCTGCCCTACATCTTGTACGCCACTAAGCAGCTCTTGTAAGCTTTTAAGGCCACCATCAACACGCTGTTGAGTATGTGAGCTGGCACTGAGCATGTTTCCTGCAAAGCCTAAACTCTGCTCCATAGCCGCATATGTTTGCTTTGCATTATCCGCTACTTGGCTATTAATATTATTTACCTGATCGCCTATATGCTGAATATCACTCAATAAAGCTTGGTTTTGCTCAACTTGCTGGTGACTATCATTGGTTTGCTGACTAATAGTATGTAAATGCTCACTCATCTCCTGCATAAAGTCATTTATTACCTTAAGCATTTGCGCGCGTTCATCTGCCTCGCCACGTTGTCGTTCAATTAACAGGTTAAAATAAGCGGCAATTTCCCCCACTTCTGTTTTAGGGTTATTACTTTCAATATTTTTAAGTTCATTACTTTCAATTAAAAAAGCAAAGCCATCACGCAGCTGCCTTAAAGGAGTGAGCACCTGATTTCGTTGAACTATATACACGCCAATAGCCAAAATAACCAACATACTAATCGCTATCGCAAACACAACCAGTACTTGCTCTTTTAACGTTGCTTGCTCAGCGCTTAGTTGCTGCTCTGCATTAATCACAGTATCCGACAACAAGGTAATTTGTTTGCGTAAATCTTCTATCCCTATTTGGCGTTGTTGGGCTTGCTCAATAGTGCTTGCTAAGTCTCTCGGGTAACGATTAGGCCAACTACTTATTTCAGCTTTAATTTCATCAGCTAAATCTTCTGCTTGCGCACCAAAAAAGAGGGCATCTTCATCGACTTCGCTCATAACGCCGAGATTATCTAAAGCATCAATCTGTTTCGCTAAACGATTTAGGTTAGCCACACTTTGCATTAAACTGTCTTGAGTGTCTTGATCAAAGCCAATAATGAGTTGATAAGTAAATAATGACAGCGAAGTGACTTCACTATAGTAGTCACTTGCTAAAGTGTAATATTGTTGCTCAAATCTGCCCTGCTGCTGCGCTTTATTGGCGTAATTAATCAAAGAAGAGGCTGAGCCTGCCATTTGTCGTAATGCATTATCAAGCAATGCAGTTTCATTACCTGAGAGCTTTCCTAACGCTCGGTATTTACCATTGATATCGGTGTCTAACTGGGTAAGTAAAGCATCAAGTTGTTGCTTTAAATTGCTGGGTAAGACATTAAGATCCGTTCGCTTTACTTCACTAATAAGTTCAGATGCTTGACCTAAGTACAGGCTATCTCCCTTTGCTAAGTAATCTTCTAACAGACCTTCAAGATTGACCAAAATTTTATTTTTTAATTGGTTATAGGATTGGTCTTGTTGCTCAAGTTTGACTAAGGTTTGACTGGCCCAAAACAGGGTAGCACCTAAGAGTAGGCTAGCTAAGGCAAGTAAAACTGCCAATAGCCTAGTAAATGATGACACGCGCATAAAAAATTTCCTTGATTAACTGCGCGCGTAGAATATTAACTATTTATGACGGTTTAATGAAAACCAACACAAAGTTACTACATTTTGGTCATATAGCATTTATTTTAATGACTAAAAGATTAGATCATGGCCGCTTTAACATACACATCAAAACGGTTTTTCTTTGTTTTAATCTGCATGCTAGGCGTTTTATCATTTAAAAAAGGAGCATAATCAGGGCGCTTAACCACAACTCGTTTGCTGGCAAGTGGGTAGGCAAACTCAAGTAAATCATCAGCGTCGGTATCAGCGCCGACTAACTCTTGGAATACGCGCATTTCTTTTTTAACTAACGCTGACTTTTCACGATGGGGAAACATAGGATCAAGATAAACAACATCAGGCATACTTTCGCATTGAGCAAGCAATGTATGGCTTGAACCAAACACTAGACTCATGTTTGCTCTCATCCAAGCGCCAATTTCAAGATCATTATAAGCACGCTGTAAGCCATCATATAAAAGGGCAGCTACAACTGGGTGACGCTCATGTAAAATAACTTTACAGCCAAGAGAAGCTAATACAAAACCATCTCGACCAAGTCCAGCAGTGGCATCTAACACCACCGGCGTTGCGCCTTTGTTTAAACCAACTGCCTTTGCTATTGACTGGCCTTTACCGCCACCAAATTTGCGTCTATGTGCCGCAGCTCCAGTAACAAAATCAACACTAATAGCCCCCAGTTTTGGCTCATCAGTTTTACGTAAACTAAGCCCTTGGTCATCATAATGCAAAGAAAAACCGTGTTGTTGTGCAGCCCACTGCTCTAAGCCAAATCGCTGCTCAACTTCAGCAAGATAAGAACGCATTTCTTTAAAAGGACACTGTATAACCAAAACTAACTCCGACCAAAAATAGCCTGCAGAGTATATCAAGTGCTGCCCGCTATAGCACTAAAATAGCTCAATATCAGTTTGTGATGTTACCTCTTGGGTGTGCTCTGGGTTTGCAATTTTACTTAAACTGACCACCAGTTCATTTCGTGATTCAATAATATGATTAAGCTGATATTTTATAAATGCTAACTCTTCATTAAGTGATGAAAACTCAGATTGTGTTTGTTCTAACTGCTCTAAATGAAAAACCAACTCCTGATTATATTTAAGCTCAGGTTTTTGCTCGATGGTTTTACGAATTTCAGCTAATTGAACCGCCAGTTTGGTCACGGCTAATTCTCTAGCATCACTGTTGTCGTACATTTTTGTTGAGAGTTCAGCAAACGCATTACCGACACTATGTGCTTGAGATAGGGCCCTTTCGTTAACTTCCATATCTTGAACTTTAGCATTCGTGACTTCTAAAATATGGGGAAATAAATCTTTATAGCGACCATATAATGCAGCATCATCTAGCGGCATATTTTTTATTAAAATCGACACTTTAGGGTAGTTAATTATAGTGCGACTACTAAAGTCGACAAAGCGATTGGCATTACGGTGCTTTTCTAATAGCTCTTGTTCTAGAGGGCACACTGCGCCTTCGTCACTACAAAATATCCCAACCTCCTGATGCCAATAAGCAATAACGACATCTAAATTAAAAGGCCTGAAAAATTCAAAAAAGTACGTTGATAGAGACTTCACATCATGAGCGTGATAACTCTGCCCAACATAACGCATTATTCGCCCCATATCCCCCGAATCAGTCATGGCTAATTCAGCGGTAATTTGTGCACGCTCTACGTCACTTTTAAGCTTAATTGAGTGCTGTCGATACTGATATAAAACACGGATCCGTGCCATTAATTCTTCGCCATTAAATGGCTTAACGATATAATCAGCGGCCCCTGAGTTATAACCTTTCACTCGCTCAGGTAGTTCACTTTTAGCAGATAAAAACATTACCGGTGTTTCTTTTGTTTGCTCAAGTGATTTGAGCTCTGTGCATACTTCGTAACCGGACTTTCCCGGCATTTCAACATCAAGTAAAATAATATCAGGGTTATATTTTATCGCTTGCCTGAGCCCTTCTTCACCATTTTTAGCATGTATGAGTTTACAAAACCCTGCTAGTGACTCTTCTATAATATGGTGCACATATTTATCATCGTCAATTGCCAGTACTAGCTTAGTCATGCCTATTCCCTTTTTGTCTATTACTTCAAAAAGCATAGTACGGAGCACTGATTTTGCGAAGAATTATTAGCTTAATAATAAAAAAGCGCCAAAAGGCGCTTTTTACTCAAATTAAATACTAGCTTTTAAACTTATGCGGCAATACCGCTATGGCGCAGTAATGCGTCAACACTTGGCTCGCGACCACGGAAGTTTTTAAACAATGCCATTGGCTCCTCACTGCCACCTTTTTCTAGAATGTGCTGCATAAAGGCTTGACCCGTTTCAGGGTTAAAAATCCCTTCTTCTTCAAAGCGTGAGTATGCATCTGCAGACAACACTTCAGCCCATTTATATGAGTAGTAGCCAGCACTATAACCGCCAGCAAAAATATGACTAAAGCCATGTTGGAAACGGTTAAATTCTGGCGGTTTCACAACTGATGTATGGCTACGCACTTCATCTAAACGTGCTTGAATTTGGCATTCTTCACCCGCTTGATAATCATTGTGAATTCTAAAGTCGAACAATGAGAACTCAATTTGGCGTAACATCTGCATACCTGAGTTATAATTTTTAGCCGCTAACAGCTTATCAAGTAACTCTTTAGGTAATGGCTCTCCTGACTCGTAATGGCCCGAAATAAAGTTAAGGGCTTCTTCTTCATAGCACCAGTTTTCTAAAAATTGACTAGGTAGTTCTACTGCATCCCATGCAACGCCATTAATACCTGCAACTGGCGCGGCTTCAACTTGGGTCAACATATGGTGAATACCGTGGCCAAACTCATGGAATAAAGTGGTTACTTCGTTGTGAGTAAACAGTGCAGGTTTATCACCCACCGCTTTATTAAAGTTACACACTAAGTAGGCAACGGGTGTTTGCAGCTGACCACTTGCACGGACTTTTCGGCCCATGCAATCATCCATCCATGCCCCACCACGTTTGTGATCACGTGCGTATAAATCTAAATAAAAGCGCCCACGTAAGGTATTGCTGTTATCGTAAATCTCAAAAAAGCGTACATCTTTATGGTAACTGTCAAAATCGTTAACTTCTTTTACGCTAATACCAAATAAACGGTTTACTGTTTCAAATAAGCCACTGAGCACTTTATTGGCTGGAAAGTAAGGACGCAGAACTTCATCTGAAATAGCGTACTTTTCTTGCTTTAACTTTTCGCCATAATAGCCATAATCCCACGCAGCTAGCTCATCAATACCATGCTTTTCTTTAGCATAAGCTTGCAGCTCTGCTAACTCTTGCTCAGCTTGAGGTTTAGATTTAGCAGCTAAATCTTCTAAAAATGAGAACACTTGTTCAGGTGTTTCAGCCATTTTAGTAGCCAGAGACTTTTCTGCATAACTCGCGAACCCTAACAGTTGAGCAAGCTCATGACGCAGCGCAAGTTCTTCACTCATAATTGCTGAGTTATCAAACTCACCGGCATTAGGACCTTGATCTGATGCACGTGTAACAAATGCTGTATAGGTTTCTTCACGCAGCTGGCGGTTATCAGCGTAAGTCATTACTGGTAAGTACGACGGAAAATCTAAGGTAAATAACCAGCCTTCTAGCTCTTTGCTTTTTGCTGTTTCAGCAGCCAATGCAAGCGCTGATTCTGGCAAACCTGCAAGTTCACTTTCATCAGTAATATGTTTTTGCCATGCAAGCGTGGCATCCATCACATTGTTACCAAATTTAGCAGCAAGCTCGGACAAACGAGCACTTATCTCGCCGTAACGTTTTTGTTGTTCAGGTGCTAATGCTATACCTGAAAGCTCAAAATCACGTAATGCATTGGTAATTGATTTTTGCTGTGCGGTACTCAAGGTTTTAAATTCATCGCTGTTATACAGTGCATTATAAGCGTCGTATAGCCCTTGATGCTGACCAACAAACGTTGAGTACTCTGAAATAAGCGGTAAACATTGTTCATATTCTTTACGTAGTTCATCTGAATTGACTACAGAGTTCATATGCGAAACAGGAGAAAACATGCGTGAAAGTTTATCGTCAACTTCTTCAAGCGGTAACACTAAGTCTTGCCAAGTAAATGACTTTTTAGCCAAAACCTCATCAATTTTTGCTCGGCATTCATCAATACCTGCTTTAAGTGCTGGCACAACATGCTCGGGCTTAATTTTTGAAAATGGTGGCAAGCCCTCAAGGCCTACTAGTGGGTTATTTTGTAAATCGCTCATGTTCGCTCTCAAATCGTTTCGAAGATGATTTTTAAATTGGGGCGCAGAGCTTGAAATACAAGGGGCTTTTCACGGGTCAACCTTGTGTTATCATCAAACTATTACGTTTTATATAAACTTGAGGACTAAAAATGGCTCAGCATTTTGATTACATTGCAATTGGTGGCGGTAGTGGCGGTATCGGCTCAGCTAACCGGGCAGCAATGCGCGGTGCTAAGGTAGCACTGATTGAAGCACAACACATGGGTGGCACCTGTGTAAACGTAGGTTGCGTACCAAAAAAAGTAATGTGGCACGGCGCACAAATTGCCGAAGCAATAAATGCTTATGCACCAGATTATGGCTTCGATGTAGAACTAAAAAGCTTCAGCTGGGCTAAATTAGTCGAAAGTCGCGAAGCTTATATTGGTCGTATCCACCAAGGTTATGACAAATACTTAGCCAGTAATGGCGTGACTGTGATCAATGGGTTTGCAAAGTTCGTCGATAATAAAACCGTTGAAGTAAATGGCGAATTATATACGGCTGATCATATTTTAGTTGCTGTAGGTGGTCGCCCAACTATCCCAAACATCCCAGGCGCTGAGCTCGGGATTGATTCAAATGGTTTCTTTGAGTTAAGTGAACAACCAAAACGTGTGGCCGTGATTGGCGCGGGCTATATTGCCGTTGAAATTGCAGGTGTATTACACAGCCTTGGCACTGAAACCCATTTATTCGTGCGTAAAAACAAACCACTGCGTTCATTTGATCCATATATTATCGATACATTAGTAGATATTATGGCCAAAGAAGGGCCCACGCTACACACTGAGTGCTCACCTAAAGAAGTGGTTAAACAAAGCGATGGCAGCTTAACTATTCACTTTGAAAACGGTTACAGCCAAAACGTTGATCAAGTAATTTGGGCAATAGGCCGTACACCAACAACAGATAAAATTAACCTTGCAGCTGCCGGCGTTGAAGTTAATGAAAGCGGCTATGTAAAAGTTGATGAATATCAAAATACCACAGCTGAAAACGTCTACGCTGTGGGTGATATTATCGAAAATGGCATAGAGCTGACACCGGTTGCCGTTAAAGCGGGCCGCACTTTATCAGAGCGCTTGTTTAATAAAGACCTGCCAGATGATTTAAAAATGGATTACAGCTTAGTGCCAACAGTGGTATTTAGCCATCCACCAATTGGTACGATAGGTTTAACAGAGCAAGAAGCTATTTCGCAATACGGTGAAGAAAACGTAAAAGTGTATAAATCTAGCTTTGCAGCTATGTACACCGCTGTTACTCAACACCGCCAAGCCTGTAATATGATGCTGGTTTGCGCAGGCGATGATGAAAAAGTTGTAGGTCTACATGGTATCGGTTTTACTGTAGATGAAATGATCCAAGGCTTCGCTGTTGCCATGAAAATGGGTGCCACGAAAGCTGATTTTGATTCAGTGGTAGCTATTCACCCTACTGGCTCGGAAGAGTTTGTTACCATGAGATAAAAGGCTCAAGGCTCAAGGCTCAAGGCTCAAGGCTCAAGGCTCAAAAAAATAAAGCCTTGCTGTTAACACGGCAAGGTTTTTTATTAGCATGATTACAAAGTGTTATGAGTTACTAAACTCAATCAAAATAATAAAAAATAAATTTAAACCTCTTTCCAAACAAGGGCGTATAAAAAACAACCAAAACTATTTCGGGTTTATTGTTTACTTTGTGGTGAAAGTCGTTAAAATACGCCGGCTTAAAATATATAAACGTTCTTTTACAACCCAAAGGTAAAACCATGCATCCAATGTTAAACATTGCGGTTCGCGCTGCGCGTAACGCAGGCAAACTTTTACTTCGCGCGAGTGAAGATTTATCAAAAGTTGAAGTGCAACAAAAAGGCACTAACGATTTAGTAACGAATATTGATAAAGAAGCTGAAGCCGTAATTCGTGACACTATTTTACAGTCTTACCCTACTCACTCTATCGTGGGTGAAGAATTAGGTGAGCACAAAGGCAAGGATGCAGATTACCAATGGATTGTAGATCCTATTGATGGCACAACAAACTTCATCAAAGGTCTCCCTCATTTCGCGATTTCTATCGCATTAAAAGTTAAAGGTCGTTTAGACCAATCTGTTATTTATGATCCTATCCGTGGTGAGCTTTTCACAGCTTCACGTGGTCAAGGCGCGCAACTAAACAGCAAACGTCTTCGTGTTAGCAAAACAACTGTTCTTGCAGGTACTGTACTTGCTACTGGCTTTCCATATAAGAACAAGCACCACATGGATGCATACACTGAAGCATTCAAAGCATTGTTTGTGCATACTGCTGATATTCGTCGCGCAGGTTGCACAGCGTTAGATATGGCTTATGTTGCAGCTGGTCGTGTTGATGGCTTCTTTGAGATTGGCTTAAAACCTTGGCATAGTGCTGCTGGTGAGTTAATGGTAAAAGAAGCGGGCGGTATGATTGTAGATTTCGCTGGCGGTAATAACTACAACCAAAGCGGTAACCTTATTTGTGGTGCACCAAAGCTAACACAAGCAATTGTACGTGAGATGCGCCCTGTATTAACTGAGTCACTGCTTCGTTAATCATTACTGCGGGATAATTACTTCTTATTCCCAGCAGCTGCTTTCAATGCTCATCGCGTTGAAAGCAGCCAGTTATAACTACCGTAAAAACTTACCTTCCTCAGTTAAACCCATCAGCGATATAGTCTTATATTTCAATCTACTTATTGCCATGTGACCTGCATGATTTGTGTGCTTTTGTACTGGCACTTGCTAAATAATAGTTGTACACAACGCTCAAAAAAAAGAACAAAAAATTGAAAACGGACTAAATACAAAACGTAAACTTGGAAAAATCAATGCAAAGTCTGCAAAAACAGATTGATCAAAACTTAGCTAATAAACTCAATAAAGCATAATGGCAAAGCTAAATAGCTACGTGAGTCATTTCAACACGCAGCTAAAACACATATTACAGATACAAAAATACCGCTGTGGGAATAATCCAAGCAGCGGTATTTTTTTGTCTAAATAACTATTATGGGCGCGGGATAAACCCTAGCGCGTCGTAAACTGACTTTAACGTTTTCTCAGCACGTATACTGGCTTTTTCGGCGCCAGTTTTCATGATGTTGTTAAGTAAAGTTTGGTCTTCACGAATTTCTTTAAAGCGCGCTTGAATTGGCTCAATCATACTGACTACCGCATCTGCAGTGTCTTTTTTCAAATGACCATACATTTTGTCTTCATACTCTGGCACAAGCTCTTCGATAGAGCGCTTAGTAGCAACAGACATAAGCGTTAATAAATTCGACACACCTGGTTTTTCAGTACGATCAAAATAAATACGCGCTTGCTCATCTGAATCTGTCACAGCTTTTTTCAGCTTTTTCTCAATCTTTTTCGGCTCATCTAGCATCATGATAAATCCATTTGGATTTTCATCAGACTTAGACATTTTCTTCAGCGGATCTTGCAAGCTCATTACCCGCGCACCAAACTCTGGAATATAGGGTTCTGGAATTGTGAATACGTCGCCGTAAAGATTATTAAAACGTGTGGCAATATCGCGAGTTAACTCTAAATGTTGTTTTTGATCATCACCAACTGGTACTTGATCTGCCTGATACAATAAAATATCAGCAGCTTGCAGCACAGGGTATGCAAACAAACCCACATTTACATTATTTGCATGCTTAGATGACTTGTCTTTAAACTGTGTCATACGGTTAAGCTCGCCCATTTGTGCATAACAATTAAGTACCCAGCCTAACTGAGCATGCTCTGGCACTTGTGATTGCACAAATAAAGCCGCTTTATTAGGATCTATACCACATGCAACATATAGTGCGATGCCATCGAGCACTCGCGATCGTAACAACTCAGGGTCTTGTCGTACGGTAATAGCATGCAAATTAGCTAACATAAAGTGACTATCATACTCTTCCTGTAGCTTAACCCACTGGTTAATAGCACCAACATAGTTGCCTATTGTCATACCACCGGTTGGCTGCATGCCACTTAATACTACTGGTTTACTCATGATGTTCCTTTATATTACTAAAATAAAAAATACTAAAGTTAAAAACGTACTTACCTTTGGGTAAGAACAGGTATTATATCTAAGAATGTATCACAGAGGTACTGTGGATTGTAATCACTCAACTTTTCACCTTGGTTATAACCATAATTCACAGCAATTACATCTATGTTTGCAGCATGTGCAGCTAAGATGTCACTTTTTGAGTCACCAATCATTATTGCTTGGTTTGCAGGCACATCTAATTGTTTACAAGCAAACAAAAGCGGTTCAGCCGATGGCTTTTTAGCCATATCATCCCCACACACGATCACGTCAAAATGCTCTGTTAAGGCTAGTTTATCAAGTAGCTTTTCAGTAAAGCGGCGCGCTTTATTAGTAATGAGTGCTTTGGGAGTGTTACGAAGAGCAGCAAGACCTGTTTCAACATGCTGGTAAAGCACACTGTACTCACCCACTTGTTGCTCGTAATGACCATAAAAAAGGTTGATAGCTCGCTTGGCAAGCTGTTCATCTAGTTGCTCACTAATTTGCATGTCGCCACTTAAACCACGCTTAACTAGGGTTTCAATACCATTGCCAATCCAGGTTTCAACTAAACGCTGACTCACTATAGGAAAAGCCAACTCAGTTAAAGTCAAATTCATTGCAATATATAAATCATATACACTGTCGACTAAGGTGCCATCTAAATCAAAAAAAGCGGCCTCGTACTTCATTAATTTACACCTTCTAATTGTTTACGCATTTGCTCTATGACTTTTTTATAATCTGGTTGATTGAAAATAGCGGAGCCTGCAACAAACATATCAGCACCCGCCTGTGCTGCGGCTGCAATATTCTCAACTTTAATACCACCATCAACTTCTAAACGAATTGCACGGCCTGAAGCATCGATAATTTTACGCGCTTGACGTAGCTTTTCTAACGTATGAGGAATAAAGCTCTGACCACCAAAACCAGGGTTTACTGACATCAATAAAATCACGTCAAGTTTATCAATAACATGCTCTAAATAACTTAAACTTGTGGCAGGGTTAAACACAAGTCCTGCTTGGCAGCCACTGTCTTTAATTAACTGTAAAGTACGGTCGATGTGTTCACTGGCCTCGGGGTGAAAAGTAATAATAGACGCCCCTGCATCTGCAAATTGTGGAATTAAACTATCAACCGGTTTTACCATTAAATGCACGTCTATTGGCGCTGTTACACCATAATCACGTAATGCTTTGCATACCATAGGACCAATAGTTAAGTTAGGCACATAGTGATTATCCATCACATCAAAATGAACTACATCAGCGCCAGCTGCTAGCACTGCGTCTACATCTTCACCCAGTCGTGCAAAATCAGCAGACAAAATAGATGGAGCTATAAGGTATTTTTGCATCGTTTCTAACATTAGTAATCCTTAATGTGTATCAAAATGCGCATAAGTGGCGCTTAATGTAACAAATAACCACAAGGTGGCAAAATAAATATCCCAATATAAACATAGCGAGTTAGTAAGCAGTGATTTGACCTTAACGAATATATTAAGCTACCTCACTAAATATAAAGGATATTTACTGAGCGATTTATAAAATATCACTTTCAACTTAACCTTATAATAGTATTGGTTTTTGTAATCATTAAGGGTAAATTAAGTTTGTTATTTGAACACTTATTAGGTATTATTAAGTCAGTTACACTACTATGGACTAAGTAAATGCGTGCTTTTAAAATCGGGATCTTAACTGCGACGGCTCTAACTATCGGTACACTAAGTTATTTTTCTAAAAGCGATACCACGTTAATCGCTGCTAGCAACTACGAGTGTAGCGGTGAGCACTTATTAAATAACTCAGCCCAATGTATGAATGCAGAGCATGAATCCGGTTGGATGTCTTGGATCACAGGTGATAGCCGTAGTGCACAATTTCATTACTTAGATTTGCTGGAACTATTAACCAGTTCTGACGAACCAAAAAAGGCACGTTCTTTAGGGCCTCGGTTTTAATTAAGTGAAACACCTATTCAGTGCCTTGCAAAGCGTTATTGCCGCTTTTTTTGGCGTCCAGTCTGAAAATAAACGTCAATCTGACTTTCAGCAGCACTCCCCACGTTCTATTATTCTTATAGCTGTTGGGCTTTTTATTTTATTTATTAGTGCTATTTACGCCGTTGTGGCTTGGGTGCTAAATACATAGCCATCAGTTCATTAACCTTATTGCGCGAGCCACCTTTTGGGCTAATCGTGCGCTTTACCTGAATCTCATCTAGTTTTGCTTGGCTGTATATTTTTCGCGTCCAGACTGTATCGTGGTTAGATATAAGTACCGGTGTGCTATTTTCAAATGCAGCTTGCTCAGCTAAATTTGCTAAATTAGCCTGATCATCTAAGTTAAACCCACCTTTCGCGTAAGAGGTAAACGATGCTGTTTTGCTCAGTGGCACATAAGGAGGATCACAGTAAATCACTGCATTATCAGGTACTAATTTAAAAACATCATCATAGCCTAAACACGTAAATGTTGCTTGTTGAGCTTTTTGTGCAAAAAAGTGCATTTCTTTTTCAGGGAAATAAGGGCGCTTATACTTACCAAAAGGCACATTGAAAATACCCTTCAGATTATAACGGCATAGGCCATTATAGCCATGACGATTCATGTATAAGAATAAAATCGCACGTTCATAAATATCGTTACTCTGATTGAACTGCACACGATAATCATAATAAGCATCTGGATGATTGTTTAAATCCACAAACAGCTTTTTTGCATCACTAATAAACTCATCTGGAGAGTTTTTTAATTCATTATAAAGGTTTATGAGATCTGCATTGATATCGTTTAAAATATAATGTTTAAAATGGGTGTTTAAAAATACCGATCCAGCGCCTACAAACGGTTCAACTAAGGTATCTGCATGCTTGCTCGCTACATTCAAGCGCGCACTGATATCTTCAACTAAGCTGTATTTTCCGCCGGCCCATTTAAGGAAGGCTCTGGTCTTTGTTTGCATCGGCTCTTTACTTCAAACTGGTGTGGCCGCGATTCTACACTAATCAGCTTAGTTTTACTGATCTAGTAACGCGATTTCTTGTTTAATTTTACTGATTTTTTTATAAAAAGGCTGATTTCTACGTACAGCCTCAGGCAAAGTAGCAGTTACTTTACGTGCCACATTAATGTTTTCATAACTACCGTAAGTTACTATCCACCAACTCTTATTATTACGGCGTGTTTGGTAAATCTTAGCAGCCTCACCTAGCTCCTGTGCGACAATAAACTGCTCTGCAATGGCTTGCTTAGTAACCGCGAGTAATTGGATCACAAAATTATCATCAACTTGCTCGTTAAACCATGCATTATCAGCAGGTAAGTTCGTAAGTTTAGGTTCTGTAACCTCAACTGGCGTAACGGCTTTTGGCTCTGCTTCGGGCTGTTGTAATACCGCTTGCTTAGCGCCAACAGCAAGGCTATCTAAAATAGCTGCTACATTGTTATGTGTTTCATCTTGTTCGGTTGTTACAATTGTAGAAGATTTACTCTCGTCAGTACTGAGAGCTGGTTTTATTATGCTGGGTAGTTCATCTGCACTTTGTTTTAGTTGCTCTACGCTTATTGCGGTTGCTACAGGTTCCACAGGCTGCTGTTGGTAAACCTCTTGCCACCATTGAGTCATATCTGATTTATATAACAAACCTATAATCAATAGCATGATAATAATCATCAGTGTAATTAAATGCAGTCGCCAAGATACTTTATCTGCCACTTTAACTTCAGCACTATGCTCTATTGGTTGCCACGCTAACAATAAGCTTGGATTACCGTGAGATTCCTTTAAAAACGTTTGAAAAACAGGATCTTCATCAACAGGGAGGTTGTTAAAAAACCAATGCATAAGCTGCTTACTTTCAGCCATAGATAAAGGTTCAAGATGAATTTCAACTGCGTTACTAAACTGTCCAACAGCCTGTGAAGCAACTAAAATGTACAATGTGGTTGGACTATTTTTAGCAAGCAAAGCTAGATCAGCTGCCATTTCATCAGATAAATGGCGCGCACCATCTAGCACCCATAAACATGGGCCACAGTTTTGCTTTTTAACTAATTGAAAGAAGTTTTCAGACAGTGATAAATTTTGATCAATTAATGGCGTACTAAAACTTTGATCTAGTAATTCACTCATTAGTTGACTGTCAGTCATTCGAGCAGTTACTTGGACAAATGCTTTATTAAAATCGCTGTATTTATCTGTGATAAAGGTTTCAAGAAGGTAGCTCTTACCAAGACCAGATGGCCCTAATAAAGCAATTAGATTCTGCCCGTATTCAAATTGCAGCGCGATGCGATCAACCAAAGCCGCTCGGCTTGGTAAGATTTGCGATTGCATTAGCGCCCTATTAAATCACGAACCTGTTGATCAGATACATCGTCAACGAGCGCGCACTGGCCAAACTCGGTTGGTAAGATAAATCGAATAGTGCCTTTTTTATTCTTTTTGTCTTTACGCATATGATGTAAAAATTGTTCACTGGTCATATCGCTAGGGATTTCACATGGTAAGTTATACGCAGTAATCAAAGAGGTAACTCTTGATACCTCTGCCGCAGTTAAATCACCACGAGTATGCGCCAGTTGAGCAGCTAATACCATGCCAGTCGCAACAGCTTCACCATGTAACCATACTCCATAACCCATTTGAGCTTCAATTGCGTGAGCAAAGGTGTGGCCTAAATTGAGTAATGCGCGTAATCCAGCTTCTTTTTCATCTTGTGCGACAATCAATGCTTTAATTTCACAACAGCGAAAAATAACATGCTGCAGTGTTTCTTCATCCAGCGCTTGTAACTTAGCAACATTATCTTCTAAGAAACTGTATAACTCGGTATCGTAGATCAGACCGTACTTAATGACTTCAGCCATACCCGCGGCAAATTCTCGCTCAGGCAATGTATGCAATGATTGAGTATCAATAAACACGGCTTGTGGCTGATAAAACGCCCCAATCATGTTTTTACCTAACGGATGGTTTACTGCGGTTTTACCACCCACTGAGGAGTCAACCTGAGATAACAAAGTAGTTGGTACCTGAATAAAAGGCACACCACGCTGATAACAAGCAGCGACAAAGCCTGTAAGATCGCCAATTACACCACCGCCTAATGCTATTAGGCAAGTATCTCGGCCACAGTTATTCTCCAACAGAAACGCTGATATTTTTTCAAACCACTCAAGTGATTTAAATTGTTCGCCGTCAGGAATAATAAAATGAAGAGGATTTAAATCAGCTAATAACGCCATTGCATCATTTAAATACAAAGGTGCAATGGTGTCATTAGTGATGAAGATAGGGCGACAGTCACCTAAGTGCTGACGCAACCTGTCTGTGTTGTGAAGTGCAGATTCACCAATATAAATAGGATAACTTCGCTCGTCTAAATTAACAGTTAATTCAAGCATCGCCAGTATCCTTTATTATTGGTTTTTAAAAATCTAATTTCTCAATGATTTGATTAGCAACAACTTTAGCGCTTTGCTCATCAGTGCGTACAGTAAAGTCAGCAACTTCTTTATATAACGGTTCGCGCTCTTGTGCTAAACGCTCTAACACGTCACGAGGTGCTTCTTCTGTTTGCAGTAATGGGCGACGCTTGTCGCGCTGCGTACGTGCAACTTGCTTTTCGATTGGTGTCTCTAGGTATACAACAATACCACGAGCCGAAAGCTTGTTTCGTACTTCTTTACTCATCACTGAACCACCACCTGTTGCAAGTACAATACCTTGCATTTCAGTTAGATCGCCAATGACGCCTTCTTCACGAAGTCGAAAGCCTTCTTCACCCTCAAGATCAAACACCCATGCTATATCAGCACCAGTACGGCGTTCGATTTCTTGATCAGAATCGACAAATTCAAGATGTAATTGATCGGCAATGTGACGACCAATTGTGCTTTTGCCAGCCCCCATAGGACCAACTAGAAATATATTACGTTTTTCAGCCATATCTTTTAGTACAAACGAACTCTAAAATTTGAAATAAAACCCCGCCTAACGACCTGGCCCCAAAATTAAGGAGGGGATTATCTCAGTAATTGAGGCGGTATTTCAAGTCAAATAGAACAAAAAGCCAATTAACGAGCAATTAAAGTCAAAATTGCCCGTTGCGTTAAGGAAAATAGACCAGATTTAGTCTATTTGAATCTTCGGAGTAACGAAAATCAATAATTCCTTCTTCTCATTAAACTCACTCGTACTTCTAAACAGCACACCTAAGTAAGGAATATCACCTAATAGTGGAACCTTTTTCGTCGAGTTTATGATTTGTTGCTGGAATATACCACCAAGTACCACTGTTTGACCATTCTCAACCAACACTTGTGTCTGAATTTTTTGCGTATCTATCGAAACAGCAGAGCCGGTTGGTGTCTGTACCGTATCACCACGCGTATCTTGAGTGATAATTAAATCCAAGATTACTTTATTGTCCGGCGTGATATGCGGCGTTACTTCAAGGCTTAGCACCGCTTTTTTAAATGTAACGGTCGTCGCACCACTTGAAGCAGACTCCACATAAGGAATTTCAGTACCTTGCTCTATACGGGCCTTTTTCTGATTTGCGGTAGTAATACGTGGACTTGCGATAATTTCACCACGGTTTTCTTCTTCTAATGCACTGAGCTCTAAATCAAGTAACGTACCATTTGCTAGTTTAGCTACTTGCATACCGATACTACCTGCAGCACTTGAAACAGGTAAGTTAACATTTAAGCGATCAGCAATACTAGGGATATCATTATAACTGCCAGCATCAAATATTCCTTGCGCACCTTCTAATGAACCTGATAGCCCACCATTGTCTGAAGCATCACTAAAGCCCCAGCGTACACCTAAATCTTCTTGGACATTATCACGTACAGTAACCATACGAGACTCAATGACAACCTGCTTAACGGCAATATCAAGGGTTTCAACCATACGACGCACGCTTTCAATACTTTTAACAGTATCTTTAATCAGTAAGGTATTGGTACGCTTATCAACCGACACGCTGCCGCGAGGGGTAATGATACTGTTGGTGTCTGTTTTTAGTAAATCAGCAAACTCTTCCGCTTTTGCGTAGTTTAAACGAATGTATTCACTATATAGTGGCTCTAAATCTTCGACTTGTTGTTTAGCTTTTAAATCTTTAGCTTCTCGGGCTGCTAACTCTTCTGATGGAGCCACCATTAAGATTGACCCATCCATGCGCTTATCAAGACCTTTAACACGTAATACGACATCAAGGGCTTGGTCCCATGGCACACCATCAAGGCGTAAAGTGATATTACCGGTAACAGAGTCACTGGTTACAAGGTTAAAATCATTATAGCCGGCAATAATTTGTAGCACGGCACGTACAGAAATATCTTGGAAATTTAAGGTCATTGGGCGACCTTGATATTCTTTGCCGCCATCTAAAAATGAACGCTGTGAGGCATCTTTTTCTACGGTTAGGGTAAATACATTTTCAATTTGTTGGAATGTATATTTAAAGGCAGCATTAGGCTCAATTACAATACGGCTTTTACTGTCTTCTTTAAATGTCTCAATCTTACTCACAACAGTGCCAAAATCGAGCACGTCTAACTCATACAGTAAGTCGTCTAAAATATCTGTATGATGAAACTCAGCAATAATTTTTCCACCACTTTCATGAACATCAATCGCCGCTTGGGTATCCTGTAAAAATACTAAAACGCGTGCTTCACCTTTTTCACCACGACGAAAATCGATAGATTGAATTGAGTTTATATAATTACTGGTCTCGTTTGCAGTTGCTGACTCTGAGCTTGAGTTAGTCAGCATGTTGTCTGATACATGTAACGATACTAAATTATTATTCACCGTTGTTTGGTAAATTTTTAGCCTATCCATATGTACAGTTACAATTAAGTTACCATCGCTTACTTTACTTGTTACTTTCTCAATTCCCGCTTGGTCAATCGCAACGTCACTCAACGCCTTATCTACATTGCTGTCCGTGAACCGCATTTCAATACGGGCTGGATTATTAAACACTTGTACTGTCGGTTGCTGCGCTAACTCTTCATCAAAAACCAGTTGTAGTTCGGTTTCTCCTGCAATTAACGGATTGTACCGAACATCATAAAGTAATGGCTCAGCAAGCGCCGCCTGCGTGATAAAAAGGGCAATAACGCCAAGCACTGATTGCTGAATGCGGTTACTCCAAGATACTCCCTTATGCATTTTAATTTTACCTTTTTTATTTTTAACTCGCGCCATCAGTTGTCGCCTCTAACATTTCAAGCTTAGTCAGGCGCTCTTTCCAACAACCAGACCCATCGGGTATTAATTCTAGTAACTCTATAAAATCACTTTGAACGTCTTTCACTTCACCATGATATAAACCTAAGTAATCCCCTATTGCGACTCGATGCAAAGATTCATCAGCGGCTTTAATTAAAGCCCATGTTCTGCCATCTGAACCAAGAGTCCCCTTCATTGCTAGGTTATCTAAAGGGTATTTCTCTAATGGTTCTCGAGCTCGATCAGGATCAGGGTGTAAACAGTTCTTCACTTGCACCATATTATTTTGAATAATTTCAGGCTGTGGCGCAACAAACGGGCTGCGTAATTGACGTGCGCTGTATTCAAAATGTTCAAACTTAGTTAACTTAGGTATTTCTTCAACTTTAGGAGTTGTGCTGGCCTTAACCTGATCAATAAATTCTTGCTGCTGTGCAATATCATCATTACACGCAGTTAAAGCAAAAGCTGAAAGAAGTATTGTAGCTATTTTTCTCATTTTCTAGCCACTCCCTTCTTAACTGCACCTTCATAGCGATAGGTTTTTGCGACCACGCTAAATGTAAGTTTACCGGTATTTGTGCTGGTTATTGAAAAATCGTGCAAACTTACAATGCGAGGTAGTTGCGCTACTTTGCCAACAAAATCACCAAATTCATGGTAACTACCTATCACTTCTATTTTTATAGGTAACTCAGTATAAAATTCTTTTTCTATTTCAGGTAGCCAACCAATCTTTAAGAAGGTTAATCCGCTTGTGGTACCAACATAGGTTAAATCATCTAGTAAACCAGGTGTTTCATTAGACGTTGGCAAGCGCTTTAGTAGCTGTGAGAACTTATCTTCCATCTCCACCATTTGTTGGCGGTAAATCTCTAAATTACTCGCTACCGCGTATTTTGCGCGATAAGTATTGCGTAGCTCAACTTCCTTCGCTACCGCATTATGGTAACTATCAATTTCGTCTGAAACCAGCAAGCTATAACTAAAAAATAGCACCAAAGCTGCTACAAAAGCACAACAAATAACTTTAACAACAACTGGCCAATCACCAATATTTTCTAGCTCAATTTCATTCCAATCAATCTCGGTTAAGGCTTTGATATCAAGGTTCATTGCTTAACCTCACCAATTTTATCAAAGGGCTTAACATAAAACTCCATATTAAAATCACTAAGTAAGCGAGATGACTTTTCACCCGCTACGATCCCTTGCATAGTAGGTTTTTCTAACAGATAAGAGTTTTGTACTTGCCTTAACATGCTTGACAGACGGTTATTTGATTCACTGCGTCCAATTACATGAATGGCGCTTCCCCGACGCTCTAACTTAGTTAAATAAACCCCACCAGGTACAATTTTAGCTACTTCATCCATAATTTGCGTACCTAAATTTCGACTACTCTGTAAATCCTCAATAAGACGCATACGCTGTTGTAAGTTTTCTTTCTTTTTATCTAACTCACGAATTTCACGAATACGCGTATCTAGATGACCTATTTCGGTTGTTAAAAAGTTATTTTTAACATTCTGTCCATCACGCAGATTCCCGTAATATGTACTTAACATATACATACTTAAAAAGCTCAATAGCACAACTAAAAACAAAATAGTGGCAAACTTATTCTGAGATTGTTTACGCTGCTGTTCACGCCATGGCAGTAGATTTATATGTGGCATGATGAAAAGCTCCTTAATGCCAACCCTGTAGCAATGGCAAACTGCGTTCGGTGACGCTGCATTACATTACGATCAACTCTAGGTGATATATCCATATTTTCAAATGGTTCGGCAACAATTGTATGAATACCAAGCTCTTCTATTAACAAGCGATCTAAACCATTAATCATGGCTGTTCCGCCGGTCAAAATAATATAATCAATTTGCTCTTTACCACTGGTAGTCAAAAACATCTGTACAGCACGGCGAACTTGTTGTAACAGTGAAGTTTGAAAAGGCGCTAATACTTCAAAGGTATAGTTAGGCGGTAAATCAGCGGTTGTTTTACCTATTTCAGCTTCATCAAAGCTTTTATTATAATAAGCAACAATGCTATTAGTGTATTGATCGCCACCAAACACTTGGTCACGAGTGTAAATAGTTTCACCTGCAAGTACCACACTGACTAAGGTCAGCACAGCCCCTATATCAATCATTGCCACACATTTATTAAATGCATCGCTGGGCAGTTGTTGATAATACACGTCCATGGCTCGGCTAAGCGCATAACTTTCAACATCGACGACTTTTGCGGTTAAGCCTGCGGTTTCTAATGCGCCAACACGGGCTTCAACACTTTCGGTTCGTGCAGCCGAAAGTAACACGTTCATTTTGGTAGGATCGGCTTCATTGGTTGCTAGTTTCTCAAAATCGAGACTAACTTCATCTAGCGGGTATGGAATTAAGCTATCGGCTTCAATTTCGATTTGCGACTCAAGTTCGGCATCACTTAACGTAACGTCCATAAAGATAACTTTGGTGATCACTGTTTGCCCGGAAACAGCAACCGCCGCAAATTTTGCCGATTTAGGTAATTTACGCTTCAATTTAGTGATAATATTACCAATCGCTTCAATGTCCTGAATATTTCGTTCGGACATTGTTCCTTTTGGCATAGGTTCAATTGCTAAGGCCTCTAGGCGGTAGCCGGTTTCCGTTTCATTCAGTAACACAGCTTTAATAGCGTGCGAACCGATATCTATCCCTATCATCATTGATGAAGACTTATTCATTAGTTGGCTTAACATGTTTGCGATTCGGCCTTTGTTTTAAGAATAAACAAGTTATAATTTTTATCTGAAAAAATACTATTCATTTTTTAATCAATATATACTATCAGTCTACGATTCTAATTGGGAGTCCATTTAGGGAAAATATAAGTGATTTTATTCAAACGAACTTTACAATTTTTTATCATTTGCACGTTTTTGGGCTTAATTACATTAGCAAGCCTTTATTATTACGTTAAATCCGATATCCCAAGTGTGCAAGTTTTAAAAGACGTGCAATTACAAACTCCCATGCAAGTATTCTCTCGAGACGGCTTGTTGATCAACCAATTTGGAGAGAAACGCCGTATACCTGCAAGTATCGATGAGATCCCACAGCCACTCATTGATGCAATATTAGCCACTGAAGATACACGATTTTATGAACATATCGGCATCGATCCTATAGGTATAGTTCGTTCAGCGATAGTATTAATATCAACTGGTGAGAAAAAGCAAGGCGCAAGTACAATCACCATGCAGCTCGCTCGTAACTTTTTCTTAACACGAGAAAAAGCCTATATTCGTAAAGTAAAAGAAATCTTTATTGCCCTGCATATTGAAAACCTACTTAGTAAAGATGAAATACTTGCTCTTTACTTAAATAAAATCGAATTAGGCAACCGTGCATTCGGTATCGGCGCAGCTGCACAAGTTTATTATGGTAAAGAGCTTAATGAATTAAATTTAGCACAAATGGCAATGATTGCAGGTTTACCTAAAGCACCATCAGCATTAAACCCTATTCGTAATCCTGTGCGCGCTAAAGCTCGCCGTAATGTTGTGCTAAGTCGGATGCTTGACGTGGGCTTTATCACCCAGCAAGAGTTCAATGAAACGTCAAAACAGCCAATTACTGCACGCTTTCATGGAGCTGAAATTGATTTGTATGCCCCTTATATTTCGGAAATGGTACGTGCCGAAATGGTCGCTCGCTACGGTTTCGAACGTGCCTATAATAGCGGTTTTAAAGTATACACCAGTGTAGAATCAGACGTACAAGCCGCTGCACAAAAAGCGCTGGTAGATAACTTACATGCTTATGATATGCGCCATGGTTATCGCGGCGCAGAGGTTCATCTGTGGGATCATGAGACACAATCACCACTCAATCAACAAGCAATTTTAGACAAACTTGCTCCCATCAAAGAAATCGGCCCGCTGTTGGCCGCCGCAGTATTAGAGGTAGGCGAAAAAAGCGCTGACGTATTATTAAAAAATGGCGAGCAAGCAACGCTGAGTTGGGATAACTTAAAATGGGCACGTAAGTACATCACTCGTTACCGTCAAGGTTTTGCGCCTAAAACAGCCAATGAAATTCTCGCACCGGGCGCTCAAATTTGGCTGCGTAAAAATGACGACGGCAGCTATCTACTTAGTCAACTGCCAGAAGCCGCCAGTGCTTTAGTGTCTCTAGATCCTAACGATGGCCGTATAAAAGCTATAGTAGGTGGTTATAGCTTTGAACAAAGCCAATACAACCGTGCAGTTCAAGCGAAGCGCCAAGTAGGTTCAAACATCAAGCCCTTTATTTATTCTGCTGCATTGGAAAGAGGCTATACCTTAGCATCTATTTTAAACGATGCCCCTATAAATCAATGGGATAAAAGCTTAGGTGTAGCATGGCGTCCTAAAAACAGCCCTGCGGTTTATAATGGCCCAATTCGTATTCGCCGTGCATTAGCGCAATCTAAAAACGTTATTTCCGTGCGTTTATTAAGAGGGGTTGGACTCAATCGTACTGCTGATCATTTACTTAAATTTGGCTTTCAAAATAGTGATATCAATCGCAGCGAATCTCTTGCCTTAGGTAGTGCATCTATCACACCACTTGAACTTGCTCGAGGTATGAGTGCATTTGCTAATGGTGGTCATTTAATTACCCCTTACTTTATCAGTGAAATTCAAGATTCTGCTGGCAATGTGTTATTTAAGACGCAACCACAGCTCGCTTGTGATGCTGATGAAGTACCTACTGATGAATTAGCATCTATTAACAGCCCAGAACAGCCAAGTGCTAGCCCTTTTGATAACTCAACCCAGCAAGCTGAACCGGCAATACAGTGTGCTCCACGCATTATTTCGAAGCAAAATGCATTCTTAATTGCTGATGCTATGCACAGTGCTGTGTGGGGTGGCGGTAGCTGGGCCCATAAAACAGGCTGGAGTGGCACTGGATGGCGAGCACAAGCATTAGAGCGTCGTGATTTATCTGGTAAAACAGGGACCACCAACGACTCAGTAGATACTTGGTTTAGCGGCTTTAATCGTAATGTGATGACTTCAGTTTGGGTGGGCTTTGATAATCCGGGCAATCCTCTGGGTCGCTCTACCTATAATAGCAACCTGAGTAAATCTCAAATCACGGGCGCTGAATCAGGTGCTAAAACCGCTCAACCTGCGTGGGTTGATTTTATGCGTGAAGCGCTTAAAGACCAGCCAGAAGCCCCAATAGAGCCACCAGAAGGGCTAGTGTCAATTCGTATAGACTTAGCTACAGGACTACTCAGCCAAAAGAACGATTACACGAGTCGCTTTGAGTATTTTGAAAAAGGCACAGCCCCTACAAAATATGTAATGCAACACGTTGAAGATGTATTTGAAGAAGAGACTAAAACTGAAGAAGAGCTATTTTAATCATGGTGATTTAAAATCGCTAATATATAGAAACGCGATATAAAATCGCTGCTACAAAAAAGCGCCAACATTGGCGCTTTTTTGTTATATGTTTTTTACTTTAGATTTTGTATTAACCAATATAAATCCGAATGCACGCCTGCTGCAGTGACCTCTTTACCTGCACCTGGGCCTTGTATTACCAAAGCATTGTCACTATACCACTGGCTGTTTATCACAAAGATATTATCGCCCGGAGTTAAATTAGCTAACGCATCGCCTTGAGTGGCAAACGCCAGCCCAACTTGCGCTGTGACTTTATTATCAGTAAGTGACAAAGCGCCAGTATAGCGCAACACTTTACCCTGCTCGCTCGCCTGCTTGGCCTTGTCAGCAATAAAGCTGTCTAACTGTTGTTTGTTATCTAAAAATGACTGCCAATCGCCTTGTGCTAATTGCTCAGGCATCAGTGCTGTTAAGTCAATATCATCTAACTCTAAGGTTAAACCTAACTCACGCGCTAGAATAAGCAACTTGCGCTGCATATCACGGCCAGATAAGTCTTCACGCGGATCAGGCTCTGTAAAACCCATTTTCTGCGCTTGTAATACTAAATCTGAAAATGGCACACTACCATCATAGCTACTACACAACCAGGATAACGTACCAGAGAACACCCCTTCAATACGCGTGATTTTGTCGCCGCTATTTTGTAAATCAGCTAAAGCAAAGTTAATCGGTAACCCAGCGCCAACAGACGTGTTATAGCGCCATAATAAATTACGCTCAGCTAAATTGTGGCGTAATGCTTGATACCAATTATTATCAGCCGTACCTGCATATTTATTAGCACTGATCAAATGACAGTCTAAATTAACAAAGTCAGGATAAAGTAAACTAAATGATTCACTGGCGGTAATATCAATCACCACTTTATGTTCGTAATCAAGTTCACTTATATGCGTTAATAAATCCGCTTGCTGATAATCAGCAGCTTCGTTATCCCATTGTGTTTGCCATTGCTCCAGGCTAATACCGCTTGGGCTGAATAACATTTGCTGAGAACGTACTAAACCCACTAACTTCACACTAAAATGCTGCTCTAAGCGATTTAGCTGTTGTGAAAGCTGTGAAATAAACACTTCGCCAACATTACCTAAGCCTGCAATGATCACCGCAAGCTCTTGGCCTTTGTTGATTAACTTGTCGTGTAATAACGTTAATACATCACTATCAATTACTTGATCGGTTAATAGCAAAGCATAATCAGTATCTTGGTGGCTAAAACGTGGTGCTAAACTTTGTTCACTAAGCAGCGAGGAAGCCTGTAAAGATAAATGAGCTATATCATTACTTGGCGCAACAATCGCGCAGCCATGTAAGTTTGACTCAACAATGTTAGCACGCCCTTGTAACTGGCTCACAACTTGGTGAGTCGCACTACCTGGCACTAATAAGTAAGTATCGCCCTGCTTAACAAAATGGTGCAAGCTATGTTGAATAAGCTGACTCAGTTGCCCTACTTCACCTGCATTGAGTTGATCCACACGTAATAAATCAATGTTTTCTAGCGTGGTGATAAAACGCTTAGCTTTACTATAACCTTCTTTAACTATTTCAGTGGCACTAGCTTCAGTATCAAAACTGCTGCGTACAACCAGCTTTATATCAGTATTTTTTAACGGTGATAATGTTTTAGCATGTAAAACAGGATTACCTAATCGGGCTAATAAATTGGCTTGGCCACGACACACTTTTGAATACTTAAGCGCCTTATTTACCTTACGAGGGTCAGTACTAAATACACCTTGAGTATCGGTCCAAATAGACACTTGCTGGGCATGACAATAACTACCTAAGAGTGTGGCACTGTAATCACTGCCATTACGTCCAAGGGTAACTGTATCACCATGGCAGTCACTGGCAATAAAGCCGGTAACCACATTAACATGCTGCTTGCTTATCAAATCTATACAAGCTTGTTGATTCTTTTGATGCAATAACTGCCCATCGTTTAAGGTAAAAAGCTGACGCGCATCAATATCTTTTGCAGCTAAACCTAATTGCTGTAAATAGCTTGCAAGTAATCTCGCCGACCACACTTCACCATGAGCAAGTAAAGCTGACTCCGCTAAGGTTTGCTGCTTGGCTTGTTCGGCTAATTGTGCCAATTCTTGTTGCAATAAGCTAAGGGCCTGCTGCTTGGCTTGTGCCGTTAATAATTGCTCAATCAAGGTTCGCTGGTGATTATCTAACAATAATAAAATGTCGCTAACAGCTTGCAGGTCATCCTGCTGGTAACTTTGCCACAATTTAACCAAGGTATTGGTTGTTTTACCTGCGGCTGAAACCACAACACAATCACCCACTTCGCTATTCGCTAAAATGATATTCGCGACTGCTTGATAGCGCTCTGGTGAACTTAAGCTCGAACCACCAAATTTATGTACTATATTAACCATATTGTTACCACAATGCCGTATGTGCTGGCGTTAGTTTAAATGAGCTTGATTGCTGATCTTGTTGTTTAGCTGTGGCTTGTTGTGCAACAAGTTGCTCACTTTGACCACCCTGACCAGGCTTTACTTTATTAAACACACGTTCTAAATCAGCCACTAAGTCTTTAACATCTTCAATACCAACAGAAATACGAATTAGCGTGTCACCCACACCAGCCTCAAGGCGTGCAGTTGCATCCATTCCGGCATGCGTCATAGTAGCTGGATGACAAATTAAACTCTCAACGCCGCCCAGTGACTCAGCTAAACTAAATTCTTTAAGACTCGTTAAAAATGCTGCCGCATCATTTACATCACCCTTAATATCAAAACTCACCATGCCACCAAAACCACGCTGCTGTACTTTAGCCAACTCATGCTGTGGATGTGACTCAAGACCAGGATAATAAACTTGGCTTACATAAGGAGAGTCTTCTAGATATTGCGCTATGATAAACGCATTTTCTTGGTGCTGACGCAAACGCACATTTAACGTACGCAAGCCACGTAAAGTTAAGTAGCTATCAAACGGCGCACCGGTAATACCAATATTATTTGCCCACCACGCAAGCTCATCACCTAACTCTTGGGTTGCAGCAATCACGGCGCCACCCACAACATCTGAGTGACCATTAATATATTTAGTCGTTGAATGCACCACAATATCGACACCAAATTCGATTGGATTTTGTAAAGCCGGCGATAAAAATGTGTTATCTGCGCCAACAAGTGCACCACATTGTTTAGCAATAGTGGTAATTGCTTTAATATCGGTCAGCCGTAAAATAGGGTTGCTCGGTGTTTCAATCCAAATTAGCTTAGGTTTAATTTCAAGAATTTTTTCATGGTTTTCGGTTTTCGTTAAATCTAAAACCACTAACTTTAATAACCCACGCTTTTCAAGAGAGGTAAATAAACGGTAGCTACCGCCATAACAATCGTGAGGAATAACTAAAGTATCATCGCTATTGAGTAGTTGAGTCGCTAAATGTACTGCCGACATACCAGTGGCTGTAATGATCCCCTTGGCGCCCCCTTCAAGCTCGGCCAAGGTTTCAGCTAATATATCGCGATTTGGGTTTCCACTGCGGCCATAATCGTATTGGCGTTTAGTATCAAAATCAGCAAATGAATAGGTTGTTGATAAATGAAGAGGCGGTACAACAGCACCATGATGTTTATCAGCATCGATACCATTTCGTACCGCGATAGTTGCTTTGTTCTTTTGACTCATAACGTCACCTACAATAAATGGATGTTTAGACGTCTAAAAGGTTAGAGGATCAGTCCCCATAAGTCAAAACATTTGTGGTGTAACCAGGGTATTATTAGCGGTAAAGATATTTAGCTCGCTAGATGGCTAAATAACAAGTGTTTGACTATCTTTTTTAAAACGATAGAATTTCCGCATCTTTGCAAAGCAAATAGGCTATGCAAACAACTAACAACCTGAGGCAACGATACTTCTTATGGCTAAATGGAACGGTGAATATATTCACCCATACGCAGAACACGGTAAAAAATCAGAACAAGTGAAAAAGATCACCGTGTCTATCCCACTTAACGTGCTAAAAGTGTTAACTGACGAGCGCACCCGCCGTCAAATAAACAACCTACGACACGCAACTAACAGCGAACTACTTTGTGAAGCATTTTTACACGCTTTTACTGGGCAACCGCTGCCAAACGATGAAGACTTGCGTAAAGACAACCCTGAGAAAGTGCCTGAAGAAGTGAAGAAAATCATGCTCGAAATGGGACTTGAAGTACCTGTACTTAACGAAGATTAAGTTACGGTTTGCATTCCTGCCTTCAGGAATTGGATACAAAAAAACCTCAGCAACTAACATTGCTGAGGTTTTTTATTGCTTGATCGTTTCGGCTAAGCCATATAATTTTCAGGCATATCGATTTGCGCAACACCTGAATCAATAGCCGCTTGCGCTACCGCTTTGGCAATACGTGGCAGCAAACGCGGATCCATTGGTTTTGGAATAATATACTCAGGGCCAAATTCAAGAGAATCAACACCCGCTGCTTTTAATACTTCTGCAGGTACTGGCTCTTTAGCAATACTACGAATGGCATCCACTGCTGCAATTTTCATTTCATCGTTGATTTGGCTTGCACGAACATCAAGCGCACCACGGAAAATAAATGGGAAACATAGCACGTTATTAACTTGGTTCGGGTAATCTGAGCGCCCAGTCGCCATAATAAGATCTTTACGTGCACCGTGCGCAAGCTCTGGCGCGATCTCAGGGTCTGGATTAGAACATGCAAAAATAACTGGCTTGTCGGCCATTAGCTTTAAATCTTCTGGATCTAACAAGTTCGGACCTGATACACCAACAAATACATCTGCATCGGCTATTACATCTTGTAACGTGCGTTTATCTGTATTATTTGCAAATAGTTGTTTATGTTCATTTAAATCATCGCGACGTGTATGAATAACTCCTTTACGGTCAAGCATGTAAATGTGCTCACGCAGAGCGCCACATTTAATAAGTAGTTCCATACATGCTACAGCAGCTGCACCAGCGCCTAAACATACAATGATCGCATCTTCAATTTTTTTGCCTTGTACTTCAAGCGCATTAATCATACCCGCAGCAGTTACGATCGCCGTACCGTGTTGATCATCATGAAAAACAGGAATACTGCAACGCTCAATTAATGCCTTTTCAATTTCAAAACATTCAGGCGCTTTAATATCTTCAAGATTAATACCGCCAAACGTATCTGCAATATTAGCCACCGTATTGATGAAATCTTCAGTTGTACGATGCTTAACTTCAATATCAATTGAATCTAGACCTGCAAAACGCTTAAATAATAATGCCTTACCTTCCATTACTGGTTTTGACGCCAGTGGCCCTAGATTACCTAAGCCTAATATAGCGGTACCATTAGTAATAACAGCCACCATATTACCTTTGCCCGTGTATTTATAAGCATTAGCCGGATCGGCTGCAATTTCACGCACAGGTTCAGCAACACCTGGGCTATAAGCTAGAGCGAGATCATTAACGGTTTCAGCTGGCTTAGTAAGTTCAATGCTGATTTTTCCTGGAACGGGGTGAGCATGGTAATGTAATGCTTGTTCACGAAAGTCTGACATAACGCGATTTTATCCTGCAAGTAAGTTAAATTTAAAGTGAGAGTGAGCAGTTCTTAGCGAACAATACCTATATTATAATTAAATTCAAGCAATATCAGGTCTATCCTGTTATAAGCTATATCAGTTAATTTTATGCGTTTTGCCAGCATTTTTAGTAAATAATTCTAAAAACGCATGATTAAAACACTAACAAAACATCAAAAAACCCAACTAAATTTGCATGAATTTAAAGCAAATAGTACTGCAACTCGAACAAACTAAAAAGCAACAACAATAATCGACGATAGCGACAAATAACTGCAATTTAGCCCATTTTAGATACAGTAATAGCAGCAATGTAATTTATATTAATAATTAATATAGTGAATTAATTAGGGTTTGTCTGTGCTTCATTAGCTATAACCATTATAAGAAGCAGAAATATTAGTCAGAATAATATCGCTATAAATTAGCCATATCGCTGGCAACAAAGTAATACACAAAGGGGGATTTTCTAATTTTAATCTACGTAAATTAGGAGGAGCAAATGAATCACTGTAAGTTTTTCTAAATCACAGGCACAAAAAAAGCACCCGAAGGTGCCTTTCTTAACACGAAAGCAGAAATTACTTGCTGCTAAGTGCACCGAAACGCTTGTTAAAGCGATCAACACGGCCACCTGTGTCTAAAATCTTTTGCTTACCAGTGTAGAACGGGTGACACGCAGAACATACGTCTAAGTGGATGTCTTTACACAGTGTAGAACTAGTTTCGAATTTATTTCCGCATGAACAAGTTGCTGAAATTACTTCGTACTTAGGGTGAATACCTTCTTTCATAGAAACCTCTAGTTAAGGCCGCATCGCTCTCCAAACCCGAAGTCTGGCACCATACGTCGTTTAAATCAAAATAATTGGACGCGTATTCTAAGCAACAACCCAGCCCGCCACAAGCTTTAAATGCGTTTTTTGCTAATTAAATGAGCAAAAACTTTAAACCCACCATTTGCTGATAGGTTTTTTATCGTAACTTTAGTACATTAGCTGTCTTGTTGGTTTTTGTTGAGTTGCTATGAGTTTTGTTGAAGTTGCTATAAAAGTTCCGCTACAGCGTACTTTTGATTACAGCCTACCGGAACAACTTAATGGTTTATCAGTAACACCTCAAGTTGGCACCCGCGTTATTGTGCCATTTGGTAATCAAAAGAAAGTCGCTGTGGTGCTTGCATTAAAAACCACCACAGACGTGCCAAAAGATAAAATTAAAGCACTCTTAGAGGTGATTGATGATGAGCCTATTTTATCTGCACAGCATCTTGATTTATTACGCTTTACTGCCCGCTATTACTGCTACCCATTAGGCGAAACAATACATATTGCACTACCTGGCGCATTACGCCAAGGCGAATGCCCTGATAAAAGCAGTATTAACATGGTAGCCTTAACTGAAAAAGGCGCTAAACTTCCGTCTTTAAAAGCCAAAAGCCAACTAGGGCTATTAAAGCAATTAGCCGAGTCAGGAAAGTCCTCACTCACCGAGCTAAAAGCGCTGGGGTTTAATAAAAAGACCATCGATAGCCTACTCACCAAAGAGCTTATTAGCCAAAGTATTGAACACGATAATCAATGGCAACAACAAGCGCCACAAATCGGAACTAAACCCGTATTAAACAAAGAACAAGCCGTTGCCTGTACTTCAATAAACCAAAGCACAGGTTTTAATAGCTTTTTACTTGAAGGCGTCACCGGCAGTGGCAAAACCGAAGTTTACTTACAATGCCTAGAAGAAGTACTAAAACGAGGTGAACAAGCACTCGTACTAGTGCCTGAAATTGGCTTAACACCCCAAACGGTTAACCGCTTTCGCCGCCGCTTTGTTGATACTCCTATCATGCTTTGGCACTCAGCCTTAACCGATAAAGAGCGCCTGCAAACATGGCGCTTTTGCGAAAAAGCCAGCTGCGCTATTGTCATAGGCACTCGCTCAAGTATCTTTTTACCTTTTTTAAAACTGGGTATGATCATTGTTGATGAAGAACACGATAGCTCATTCAAACAGCAAGATACCTTGCGCTACCATGCCAGAGACTTAGCAGCGTACCGTGCTTATCAACACAAGATCCCCTTAGTCTTAGGCTCTGCAACCCCCGCTTTAGAGACTTTGCACAAAGCCATTAATGGTAAATACCAACTACTTAGCTTAACGCAGCGTGCGCAAACTAGCACAGATAACAAGTTTCAGCTGTTAGATATGAAAGGTCAGCCTGATCAAGCCGGTATTGCGCATGCAAGCCTTGCCACGATGCGCCAACACTTAAACCGCGGTAAGCAAGTAATGGTATTTTTAAATCGCCGTGGTTTTTCACCTACACTAATTTGCCACGAATGTGGTTGGCTCAGTGAGTGCTCGCGTTGCAGTACCAGCGCAACATTTCACAAAGCTATAGGCCAAATGATTTGCCATCACTGCGGCGAACAAGAACGGGTACCACATCAATGCCCTGATTGTGGCAGCACGCAAATATTTCCAAATGGTAAAGGCACAGAGCAAATAGAAGAGTTTTTAACAACAGAGTTTACTGACACCCCTATTAGCCGCATTGACCGCGACTCAACACGGCGTAAGGGAAGCTTAGAAAAAGCCCTTGATGATATTAATCAAGGCGGCGCACGAATTTTAGTGGGTACGCAAATGCTCGCTAAAGGACATCATTTTCCCGATGTCAGCTTAGTGCTTATTTTAGACGTAGATAGCGGCTTATACTCCTGTGATTTTCGTGCGACCGAGCATTTAGCTCAACTGGTTACACAAGTTGCAGGGCGAGCAGGACGAAGCGGAGAGCCTGGCCATGTTTTATTGCAAACACACTTTCCAGAGCACCCATTATTACAAGACTTAGTTAATAATGGGTATCAAGACTTTGCCCGCTTTGCATTACAAGAGCGTGAAGATGCACAACTGCCCCCTATTACGAATATGGCCATTGTCCGCGCCCAAGGGCATAACGTTAAGCAGGTGGTGGATTTTTTAACTGATTTAGTTCCTGTGCACGGTGTAACTGGTATACAATTGCTAGGTCCAATTCCTGCTCCTCTTGAAAAAATAGCAGGAAAATACCGTTTTCAATTACATATTCAAGCGCTTGATCGTCAATTATTGCACCAATATTTAGCGCAAATGATTGATTACCTAAGCACCAGTAAGCTTGCACAAAAAGTGCGCTGGAGCTTAGATGTCGACCCAATAGATATGATTTAAGGTTAGAACTTAGAACACACATGGCACAACACGATTTTATTAATAAAAAACCGGGCAACCGTAACAGTAAAAAACAGCCACCCGCTAAAAAGCCATTTCCGGTTTTATTAGTTATTTTAACGACTCTTTTGGTCGGTGGTTTTTGCTTTGGCTTATGGTATGTAAAAACCAATGCCGATCCTAAACTTGTTGAACAACAAGCCAATCCGACTAAAACTAAAGAAAAAGTTGAGCCTGCCAAACCGCGCCCGCCTGAATTTATTAAAGAAATAAAAGAGCATGAAATCCAAGTTGAAGTTAAAGAACTTGAACAAAAAGGCCCTTATGTCATGCAGTGCGGGTCATTTAGAACTCGCTCTCAAGCCGAAACTCTCAAAGCAAAAATAGCTTTTGCAGGACTCATTGCCGAAGTACGTGAAACCACTGGTACAAATGGAATTTGGTATAAAGTACGCCTAGGGCCTTATAAAACCAAGCGTTTAGCCGAAAGTGACAAAAACAAACTCAAACGCAGCAAAATAATGGGCTGTGGAATTTGGCTTTGGACTTGATTTTAATCCATTAACCCATATTAACTTCTCATCAATCGCTTTTTACGAGTCGCCCCCGCGGCTCGATGATGAGGAATAACATGACCACTATTGTAAGTGTACGCCGCGACGATAAAGTCGTCATTGGTGGCGATGGCCAAGTTTCACTTGGTAACACCGTAATGAAGGGCAATGCCCGTAAAGTTCGACGCCTTTATAATGGCAAAGTAATCGCTGGTTTTGCTGGCGGTACTGCTGATGCCTTTACCCTATTCGAACGTTTTGAAAGCAAACTTGAAATGCATCAAGGTAACCTAACCAAAGCAGCCGTAGAAATGGCTAAAGATTGGCGTAGTGACCGTGCTCTTCGAAAGCTCGAAGCCTTGCTGGCGGTTGCCGATGAAACCGCATCATTGATTATTACAGGTAACGGCGATGTCGTGCAGCCTGAAAACGACCTAATCGCTATTGGTAGCGGTGGTAACTTTGCGCAATCAGCCGCAACTGCGTTACTTGAAAACACCGACCTGAGCGCCCGTGAAATCGTAGAAAAAAGCCTGACTATTGCAGGCGACATTTGCGTATTCACTAATAACTTCCAAACTATCGAAGAATTGTAATAGGAACCGCTATGTCTGCTATGACTCCAAGAGAAATCGTTCATGAACTTGACCAACATATCATTGGCCAAGCAAAAGCAAAAAAAGCCGTCTCTATTGCGCTTCGTAATCGCTGGCGCCGTATGCAATTAAATGACGACTTACGTGCTGAAGTTACCCCTAAAAACATCTTAATGATTGGTCCTACAGGTGTTGGTAAAACTGAAATTGCGCGTCGCTTAGCAAAACTAGCTAACGCGCCATTTATCAAAGTTGAAGCCACTAAATTCACCGAAGTGGGTTATGTTGGTAAAGAAGTTGAAACCATCATTCGTGATTTAGTCGATGTGTCGATTAAAATGACGCGCGAACAGCAAACTAAAAAGTTTAAGCATCGCGCAGAAGAAGCAGCTGAAGAACGCATTTTAGACGCACTACTGCCACCAGCAAAAGATTCATACGGTGAAACTCAGCGCGACGAAAATTCATCAACGCGCCAAACATTTCGTAAAAAGTTACGCGAAGGCCAATTAGACGACAAAGAAATTGATATTGATGTTGCTCAAGGGCAACCTAATGTTGAGATCATGTCGCCTCCTGGTATGGAAGAAATGACCAACCAGCTGCAGAGCATGTTCCAAAACATGTCTTCTGATAAGAAGACCAAGCGCAAGCTGAAAATTAAAGAAGCCTTTAAACTATTAGCCGAAGAAGAAGCCGCTAAATTAGTAAACCCTGAAGAACTTAAAGAGCAAGCTATCTTTGCGGTTGAGCAAAACGGTATTGTATTTATCGATGAGATAGACAAAATCTGTAAGCGTGGTGAATCATCAGGCCCAGACGTAAGCCGTGAAGGCGTACAGCGCGATTTACTGCCGTTAATTGAAGGTTCAACAGTCAACACCAAGCACGGTATGGTTAAAACCGACCACATGCTATTTATCGCCTCTGGTGCATTCCAAATGTCAAAACCATCTGACATGATCCCAGAGCTACAAGGTCGTTTACCAATTCGTGTTGAACTAGAAGCACTCACAGCCGATGACTTTAAACGCATTCTAACTGAGCCGCATGCGTCACTCACAGAACAACAACGCGAACTACTTAAAACTGAACAAGTAAATGTAGAGTTTGCCGATGATGCAATTGAACGTATCGCAAAAGCCGCTTGGCAAGTAAACGAAAAAACCGAAAACATCGGTGCTCGTCGCTTACATACTGTGATGGAAAAACTAATGGAAGAAATTTCATTTGATGCTTCAGAACAAGCAGGTTCAAACTTAGTAATTGACGCCGCTTATGTTGAAAAACATTTAGGCGCATTAGTTGAAGATGAAGACTTAAGCCGCTTTATTCTTTAACAGCAGTTTAATGTATACTAAAGGCCTCCAATTGGAGGCCTTTTTATTGCCCTATGAGTTTAGCTATGAAACAAGTTATAAAAGTTCATTACCACAGCGTTAGCAAAACCCTTGATGTTTATTTTGATGACGACTCAACTTGCACTTTCAGCAGTGAGTTTTTGCGTGTTCACTCCCCTTCTGCCGAAGTACAAGGCCATGGCAATGAGCCGATGAAACTCGTTTTGGGTAAATCACAAGTTAGCATCAGCAAAATAGAACCCGTTGGTCATTATGCAATAAGGCTTATCTTCGACGACAACCACAACAGCGGCTTATTTAGCTGGAGCTACTTCTCACACCTACAAGCTAACCATGATGAGCTATGGCAAACATATCAGCAACGTGTAGCAGAGCACCAAGCGAGCAAAGACAGCGTACCGATAAAATTTGTACCTTAGTCAGTTGGCGAGAGTAAAGTTAGCAAGTTAAAAGGTTCAAGGTGAAAGTTAGCGCTGCTCGGCGTTAAAGTTAACTGCGTAGTTGTCGTTGAGTACAAGAGAAGGTTCTAGGCTCTAGGTTTGCCGAGCCATAAAGTAGTCTTATCAAACTTTGTCAAATTAGTGAACTTCAATCAAATCAAACAGGCGTGTTTGTGCCAATATAGTCTTTGAACATTCGCAATTTCCCCAAGACAGCTTCCTAGCTGAACAACATTGGCTTGATAGATGTTTTACTTACTATTGATGTCATTTTTAACTTTTTGGTTTAACTCCATAAAGTCTTTTACCAATGAGTCGCAAACAGACTTTTTAGCAGCACATTTTACTTCAGTAGTTATTTCAATCTGACCATTTCTCTCGACAACCGCACGGCGCACAACTGACGGATATGAAGGGTGAGCTTTGGGTGCAAATGACCAAAGAGCTTTATTCGTATTATCGTTTACAATAACCCAACCTTTAGACTCACTAATCTCTGCATCGAGATCTAACTTCAGCGCTTCGAGAGCCCCTAAAACAGTGTTATAACCAAAAACTTGCCCATTTTTTCCTTCATATCCCAACTTTGAGTTTGAATCAGTAGCAAATGAAAAACACGAAAAAATTAATAAAGCTAAAAATATTACTCGATTCATATACAGCCCTACTTAAACACATAACGAGCCTATAGAATTACTCGTTTTTAATTTATTTTTATTAATGCATTAACCATAGCGGAGTTGCAATTTTGATTCAATCGCTTAGTCAGATTCGAGTTAGATTAACGACTATTTAAGCATGTAAGTACTAAACGCTAAGTTTCCCTCATTTACTTCTCATTCCCTGCTCTTTGTGAAAAAGATCTTTAACTGAATTATCCACAGAGAGGTTAGCGTAGGTCGTGCTTTAGCGCGTCAATTCCAATAGTTAATTGATTCTCGCCATAAATGACGACCTACAATGGTGCTAAGTGTATACCCGCAGCTCGTTGCTCGAACCCCGTGGCTGTCATTCCCTTTGTGCAAAAGATCTTTAACTGAATTATTCACAAAGAGGCTAAGAGGCGCTGCGCTTTAGAGAAAATAAGTAAACGAATATGTTTATTGGCTTTGAATTGACTGTCACTGTATACAAACGCTCAAGAAGAACATTAGTGATTATTGACTGAGTTAAGGCTCATTAGTGTATAACACAGTTTTACACATCGTCCTCGGTCAAAATTTGCCGACAGTTACGAACAGTCAAGATTCGAATTTCGTGACTTAAACTGTAGATAATTCGATAGTAACCAAAAATAATTTCACGGTAATTTGTGTGTGGTATTTCAGGAACGAAGCGCCCCATTTCTGGCGTATTGCCAAGCAATTCTGTTTTATCAAAAACGTCATTCACCCATTTCTCAGCAGCAGATGGGTTATCTAAAGAAATGAACTCTGCTGCATCACCCAGTTTTTGAAGTGCTAATGGGGACCACACTACTTTCATTACTTAATGCGCCGTAGCACTTGTGAACGCGCATCTTCATTTGTAACACCTAGCCCTGAAGCCAACTGGGCTTCTGCGGTACGCATTTCTTCAAGTAGCTCGATCTTTTCTTGCATTGCTTCATACTCAGCAACATCAAGAACAACAGCAACGCCTTTACCACGTTGTGTGATTACCAATGGACGACGAGTCTCATTGATCTGTTTGATGTAAGATGCAACGCCAGCACGAAACTCAGATAACGGTTGAATATCTTGATCGAAATGAATGCGACTCATATTGAACTCCAATTAGTACAAAATAACGTACAAATAATAGTTCAACAGTTCACTGTTAGCAAGAGGTTGATATTGTACAATAGCACTTTGTCGTGCGCGAATTGCGCATATGCCCACTTCACCTCACACTCATTTAATTAACCAAACGAAAAGCCATAAGCTCAAAGCTACTTAGACTGCTTAAAACTTATGGCTTATAACTTTAAAGCTGACGGCTGACGGCTGACGGCTGACGGCTAAACCTTAAACTTATCTATCGCTTGATGAAGCACTTTTGCTTGCTCTGATACTTCTTCACTGGTTTGTGCATTAGTAACAGCGTGACCTGATGCACTTTCGGCGATATCACGAATTCTCACTACATTTTTATTTACTTCTGACGCCACTTGGCTTTGTTCATCAATGGCGGCAGCAATATGGGTGCTCATGTCCATAATGGTTTGTACATCTTCAGTGATAGAGCTAAGTAACTCACCTGCTTTTGTGGCTTGAGCGGCACTTTCTCCCCCTTGTGTACGGCAACGCTGCATTATACTCACCACTTCTTGAGTCCGCTCTTGCAAGGTTGAAATAATACTTTCGATTTCTGTTGTTGATTCCTGTGTTCGCTGAGCGAGTGAGCGCACTTCATCAGCTACAACAGCAAAGCCTCGCCCTTGTTCTCCAGCACGGGCAGCTTCAATAGCAGCATTCAGAGCAAGTAGGTTTGTTTGTTCTGCAATACCGCGGATCACATCCAGTACAGAGCCAATTGTTTCACCGTCTTTTTCTAGTTGTGAAACCACTGAAGAGGCATTGCCAAGTGAATCAGAAAGCTGATTAATTTGTGTAACGGTAGATTCTACTTCCGAGCGCCCCTGCTGCGCGCTTAAGTTAGTCGACTCGGCCTTTTTAGCCGCCGCTTCAGTATTGTGAGAAATATCTTGAATGGTTGCCTGCATTTGCGTGGCGGCTGTTGCTACCATATCCGCTTCATGCAATTGCTCTTGCATACCACTACTTGTTGCAGAGGTTGTTTCTGATAAGTTACCTGTCGCAATATTTAAAGTGGTAAGGGCTGTGTTTACTTCATAGATGAGTTTTTTAAAATCGCCTATTAAGCTATTAAAATCAACGGTCATGGTAGTAATTTCATCTTTACCTGTTTCTTCAATAAACAAGCTTAAATCGTTGTTACGTCTAATGTCATTGATGGTGTGATACACCCGCTCAATAGGTAAGATAATTGAACGACTAGTAAAATAAACTAATAGCATAACGACCAAGCCTGCAATGATAAATATTACTACGGCAAGCACCTGTACTTGCTGAGCACTATCACTAACTTGCTTTTTAGTGGCACTTGTTATCTGAGTCACAACGTCATCACTTTTTTTAACGCTAAGTCTCATTTCTCCTAATGCTCCCGAATTTAAATCTAAACCAAGAGCGACTTGAGCATCAACGAGTGCTGTGAATTTGCTTTGATAACTATTTAACAAAGCCAATAATTCTCCACGTGTATTTGAGTTAATACCAAAACCACTGATTTGCTGTTCTAATTGCTGTGATAATTCTTCAAAACGGGTTGAATATTTAAGATCCAATCGCAACATAAAGTCTTTTTCTGCACGACGAAGTTGCAGCATTAAGGTAAGTAGTTGATAATTATTTTGTTCTTGTAACAGAGTTTCAATTTGATGCACTGCATTGCGCAATTCACCATAAAGAGCATCTTTAGGGTGGAGCCCTATCGCTTTTTGTAATTTTACGACCTGTTGAAAATCTTCATAATATTGCTCAGCTAATAAGCCAAACTTGTCTACTTGATCAGTCGCGATTCCCAAATCACCGGAAAGCACGGTAAGCTTTTCAAGCTTAAGTTGTAATTGCTTATACTCCTGCTTAAACAAATCTAACTTTGTTTCATCTTTATAAAATAAAAAGTCTTTTTCATATTTACGCATCGAAAGTTCATGGATATCTAACTCTTCTGCGTACTGTATCGTTTCATTTAACTTAAGCATTATTCGTGCTTCGTAAATAATAAGACCTAGCATTACGATTAAAGCTAAACCAACTACTAGTGCATTGATTTTAAGTCGACTTTTTATCGTCAAATTTTGGAGTAAACTCATCTACAACTACCCTTAATTAACATCACTACATAGTATAGTAAGGTTATAGTTTTATTGCGTAATAGATTACTCCATAATTTTAACTGTTCATACTGCTGATTGCCCTGCGGCTATAATTTAGATTACTGATTTCCATAAAGATTGATGCAAGCTTTGTGTATTTTCCCATTGCTTCTCTGCCAGCCAGTTTACCAACGGCTTAGGATCACTGGGAAAGTTTATCTGCATATGCTCTTTGCTCGTAATCCACTCATCAAGTGCACATGGATTTAAATAACTCATCACATGCGCTGCTTTCATTGATAATAACGTTTGAGCATTGGCATCCTGCTCAAATTGACCTGACAATGGTTTAAGTAATAATTTTTTACCTAACTTTAGCGCTTCACTGGAAAGCTCAAACCCTGCATTGGCAATAACGCCGCTGGCATTGGCTAAGTCATTCAAAAACCCACTGCGTGAAGGTGCTCTTAAATGAATGTGTCCGTGAGAGTTATTTTTTGCATCAGGATGATAGCAATAAAACTCTTTTGCCGGAAAATCCTTTAAGTAATCGATGACACTCGCTAGCTCCTCAAATGGTAAATATACAAGTACCTTATTATCAACACTAACTGGGTTGTCATGATGGTGATTCGCAATAAACGGTGGGATGATATTATCTGCAAACGGCTGCCAATGTACGCCTAAATAAACATCGGCAGGTGCATAACAACGAATTAATGAACGGCGAAATAAACCATGACCAAACATAGGCACTTTAGGTGATAAAAAAGCGGCTTGGTGGCTCATTCCAATAACCGGCACACCTTGGCGCTTTGCTGCCCACGCGGTGATGGGTTCAAAGTCATTAAACACAAAATCGTAACCAGATACATCTAGTTGCTTGATATCATGTAATAACTTGCACACACGCGCATTTTTTACTGTACGCAAACTACTGACTTGACCATTTTGGGTTGAAAACGATAATCCGCGAAAACTACGGTAATTTATAAATTCGCCCATATCAAAATAGTCTTGCTCCGCGCGCCCTGAAAAAACATAATCAACTTCTACGCCCATCTGGCTAAACGCATTTGCCATTACTCGTGCACGAGTTATATGTCCGTTTCCTGTGCCTTGAATACCGTACAGTATTCTCATAGATAACCCACCAATAAGATAGCCATTACACCACAACTTGAACCCATTAAAGCCCCAAGCACGACATCAGCAGGGAAATGAACCCCTAAAACTACACGAGAAGCAGCTACACCACTGGCCCATGCAAACCATAACCAAAATAATTCTGGAAAATATTGCGCCAGTATAATCGCAACTAAAAAAGCGCCCGCACTATGCCCTGATGGCAAACTAAACTTATCGCTAGGCACTATATATGCACCTTTTACTAAACAATCGCAGGGGCGAACTCGCGCGAAGGTTTTTTTTGCAACATAATAAATTGGTCTTTCGATCAAAAAGCCAAGTAACAAGGTGATCGATAGCAATTGTAACTCTTGCTCACTGCCTAACCAGCCAAACCCCAAAGCTATCATGACGTATAAGCCACCATTACCGCTTTTTGAAAACCCTAACGCTGAATTTTTTATCCATACGGGTGAGTTTCCATTAAATAGCTTAAGGAACAAATCTTCATCTAACTGTGCAACCTTTTTTAGTATATTGTTCTGACTCATGGTTGGGTCCTTTTTCACGCAAACTATGTACACAATTTCAGCATAGGCGCTCTAAATAACAATTGGGTGACGCTTTTAAGACACTAATGTTGCTTTTACCTATTTAAGCCCTTTTTTGCATAAAAAGAGCACAATTAACTATCATTAAGTCGTTGTTATTGCGTTTAAGAGGGGTATACTGAAGACTAGCTCTTATATCTTTTAGAAGGATAGAAAAATGGATTACAGCACCTCAGATTTATGCGATCACTTTGCCGACGTGGTCGATGTGCTCGAACCTATGTTTATTAACTTTGGTGGTCGTCACAGTTTTGGTGGCCGTATCAAAACCGTTAAATGTTTTGAAAATAATGAACTGATCAGGGAGATCCTTAGCGAAGATGGTGATGAGTGTGTTTTACTCATTGATGGCGGTGGTTCAACTCGCCGTGCACTGATTGATATTGAGCTGGCTGAATTAGCCATAGAAAATAATTGGCAAGGCATTGTTGTTTACGGTGCAGTACGCCACGTAGACGAACTTGAAGAACTCGACTTTGGCATTCAAGCGATCGCCTCTATTCCTGTTGCGGCAGATAGCCAAGGTGCTGGTGAAGATGGTATTGGGGTTAATTTTGCCGGTGTTTCATTTTTTGATGATGATTACATCTACGCAGACAGCACGGGTATCGTGTTATCAGCTGAAGAGCTAGAATTGGAAATTGTTGAAGAATAAATGTCCGAATACCTACATATTTACGATGAAGCGACTGTTAAACCTTGGTGTAGCAGTCGTTTAAATGAAAAGAAAGCATGGCAGTCTATTGCTCTATTAGACACCCAAGTAGACCCTCTACAAGCCATGCAAGATGCTGCACAGTTTGGTATTAAATACGTTTTACTTGGCATCTGTGAAGACATTGGCCCCAGAGCAAACCTTGGTAATGGCGGAGCAAGCGATGGCTGGCACGCGTTTATTAAGCGCTTTTTAAATCAGTCAAATAATCAATTTTTAGCAAACGAAAAAGTATTATTGCTTGGCGAAGTGGATGTTGCAGATATTACCGCAGCCGCAGCTGATTTAGATATTCAGAACCCAGCTCAACTTAACCAATTACGTGATTATTGCGCCCAATTAGACACCCGTGTTGAGTACGTTTTAAATTTAATTTTTAGCGCCGGCCTTGAGCCAATAATAATAGGCGGCGGCCATAACAATTGCTTAGGAATTATTCGTGCCTTAAGCAAACATAAAAAGCAGTCTATCAACGCTATTAATTTTGACCCTCATGCCGATTTTCGTGACTGTGAAGGCCGTCATTCTGGCAATGGCTTTCGTTATGCATACAACGAGCAGCACCTGCATGATTATCATGTAATTGGATTGCACGAACTAAAAAATAATCAAGCGATTATTGATGCATTAGCTGAGGCTAAGTTTGGCTATGATAGCTACCAAGCACTGCAAGTAAGGCGTGAAAAATCACTCACTGAAGCATGCCAGCAAGCACTTGATAAATTAAGTGATACGCCTTTAGGTGTCGAGGTTGATTTAGACAGTATTTCATTAATGCCAGTTAGCGCATATACCAATTGCGGATTCAGCGTCAGTGATGCAGAGCATTTTGTTTATTTAGCCGCAAAGCAAGCTAATAGCCAATATTTACACCTTTGTGAAGCGGCGCCAAACCAACACCCTAGTGGTTTAAATGCAGGGTTGAATGATGCAGGGCAAATAATTACCGCGCTGGTTAATGCTTACCTGCAAGCTAAAGAAAGTACAATGGCAAGTTAGCTGTGCTCGATTTGCCATTGCTTTAACCAAGAAATCATACCGACACTACTCAATGGGTGGCTAAAATAATAACCTTGGGCTGCGAACGCATTGAGGTTATTAACAAAGCTTAACTGCTCTTTAGTTTCAACCCCCTCACAAATCACTTTACTATTTTGCTGATTATGCATTTCAACCATGCCAGCGATTAAGCTTCTTATATGTCCTTGCTGGCTAAAGTCTGCGGTAAGCGAAGGTGATACTTTTACATACTCAACAGCTAAGTTAGGTAACTTAGCCAACCACACAGGACTATCGCCTAAGCCGTCGACACACATTTTAACCCCTTTACTATTAAGCCTTGCAACCATTGCTTTGCCTTGCTCATCTAAATTCATAAAGACCTCAAGCGGGCATTCTATGATTAAATCTCCTGGTAATAATTGATGTTCTAAAAACACCTGATCAATAAAAATAATAAACTCTTCATTAAGCATTTCAGAGCCAAATACATTAATACTCAAAGGCATTTTAATGCCTTCCATTCGCAATGCCATTACCAATTCAGCGGCTCTTTCAATAACAAATTTTGCTAAAGGATAAGCTAGTCCTGCAATACGAATGTCTTCAATAAATCGGCTGGCAGATAAAATCCCCTGTTTTGGATGCTGCCAACGCAGTAACAACTCCAAAAACTCGATGTCTTCATCATGATTACGAATAACAGGTTGAAAATACAACTCCAACTCGCTAGAAAAGTTAATATTGGCCAGCTCTTTTAATCGAGCTTGCTGCTCTAATTGCTCAACCATCATTTGTTGATGAAATGCTATGACCTGTTTAGTAGGTTGGCTATCGAGTGCTAAATACCCGTACGAGATTAAACTATCAAAACCACTGCCTTGTTCATCACAATTTACATAGCTTGCCCGTGCGGTTACTTCGACGGTGCAATTAGCCACATTGAAAGGTTTTAGCGTTGCCCCTAGAATTTGACTAATAAGTTTTTCGTGAAGATGTTTTTGGTCATCTAAGCTGCAAATAAACGCAAAGTTTAATCCGCCTAAATGCGCTAACTTTTGCTGCGCTGATATTTTAATAACGTCTTCGATAGCTAATAACTGTTTTGCTCTACTTGCCGATTGCGCCAATAGTAAATCACCGAAGTCTCGACCTATATGCTGGTTTACAGCAGCAAAACCTTCTAAGCGAATAATAACGAGTGCGCCATCATGCTCACCACCTTGACGCCAATCATAATAGGCTTGCCTTAATTTAGCGCGATCTGGCAATTCAGATAATGGCGATGAAACTAACGGTTCATCTGGGCTAACTTTATTTAGGTTGTAAGCTACAACCTGTTCGTCTTCGAAAAAATAGCCTGAGCTTGCTAATATCAGTGTTGCAAGCACCACCCAATGACTTGGAATAGCTAACAACAGATGCGCAGCAAAACAAATTGTAAAAACCAGCGCAGCTGCAAAGCTTATGCTCAGCATAGTCCAGTTGTTTTGTTTAAACGTTTGCCACAAATGCAGGGCAATCATCAAGGCGAGTAATAATTCAAGGTAGGCGTAATGAAAGCTCAATAATGCTAGTGCAACAAAGGCGTTGGCTATATAACTTAAGCGTAGCATTGGGTGCCTTACAACACATAAGGCACATATCATCGACATCAGTATCGCCCCACTTAGAAAAATGGGGATCTGAGAGTTATTTAAAAAAGAGCTTCCTGCTATTTGTGTCAGTCCTGTAGTTGTTAATAGCGCAAGTAAAGTCATCAAATAAGTACAGCAAAAAAATAGACTAGTTAAGTCTACCTAATATCCACAGATTTAACAGTTTATTTACACCTAATTGGTAGCTTAATTGCGCTGGATGTGAGATCTGCCAGTGTGCGATGTCTGCTCTCATACCCACTTTGAGCACACCTCGATCAGATAAACCCAGTGCCTTAGCTGCATTTCGAGTTACACCAGCTAAGGTTTCTGTGGGAGTTAACCTAAATAATGTGCATCCCATATTCATCATTAATTGCAAAGAGCACAATGGCGATGTTCCCGGATTAAAGTCTGTCGATATCGCAATGGGCACATCATGCTGCTTTAATAAATCTATTGGTGGTTGTTTAGTTTCGCGTAAAAAGTAAAACGCGCCAGGTAATAGCACGGCAACCGTGTCAGCAGCAGCCATTGCTTTCACACCAGATTCATCTAAGTACTCTATATGATCGGCTGAAAGTCCTTTAAACTCAGCCACCAGCTCTGCACCTTGCTGATTTGATAATTGCTCTGCATGGCATTTTACGGGTAAGTTATGTTTTTTAGCTGCAGCGAATACACGACGGGTTTGCTCATTGCTAAAGCCGACATTTTCGCAAAATACATCAACCGCATCGGCTAAATTGGCAGAAACAACTTGCTCTAACATGTCATTACACACCAAATCTATGTATTCATCACTACGACCTTTATACTCTGGTGGTAATGCATGTGCGCCTAAAAATGTGGTCTTTACGTCAACAGGGTGGTTTTCTCCCAGCAGTCGAGCAACTTCGAGTATTTTTACTTCATTTTCGCAATCGAGCCCGTAGCCCGATTTTATCTCTACCGTAGTCACACCTTCAGCATAAAGCGCATTTAACCTGTCTTTGGCTAGTACAAATAGCGCTTCATGATCGGCTTCACGTGTGGCTCGCACAGTACTGGCAATTCCGCCTCCTTGAGCAGCTATTTGCTCATAGCTAACGCCTTGTAGTCGCTGTTCAAATTCTTCGGCCCGAGAACCCGCAAATACTAAATGGGTGTGACAGTCAATTAAACCTGGCGTTAACCACTGCCCTTTTGCTGAAAGCATCGGTGTCGAAAAAGCATCAAATTTTGGTAGCTCGCTTTGCTTTCCAAGCCACACTATATGACCATCTTTAATCGCTAAGGCCGCATTTTCAATAGCACCATATGCAGAGTCGATACTGCTATCCATGGTGGCAATATTGGCGTCGGTTATTAATAAATCCCACTCACAAGATAAACTGTCTAATGTTGAATTACTCATCACGGCCCTTAAAAAGTTTTTTATTAGTTTAACAACCCATCTTGTATATACAAGCTTATTATGCCATCTTATAAATAATATAAAATTAATACACAGTGTAATTTAAACTAATGACGACTCCTAAGTTCGCACAAATTAAGCAATTCATTGTTGATAATATTCGTAGTGGCGCTTGGCTTGAAAACCAACGTGTTCCTTCTGAAAATGAATTGACCGAGCAATTTAGCGTCAGCCGAATGACTGCCCGCCGCGCTTTAAGTGAATTAACCGAAGCCGGTATTTTAACCCGCAGCCAAGGGCTTGGTACATTTGTAGCAAGCTTTAAGTCACAATCGTCATTGCTTGAAATTAAAAATATAGCTGATGAAGTTAAAGCCCGAAATGGTAATTACAGCTGTACGGTATTGGTATTAGAGTCAATTAACGCACTCGCCCCTATTGCAATTGCATTAGGGGTTGAGGTCAATAGCGTGGTTTATCGCAGCGTTTTAGTACACAACGAAAATGAACTACCACTGCAAGTAGAAGAGCGGTTTGTAAACCCAGCGCTGGCAAGTAACTATCTACAGCAAGATTTTACAGCTCTGACACCACACGAATATTTATCCAGCGTGGCACCATTAACCGAAGCGCGCCATACCGTCGAAGCAGTAATGCCTAACAGCGAAATGTGCCAATGGTTAAACCTCTATCATGAAGAGCCATGCTTACAGGTTATACGTCGAACATGGTCATCAGCGGGCATTGTGAGTTTTGCACGCCTAGTATCACCTGGCAGCAAATACCGTTTAGGTGGTCACTTAACGTTTAAAAATAACAAAAAGTAATTAAATATCATAAAGATGCGCTTAAATGCGTATTTTTTGTAACTAACAAGCTTGTATATACAACAGGAGCACACTATGAATAACAGACTCGATGAATCGCGTGTTATACGCGCACCTCACGGTGATAAAATTAGTGCTAAAAGCTGGCTCACAGAAGCGGCTAAACGTATGTTAATGAATAACCTTGACCCTGAGGTTGCAGAGCATCCACATGCATTAGTTGTCTATGGCGGCATTGGCCGTGCAGCACGCGACTGGCCTTGTTTTGATAAAATCATCGAAACCTTAGATAGACTCGAAGATGATGAAACATTACTTGTGCAATCGGGTAAACCTGTTGGTGTATTTAAAACACATAGCAACGCGCCGCGAGTACTCATTGCGAACTCAAATCTAGTACCGCACTGGGCAAACTGGGAGCATTTTAACGAGCTCGATAAATTAGGTTTGATGATGTACGGGCAGATGACGGCTGGCTCTTGGATTTATATTGGCTCACAGGGCATAGTACAAGGTACTTATGAAACCTTTGTTGCTATGGCAAAACAGCACTTTGCTGGCGATGCTAAAGGTAAATGGGTGTTAACCGGTGGCTTAGGTGGTATGGGCGGCGCACAACCACTTGCTGCAACTATGGCTGGTTTTAGTGCTTTAGTCGTTGAGTGCGATGAAAGTCGCATCGATTTTCGTATTAAGACTCGCTACGTTGATGTTAAAGCGACAGACTTAGATCATGCTTTAACTCTGATTAATGATGCCTGCGCTAAAGGCGAAGCACTTTCGGTGGGTTTATTGGGTAATGCTGCCGATATTTTTAGTGAGCTAGTTGAACGTAATATCACCCCAGATGTAGTAACCGACCAAACGTCTGCTCATGACCCACTAAATGGTTATTTGCCACAAGGCTGGACGATGGAGCAGGCTGAAAAAATGCGTGAGCAAGACGCGGCTGCTGTTGTAAAAGCTGCTAAGCAGTCTATGGCTGTGCAAGTTAAAGCCATGCTAGCATTGCAACAAGCAGGTGCAGCAACCACTGACTACGGCAATAATATTCGTCAAATGGCGTTTGAAGAAGGCGTAGAGAATGCGTTTGATTTTCCAGGTTTTGTACCAGCGTATATTCGCCCATTATTTTGTGAAGGCATTGGTCCATTCCGCTGGGTAGCGCTTTCTGGTGATCCTGAAGATATTTATAAAACCGATGCTAAGGTCAAAGAGCTTATTCCTGATGACAAGCACTTACACAACTGGTTAGATATGGCCCGCGAACGTATTCAGTTCCAAGGTTTACCGGCACGTATCTGCTGGGTTGGCTTAAAAGACCGCGCGCGTCTAGCATTAGCATTTAATGAAATGGTTAAAAACGGCGAGTTAAAAGCACCTGTTGTGATTGGTCGTGATCACTTAGATTCTGGCTCTGTAGCTAGTCCTAATCGCGAAACTGAAGCCATGAAGGATGGCTCTGACGCGGTATCAGATTGGCCATTACTTAACGCATTATTAAACACCGCTGGCGGTGCTACTTGGGTGTCGTTACATCACGGTGGTGGTGTAGGCATGGGCTTTAGCCAACACTCAGGAGTAGTTATTGTTGCAGACGGTACTGATGAAGCGGCTGCACGTGTAGGACGAGTACTTTGGAATGACCCTGCCACAGGCGTAATGCGCCATGCGGATGCAGGTTATGATATCGCAGTTAATTGCGCCAATGAACAAGGTCTAGACCTACCAATGCTAAAGAAGGATTAATCATGTTTGAATATACACTCACACCCGGACAACTTGATTTAGCAACTTTGCGCCAAATAAATCAATCGCCAGTAACATTAACACTCGCCAAAGACAGCGACATCAAAATTGCTGCCAGTGCGCAAACAGTACAAGACGTAATTGATCAGCAGCGTACAGTTTATGGCATAAATACTGGTTTTGGTTTATTAGCAAATACAAAAATTGCCGAACACGAACTTGAGCTATTACAACGCTCAATTGTACTCTCTCATGCCGCTGGTATTGGTGAGTATATGGATGACAGTACAGTTCGCTTGATGATGGTGTTAAAAATCAACTCATTATCACGTGGTTTTTCTGGTATTCGCTTAAAAGTCATTGAGTTTTTTATCCAGCTACTCGCTGCACAAGTCTACCCTTGTGTGCCAAAAAAAGGCTCTGTTGGCGCCTCGGGTGATTTAGCGCCGCTATCGCACATGTGTCTACCTCTGTTGGGTGAAGGCGAAATGCGTCACCAAGGGCAAGTGATTAAAGCCAGTGAAGGTCTAAAAATTGCAGGTCTTGAGCCTCTCACTTTAGCGGCCAAAGAAGGGCTGGCTCTTTTAAATGGCACGCAAGCATCGACCGCATTTGCCTTACAAGGCTTATTCCGCACTGAAAATTTGTATGCACAAAGTTGCGCAATTGGCTCAATGAGCATTGAAGCTGCAATGGGTAGCCGCTCACCGTTTGACGCACGTATTCATGACGTTCGTGGCCAACGTGGACAAATTGATTCAGCGGCAGTATTTCGTGACATACTTGGCAAACAATCACAAATCAGTGAAGCCCATGTTGATTGTGAAAAAGTGCAAGACCCTTATTGTTTACGCTGTCAGCCGCAAGTGCTTGGCGCTTGCTTAACCCAAATTCGTCAAGCTGCTGAAGTACTGTTGTGTGAGTCTAACGGTGTTACCGATAACCCGTTAGTATTTGCTGATGTTGGCGATATTATCTCTGGCGGTAACTTTCATGCAGAGCCTGTTGCAATGGCTGCGGATAATCTAGCCCTAGCGATAGCCGAAATCGGCGCATTGGCTGAGCGACGTATTGCCTTACTAATTGACTCAAACCTGTCAAAGCTCCCGCCTTTTTTAGTTGAAAATGGCGGTGTTAACTCTGGCTTTATGATTGCACAAGTAACGGCAGCCGCATTGGCTTCTGAAAATAAATCACTCGCACACCCAGCATCCGTAGATAGCTTACCGACCTCAGCAAACCAAGAAGATCATGTATCAATGGCCACATTTGCTGCGCGTCGCTTAAGCGAAATGGCCGATAACACTCAAGGCGTGCTCGCCGTTGAATGGTTAGCATCAGCCCAGGGCCTTGATTTTAGAGCACCACTTAAAGCATCGGCTAAAGTTGAACAAGCAAAAGCAACCTTGCGCGAAAAAGTGAGCTACTACGATAAAGACCGCTATTTTGGTCCTGATATCGAATCCGCTAATACATTATTGGCGCAAGGTGTACTGTGTAACTTATTGCCTAGTGATGTTCTACCATCGTGCTAGACAGCTTAAGGCTTATTTAAATATCAAACTGATAGTTAAAACCAAGTGATTCGATTGCCGAGCCATTAATAATGCGCTCGGCTTTTACATCACTGGTGAATGTAGGTGCTGGTGTACCGTATTGCGCACATTTTTGTTTATAGTAATCAGCTTTACTTGGGTGTGCAGGGTTAGCCACATTATAAATAGGTGCTGCCGTTTGCCACTGTTCAAGTACGGTCACAATTGCATTTACAACATCTTGCTGATGCACCATATTCACAACTTGTTGACTAGAACTGTTTAATTGCTTACCAGCTACAAACCGTCCTGGCTCTCGCCCTGGCCCGACTAATCCAGCAAGGCGCAATACTTTACCTCCAGCATTTAACACACTTTGCTCGGCATCGATTAATCTTTGTTGGCGCTCACCTGAAGCAGTAATATCACTTGCTTCATCATAAATATTTGCACTGGGGTCGTACACGCCTGTGGATGAGCACAACAAAAAACCCTGTGCATTCATTGCTTTTGCTAATCTTAAGCTGCGCTCTAAAGTCGCCTGATAGTTACTTTCAGGTTGTCGGCTGCGTGGTGGCATCGCACACACCCACCATGCATTTTCTAAATCCAGCTGATGAATTAATTGCCCATTTTGTAAAACAAACTGCCTTAAAAATTCTTCTTGATGCTCTGCACTTCGATGCGTTCCTTGAACTTGCCAATTATGCTGTAGCCTATTTAAGCATAAAGCCTGACCTAGCCAGCCCGCCCCTAAAACGATTAATTTTCGTTCGAATTTTCCCATAAAGTAACAAGACCCTTACGATTTTATAAAAAATGCTGCATTTGCCTTACCCCATAATATGGCGATTAAGACTAAGATATGATTATATAGATACGCCTACTCTACTAAATAACAAGAAAGTGTGCACTCATGCTTAAAAATCTATCATTGCGAAAAAAAATATTATTGTTAATTGGAGGGACAATTAGTGTTTTACTAATTATTGCCTCAGCCTACTTTGTCAATCATATCGCCTCGCTATCGCGACAAGGTATTGAGCGCGAAGCTCATAGCTATCTACAAAGCGAACAACTTTCAATGCAAGGCTACTTTGCTAAATACGGTAAATTAGTCAGCACCTTTGTGACAAACCCACACTTAGTGAACTGGTTTGATGCCTGGGATCAACGAGATCAACCGCTTGAAGGTGCACCTGGGTATAACGAAGTCGATCAAGACTTTGTCCGCATCAGTAGCAGTGATGAAAATGTTTTATCAGCATTTTTTGCCTCAGCAAAAACTGGCGAATACTTTAAAGAGCATGAACGTACAACTCATTATAATGGCCAACCTTATTATGCCTATAAGCGTGGCTGGTGGCAGGACGCCCTAAAACTAAACCGTCTTTATGTTGGGCCTATCTCAGTTGATTTGACCACAGGGAACGCCTCTGCGGTTGTGCAACAGCCTGTATATAACAAACAACGTGAACTTATCGGCTTTGGTGGTGTTGATTTACAGCTCAACAAAATCAATAAAATGGTTGAAGACATTCGCTTTAATGGTCAAGGTTACGGATTTTTACTTGATGGCGATCAAAAAGTTGTTCATCTATCTAACCGTACCAACCACAAACTGTCGGTTACTGACGAAGGCCCCAATGGTAAAGAAGGCCTAGAGCAATTAGAAAAACAGTTCAGTAATACCAGCGGCTTTAGCCAATTAAACCGTGAAATGAAGAGCAACACCCGTGGTGATGCTAGTGTTACTCTGCAAGGGCAAGAGTATTTTGTTGTTTATGACCGCTTACAGCTAGAAGAGCCCTACCTAAACTGGTATGTGGGTATTTTAGTACCCCGTTCGATGATTGATGAGCCAGTGAATCAAGCGGTCACCACGACCACGACTTCTGTTGTAATTATTCTTTTGATCATTATTGCAATGATCATGTGGGCAACTCATATGATAGCCCAACCAATTACCACTCTAACTCACATTATGCGCGACATTGCCTCGGGTGATGGTGACTTAACACAAAAGATCACTATTGATAGTAAAGATGAAGTGGGACAATTAGCTCATCACATGAATACCTTTATTGATAAACTTCGCGCTATGATGTTAGACACAGCAGCACAGGCTGAGCAACTGACCAATGCAGCAGCGCAGTTAAAATCGGTATCGCAGAAAACCAATGATGAGATCCAGCAAGAGAAACAACAAGTTGATAGCGTGAGTGCGGCAGTAACTGAAATGGCCACCACAGTAATGGAGATTTCACGTAATGCGCAGCACACCAATAGCGCCGCAGAAGAAGTACAAAGCATAACTGCGGATGGCGCTACTCGCTCGCAGAACGCCCAAAGTGTGATGACAGCACTGGCTGAGCATATTGGTGAGGCGTCTACGGTGGTTGCTGGCTTAGAGCAAGAAAGTGGCAACATTGGTGCTGTTGTTGATGTAATCAATTCAATTGCAGATCAAACAAACCTACTTGCACTTAATGCCGCAATAGAAGCAGCACGAGCCGGTGAACAAGGCCGAGGCTTTGCTGTAGTAGCCGATGAAGTACGTTCACTTGCTAGTCGCACCCAAGAATCTACCGATGATATTCGTAACATGATCTCGCGTTTACAACAAATTGCTCAAAAAGCATCGATCATGATGCAACAAGGTCAAGAGCGCGCGCAAGGCTCCGTTACACAAACACAAGAAGTACTCGATGCGCTGAAGAACATAGCCAATGCGGTAACAAGTGTTCAAGATCAAAGCCATCAAATAGCGACCTCTACTGAGCAGCAAACTGTCGTCGCGGAAGATATAAATAGCAGTTTGTCGGCTATTAATCACTTAGTGAACAGCACCGCGGATCATGCATTAGAGCTTGCCGATGAAGCACGTGATTTGAATGAGCTTGCCAGTTCACTAAATAGCACAGTCAATCAATTTAAGCTTTAACGCTTATAAAAATAAAAAGAGTGCCTTGTGCACTCTTTTTTTGTTGTAGATCAATAACGCTTTGTTGCAACTTTTTATAATGACGCAAACTTTATATAAAGGTGCGCGTGATGATTAATTTACCCAAGTGGGATCAAAGCTTAATAAACAAATACAATGTATCGGGGCCACGGTATACCTCCTATCCAACAGCTTTATCGTTTAATGAAGGCTACCAGCAAAATGACCTTATTGATGCAGTAAAATCATCGTCAACTAACAGCCTCTCTTTATATATTCACATTCCGTTTTGTAGTCAACTTTGCTATTACTGCGGCTGTAACAAAGTCATTACTCGCCATCAGTCAAAGGCCGATCTTTACCTGGATTACTTAGAAAAAGAGATCATTGCACAGTCACAACTGTTTAATCATTATCAAGTTGAGCAACTGCATTTAGGCGGTGGTACACCCACTTTTTTAACTGCAGCTCAAATGGCACGCCTGATCGGCTTACTTGAACTGCATTTTCAATTTAGTCCTGATGCAGAGCGCGGTATTGAAATTGATCCTCGCTCGCTTGCTGATGGCATGCTTAATCATTTACGCTTTTTAGGCTTTAATCGGGTATCATTTGGGATTCAAGATTTTAACGATGAGGTACAACTTGCCGTTAATCGTCCGCAATGTGCAGATGCAGTAAAAAGCTTGATCAGTGAAGCTCGTGAGCTTGGCTTCAACTCAATCAATGCTGATATGATTTATGGCTTGCCTTTGCAAACACCACACAGCTTTAAAGAAACCATTGAGCAATTAATAGCGCTCGCCCCAGATAGAGTCTCTGTATTTAACTATGCCCATTTACCTGAGCGTTTTGCTGCACAACGAAAAATAAAAGATGCTGACCTACCTAGCGCCCACGATAAACTCACTATGTTCAAAAACACCCTTGAACAAATGAACGAAGCGGGTTATCAGTTCATCGGCATGGACCACTTTGCAAAAGCCGATAATGAGCTGGCTGTGGCACAAAATGAGCAACAGTTACACCGTAACTTTCAAGGTTATACCACCCACGGCAACTGCGACTTACTAGGCTTGGGTGTATCGTCAATCTCACAAATTGGCACATCTATTTTGCAAAACCAAAAAGAGTTAAAGCACTACTACCATGCAATCGACAACAATGTGGGTAGTGCTATTTGTAAAGGAATGAAGTTAAACCAAGATGATGTAATTCGTGCTGATGTAATCAAGCAGTTAATTTGTCACTTTGAGCTTGATATGCAACATGTAGCCACTAAATTCCAGCTAGATTTTCAGCGCTACTTTGCTGATTCGTTAACTGCGTTAGCACCACTGCAGAGTGACGGCTTAGTAAAAATAGAAAATGGTATTATTCGTGTGACAGCACGAGGGAATTTATTTATTCGTATAATCTGTATGTGTTTTGACGCCCACCTACTAAAGCAAATAAACGCAACACGATTTTCTCGGGTAATTTAACAGGGGACTTAGCAGGTAATAAAAAAGCAGGCTAGGCCTGCTTTTTCTAATTGAATACTACATTTTCACTGCCGGGGGCAGCTTGAAATTCTTCAATAATTTTTTTGCAGTCTGCTTTTATTTGCTCTGCATGTTCTTCTTCTGCGCGCCAACGAGCTGTATCTTGCTTAAAAATCTCTTTTTTCGAGTATTTTTTGCGGGCTTCGTGGGTTGGCATTTCTTTTACCACTTCGTACATAGCAAAAATACCCGGATAACGAAGTGTTAAGTCACCTTCATCGGCAAAACTATATTGCGACATCAACACCCAAATTCGTAAGCTCCCTTCAGAAAACTCACATTGCTCTTGCTCCATGGCGCGAGCAATTAAATGAATGCTATCAGCAAGCTTAGCATTACGCTCTAAGCGCGACTTAGCAAGCTTTTGTTGTTGCTTAGCTTGCTCCTTAGCGATTAGTTTATTTTGCGCTCTGAGCTTATACAGCAGCTGCCCTGCGTAGAATGCAAGACCAGCGATGATCACAGCGCCCACACACAGAGCTAAGATCATCATCGTCATTATTTATCATCCTCGTCGTCATCTAACCATTCGTTGGCTAAATCATTCGACAGGTATTGATCAAAGTCGCTGTTGCCTTGCTCTTCATATTCCTCATCGTCAAAGTCATCTTCTGGCTCATCTTCAATACCTAAGATTTCGCACAGCACTTGGTGACGATCTATGCGGCTATTAAAGTACTTAGCATCTTTACCAGTTAACATTTCACCTTTTTCATGACGCTCAACTAATTTTAATAAACGCTCATCATTTTCTAAGGCTTCAAGCTCTTGCTCTGGTGATAATTCTGGTTCAGTCACTTTTTTCAGTTCAACCTGAGGCTTTAGGTTGCGTTTTAATTCAACCACTGGCTCAGGTGCTTTAGCAACTAAAGGCACTGGCTTTTTACTGCCTACACGCTTATCTTTATTTTGCGAGTTGCTACTTTTTGTCTCCGGCTGCAGTTCATCTACAGCATTACGAGAGCCCGGTTTTGCACCCTTATGCTTTTTAACGCGCTGCTCTTTTAAAGCACGCATTTCCTGAAGCTTATCTTTACTTAAACGAACAGGGCCGTTAGACGGTATTTTACGTGATTTTTTCTTTCTACTCATATCTTGATCATCTCACTTAAGAGGTTTTGAACAACACACATTATGGCGTTGCAGTGCTGGCCTTGCCAGAAGAATTCGGTTTGTGCGGAAATGAGGTTGGGTTACTCGACTACTAGCGCACTATTTCGCGTGCTATTGTAACAGGACAAATAAAAAGGCGGTAGAGAAAACATCTCTACCGCCTACTAATCTGAGCGCCATAAATCTGGACACTTCTCCCTTCGACTTTTTAGTCTTTATTATTTTTATTATTATTGCTGTTCCATTTTGTTATTGTTTTTATCTTCCGTGTACCATTCCATTTTTTTATTATTATCAAACTTCCATGAGTTTTTATTATTTTCGGTCTTCAATGACACTTTTTTAGTATTTCCTTTGTAGCATCAACTGATGCCAATCCCAATATGCCGCTAATTACTATCCCTATAGTTCTATCCATTTTGTTTTTATTGTTTTTTGCGACAGGGGTTAATTTACGCATTAATAATTTTGTTACAACTAATTTATATATTTTTTCTTACAGGATACAAGTAACAACAAAACAAAAACAATAAATAACAACAACCTACAATTATAAAATAAATAAAAATAGGAATTTTCCTACACCACGACATGGGCAATGTCTTACAAGAGAGTGAGCTAAAGCGACGAATTTTAAACAAAAAAAAGCAGCTTGCGCTGCTTTTTTATTCAACTCTGTAATATAATACTAGCTCTAAGGCTAATCTATACAACTTTAGTGTAAACCACCTAAGTACTTAGACAGTACTTCAATATCTTTATCTGTTAATTTCTTCGCTACATCTTGCATCATACCGTTTAAGTCATTATTACGGCCACCATCGCGGAACTTTTCAAGTTGCGACTTGATATAACCTGGATGTTGGAAAGAAATCTTCGGGAACTTAGCTAAAGACGAACCATTACCGCGAGGGCCATGGCACGATGCACATGATGGAATACCACGCTCTGCATCACCGGCTTTAAATAACATCGCACCAACTTCTGCAACATCTTTAGGTGTTGCACCCTCAGACATATTAAGAGATGCAAAGTAAGCAGCTAAGTCTTTCATATCCTGATCGTTAAGCGGCATAGCCATACCACTCATCACGGGATCCATACGACCTTCTTTGCCCCCAGAAGTCATACCTAGTTTGAATTCTGTAAGCTGTTTATAAATATAGTCTGCGTGTTGACCTGCAATCTTTGGGTAGATATTAACCGGCGCATTACCGTCTGGGCCGTGACAAGCCGCACACGTTGCTGATTTTTCTTTACCTGCGTTTACATCGCCATCAAATGCTGTTGCGTTGCTTGCTGACAACGCACCAAGCAATATAGTTAAAGATAGTGCTATTTTTTTCATGGTGAATTCTCTGTTTCCGACCCTGTATCATCTACAATATGGATGTTGCGATTTATATATTCTACACGATAATAAATTCTCTGGCACGTTTTCTACTCATATTAAACTTATAAATTATAGGGTTTTGACCTAGATTAAGCTTTGTTCATATGGTTTTAGTTAATTTAAGGTGCTTTAGTTACCTTAAATACGCTTTTTAATGTGTTGGTAATAGTATAAAATACGCGCCCTGAGTAAACATGGTTTACTCTTTATTCATTATTATTGTACTTAGGAAAGCCCGTGCTTAAATCTCGTATCAAATACAACACTGCGTCGTTCGTTACCAGCGCTCCAGATATCACTAAATTACCTGATGATACGGGAATTGAAGTTGCATTTGCTGGTCGTTCTAATGCTGGTAAATCAAGTGCGCTAAATGCACTTACTGATCAAAAACTTGCCCGTACAAGTAAAACACCTGGGCGAACACAGCTTATCAATACGTTTGAATTAGCAAACGTTGATAATATGCGTTTAATAGATTTACCAGGTTACGGTTTCGCTAAAGTGCCAATCGAAATGAAGAAGAAATGGCAAAAGTCGCTCGGTGAATACCTACAAAAACGTCAAAGCTTAAAAGGCATCGTGGTGTTAATGGATATCCGCCACCCCTTAAAAGACTTAGATTTAGACTTAATTAATTGGGCAATTGGCAGTGAAATCCCTGTTTTAGCACTATTAACTAAAGCCGATAAGCTCAAGCAAGGTGCACGCAAAGCACAAGTACTTCAAGTTCGTCGTGAGTTAAGCAATTTGGAAGGTGATATTACCGTTCATGCGTTTTCATCACTTAAAGGAACGGGTTTACCTGAGCTGGCGAAAAAACTTGATGAATGGTACTTAGGCCCAATCGTTGCAGTACCGCCTACAGAGCAAACGCCTGAATCAGACGCTTAATAGCTGTTATAAATAAAACCGCTGCGTTGCAGATTGAACAAAATAGCCTTGCTCATCAGCTTGAGCTATTTGTTCAGCCCACTGATAAAACACATTTCGTGCAACTCTAGCGCTACAACCATGAGGTAATTGTAAGTAAGGTATTGCTGTTCCTTGATAGTCTTGCATGTACAAAAACTGCTTTTTCGTTACTAACCACACCCGATCAATATTATCGATACAACACAGTACGTCGCCTTGTGCTGTTTGCTCATAACGCCAACTAACTATAACAAATGGTGCGTCCGCAACGGTGATCGCTATTTTCTCTACTGGCGTTTTTAAATAATACGTATCTTGTTCTTTGCATAATACTGACGCAAACAACTTAACCATAGCGATACGAGATATTTCACTACCTTGATAATGCCATTTGCCGTTGTTATCAATAACAATTGGCAACGTACCACACTCGGTAGGTTGCCACTGTTCAAAGGGTTTACTTGGCTGTGACAAACTCGCCGCCAGCTCAGAAACCGATAACATTACTTATCTTTGCTCAATGTCAGCGAATAACTAACAGGCACAGCCGTCGCAATAGCTGATAATCCAGCTAATTTTTGTAATTGCGCAATACCACCTGTCACTGCAAAATCGGCTGCGTTAATAATAATAGGCGATACAGATGACACAGTTACGTCACCTTCTGGCGACATATTAGCAAGCACATCAGTGGTGATTTCTTTTGTTTCACCATGAAAAGATAGCTGTGCCTTTATACCTTTTAAAACATGCTGGCCTGGGATAATGGTCGTTAAGTATTTGCTTAAATCAGCAGTTAACGTAGCCGCAGGAAACTTAACCGTTTCAAATAATAACTTCGTCATACGTTCATTGCGGATAGGGATCATTGTTTCAACAGATGACAAGTCAATATCGACTTTAAACATACCCTGCTCAGTTAGACTCCCTGACAACGCCTTAAAATGATGCACTTCAGCAACACTGTTATTTTTAATCGAAACAAAGCTCACCTTGCTTTGATCATTATTTAACTGCCAATCAGCAAACGCTACATTGCTTGCTAATAAACTTGCTAACGAAAAACCTAAAACAGCGATTGATTTAATCACGACGCGATCCTTTCAAAATGAAAATGAGATTCAATGGTATCACCTCAACTGTGAAGTGCAATAAATAGAAGTAGGCTCAAGTTAGGTTGTTTTTTAAGGTAACAGAAGAAAAAACGGCCCAACAAATAAATGCTGGGCCGGTATAGCAAACTGGGGAGAAGCTATCAATAAGTTGCACCCTTTCGAGTGCATCATCAACAGGATGTCCTACAGGATGAGGACGGCGCGGACTTTACCAAAATCAGTCCTAAAAATAAATTAAAAACCCTCTATTTTGGTTCGATTTAATGAACAAATAACGCTTGAACACATATTGTTCGATAAATTTACCTTTTCGTTACAATAAAAGCACCCTCGGGCGCTTTTATCTTAATATGATGTATTAACCTAAGCTTTAGCGCATTAGTGCGCTTGCTCCCAGTTATCACCGGTGTCAGCTTCAACAATTAGCGGTACATCTAATTGAGCAGCCTGTGACATTAACTGACAAATTTCTGCGGTATATTGCTTTGCACAATCCGCTTTGATCTCAAAGACTAATTCATCGTGTACTTGCATCAGTAATTTAACGGTATCAGGCGCTTGCTCAGCGACCCACTTATGCACTGTAAGCATGGCCTTTTTAATAATATCTGCTGCAGTACCTTGCATTGGTGCATTGATAGCTGCACGTTCTGCACCTTTGCGCCGTGCGCCATTTCGCGCGTTGATCTCAGGCAGGTGTAAACGTCGCCCAAAAATAGTTTCAACGTAGCCGTTTTCTGCAGCTTTTTCGCGAGTTGATTCCATATAATCTAAAACACCAGGGAAACGCTCAAAGTACTTATCAATATAATGTTGTGCTTCATGGCGTGGCACATCAAGTTGACGTGCTAAGCCAAATGCCGACATACCATAAATTAAACCAAAGTTAACTGCTTTAGCCTTACGGCGCATATCGGTGGTTACATCTTCTAACTCAACCCCAAAGACTTCTGCGGCTGTTGCACTGTGTACATCTAGGCCATTAGCAAAGGCATTTAGTAAGCCCTTATCTTGTGATAAATGCGCCATAATTCGCAGTTCAATTTGGCTGTAATCGGCAGCAACAATTTTATAGCCATCTGCTGCGACAAATGCTTCACGAATGCGACGTCCTTCTTCTGAACGGATCGGGATATTCTGTAAGTTAGGATCGGTTGAACTTAAGCGTCCTGTTGCCGTTACCGCTTGGTGATAAGAGGTATGCACACGGTTAGTTTGCTCATTAACCATTAATGGTAGTTTATCGGTATAAGTTGATTTAAGCTTTGATAACCCACGATGTTCAATAATTACTTTTGGTAGCGGGTAGTCATGCGCAAGCTCTTGAAGTACTTCTTCTGCTGTAGATGGCGCGCCTTTTGGTGTTTTTTTAATAACAGGTAACTCAAGCTTTTCAAACAATAAAACTTGCAACTGTTTTGGTGAACTTAAGTTAAATGGTTCGCCGGCAATCTCGAAGGCTTCTTTTTCAAGCTCAAGTAGACGCTCACCTAAACGTTGGCTGTGCGCAGCCAACATTTTACTGTCAATCGCAACACCAGTGCGTTCAATATCTGATATAACACTAACAAGCGGTAGTTCTATTTCTTCAAATACTGATTTTAGTTTTTCGTCGGCCTCAATTTTTGGCCATAATACTTGGTGTAAACGCAGCGTAATATCTGCATCTTCCGCGGCATATGGCGCGGCTTTATCCAGCTCAATTTGGTTAAAGGTTAATTGCTTTTTGCCTTTACCGGCAATCTCTTCAAAGCTAATGTTCTTATGACCTAAATACTTCAGTGCCAGCGAGTCCATGTCATGGCGAGTACCCACACTGTTAAACACGTACGACTCCAGCATAGTGTCAAACTTAATACCCTTTAACTCAAAACCCGCATTAGCTAATACGCTTTTATCGTATTTAAGGTTTTGCCCGACTTTGGCTTTATTTTCATCAGCCAAGATAGGACCAATTTTAGCCATTACTGTATCTAAACTTAACTGCTCTGGAGCACCAGGATAATCATGGGCCACTGGTAAATAAACTGCTTCTCCGGCTTTTACCGCAAAGCTCATACCAACCAATTGCGCTTGCATGTAATCTAGGCTGGTTGTTTCTGTATCAAAGGCAAATAATTGGGCTGCGTTTAATTGCTCAACTAATGTGTCGAGTTGCTGCTCAGTTAAAATGGTTTCGTAGTGCGCATCATCCACTTTAGGTAATTCGTTTGCTTCACTTGGCACTGCAAGATGAGTATCTGTATCTTTAGGGTTATCTAATAATTCGGCTAACCAACGACGAAACTCACATTCACCATATAATGCAATTAACTCGTCTTTATTTGGCTCTTGTAATTTAAATGTATCAAGATCAGATTCAACGTCAACATCACATTTTATAGTTGCCAATTCATAGCTCAGTGGTAAATGATCTATTGCGGCAGCTAGCTTTTCGCCGATTTTACCCTTGATTTCACTGGCATGATCTAACACACCTTGTAATGATCCATACTTTTGTAGCCACTTAACCGCAGTTTTTGGGCCACAACCGTCTACACCTGGAATATTATCGACTTTATCACCCATTAACGCTAAGTAATCGATAATTAGCTCTGGGCCAACACCAAATTTCTCAACAACTGTTACGGGATCTGAAATGCTATCAGTCATGGTATTGATCAAAGTAACATGTTCGTTTACTAGCTGAGCCATGTCTTTATCACCGGTAGATACTAATACATGGCGCTTTTGCTCAGTTGCGATACGTGAAAAAGTGCCTATTACATCATCAGCTTCAACACCTTCAATACTGATCAGCGGAAATCCCATCGCTTTAATAATGTCATGTAATGGCGCTATTTGTGTACGCAGATCATCCGGCATAGGAGGACGATTCGCTTTATATTCGCTATACATATCATTTCTGAATGTTTTACCTTTAGCATCAAACACCACCACCATATGAGATGGATCATACTGTTTGATCAAGCTTTTTAGCATGTTGACCACACCGTAAATAGCACCAGTTGCTTCACCCTTAGAGTTAGTTAAGTGTGGTGGCGAATGGTATGCACGAAATAAGTATGAAGAGCCATCAACTAAGATAAGTGGATTTTCGGGGATCTGAGCCATGATGTAATTGGATCCTAAATGAGATAAAACGAAATAACTATAAGCATGCCACAAGGACACACATAAAACGACTTGAATTAGATTTTGTTTGAGAGGGTAAAACAAGAGCAAGCTGTGGATAACTTTGTAGATAACAAACACAGTTAATTCTTCCAAAGTAGCAAAAAGCACTTAGAAAAACTATAACCAGTTGATTTATATAAAAAGATAATACGGCGTTCTTTTTTTATTTTTATTAGGCCAATGTGGAAAAGCAATTTTATTACTTTACTTTCCTTGTAATTGTCTTATATGACCCTACTTATTTTCAACCTACTAAACGGTTATTTTTTACCCTTCTAAATAACCGGACGAGCATTCTACCATAATGGATCAAAGATCATAGTGATCCTTTATAATTTTTTCCTCTTTAGTGACTTTAAAAAAAGCATATACCGCGAGTTCGCTTTGCTACACTGGTATTTTGGAATAAATTTATTTTTATAATTCGCTGATCTCTATTTTAACTCTGCTGCATGCTAGACTGATCATATCAATTTCAAGGAGATCTTCATTATGAAAAAAATTGCTGTAATTTTAGCTGGTTGTGGTGTTTATGATGGTGCAGAAATAAACGAAGCAGTACTTACATTACTCCATATAGCCAAAGCCGATGCAAGCTATCAATGTTTTGCCCCTGATATAGAACAACTGCATACAATTAATCACCTCACAGGCGAGCAAATGGCGCCAAATCGAAATGTATTAGTCGAAGCCTCTCGTATCGCCCGTGGTGATATTAAACCAGTAACCGAGCTAAACGCTGAAAACTTTGACGCATTGATCATTCCAGGCGGCTTTGGCGCCGCTAAAAACCTTTGCGATTTTGCAGTTAAAGGAGCTCAAGCACAGATGAACTCAGATGTATTGCAAGTCTGTAAGCAATTTGCTGACATGGCTAAACCTGCAGGTTATATGTGTATAGCACCAGCAATGATCCCACTGATCTATCGAGCAGGTGTAAAAACCACCATTGGTAATGATGCTGACACAGCATCAGCTATTAACACCTTAGGCGCTAAACACATCAACTGCTCTGTGGATGAGATTGTTATTGATGAACAACATAAAGTAGTTACAACACCTGCATATATGCTTGCGCAATCTATATTAGATGCCGATGCAGGAATTGAAAAGCTAGTCAAAGCAGTCATAAAAATGTGTTAAACAATGAGTGAATTTTTTAACGACATTTTGCGCTAACGCAAAAAATGTCGTTTTTTCAAAATAAAAACAGCTCACAGCATTTTATAAATTGTGGCTAAGCGTTATACCCAAACCACCCCAAGATACAGAATTCAGCGTTTAACAGGTGCTTAATATCAAGGCGTTACTTTGCAACAATGGCAGTCCCTTTTAAGAAGTAACAACGCTGAGAGTAAGTGCCTGTGAAACGCCCATCGGGTTGGTTTAAAAGCGATTTATACTGCGTTATTGATTTTAACAAGGGAACAACCATTATTTGCAATCAATGCCTTGTCTAAATCGCTTTTAATTCCAACTGAAACTCGCATCTTGGGGTGGTTTGGGTATATAATCGTTCTAAATTCCGTCATCTATCGTGATTGATCACGTTCAAATCGAAGTGAGCAAGGCAAAATGAAAAAACTATCAGCAGCATTATTATTGCTAGCAACCACCGCATACGCACAGCCATATGATAACTCTATGACCGAAGATGCGATCAAAAAACGTATCGCACCAATCGGTGCCGTTTACTTTGAAGGCGATAAAGCAGCTGTTGCTGAAGTGCCAACAGGTCCTCGTTCTGGTGAACAAGTCTATCAAGCTGCATGTTTTGCATGCCATGGCACAGGTGCACTAGGCGCGCCAAAATCAGCTGAGGATTGGGCCCCTCGTTTAGCTAAGGGTGCACAGACGCTATTAGATCATGCTATTAATGGCTTTAATGCAATGCCTCCTAAAGGCACTTGTATGGATTGTTCTGATGATGAATTACAAGCTGCCATTGATTTCATGTCTAAAAAATAATACTTAATTATTTAGTTTAAATTCAAAAGGCTGGTTTTTACCAGTCTTTTTTGTTAGAGAAACTATAAATATTAATGTTTTATAGTGAATTATTATTATCTTCTTCTAATACTATTATCTACTTGACGATTAACCTAAAAAATGAAAATATGAGTGTAATAATTATACAATAAAAACAGTCGGTTTAACGTCAGTGGAAGATAAAGCAGCTTTATTACAAAAACTAGAGCATAAGAATGCCCGTTTATCCGCTTTAGTTAAAAAGTACAAGCAATCACATCACCTACAAAATGCCCTGATACAGCTATCAGAGCAAGCAAGTACAGTTGCCGAACTAAACCTACTTTATCCTGCAATACACAATATTTTGCAAGACTATGTACCAAGTAAAAGTTTTTACGTTGTATTATTAAATCAATTTACTAACACTCTAGAGCTATCCTATTTCGCCGATGAAAAAGACGGTATATCTATTCCTTTAAACCAAGATCATAACTTTAGTCAAGGTGTCACAGGTTATGTATTCAAGCAAGGTAAGACAACTTATTACCAAGGTAATGAGATGCAGAAAGCTGCTGACAAAGGGCATTTTAAATTACTTGGCTCACCAGCGGAACATTGGGTAGGTGTACCTGTTTATCGAGAAAAACAAATAATCGGTGTTCTTGTAGCACAAAGTTACGATAAAAAACAAAGTTATTCAGAGCAACAAATAGAGCTGCTTGAAGTCATGTCTTTATACCTTGCAACAGCAATTGAGCGGGTTAAAAAACGTGAATTATTAGAGTCTGAGGTAAAAATACGCACCCGTGCTCTTACGCAAAGTAACGAAGCGCTCAATCTTGAAGTTGAACAACATAAAAAAACGTTAGAACGTCAGCATATTCTGTTTAAAATATCTGAACTTGCCACCCAGAGCAAACATATAGAAGAAGTCTATCAGCAAGTTCATGAGATAATAAAATCAATAACTTACGCTAAAAACTTGTACATTGCTCTGTATGACAAGAAATCAGGCTGGTTAAACTTTCCTTATTGTGTCGACGAATTTAACCCCAATACCCAACCTCGCCCTTTTGCCAAAGGTTATAGCGAGCTAGTATTAAGTACTGAGAAAACGCAATTAATTGATTCAATCCGCGCTGAAAAGTTAATAAAAAGTGGTGTTGTTGAGCGCCCAGAATTAGTACCAGAGCAGCAAATAGCAACCAGCTGGTTAGGAGCGCCACTAAAAACCTCGCAAGGCGTTATTGGCTTAATTGTTTGCCAAGCTTATCAAAATAAGCATATTTTTAATCACGATGATTGTGAATTAATTACCTTTGTTTCTCACCAAATTGCGAGCGTATTACAAACACATTTAGCAAGCCAAGCAATAAAGCGTAGTAACCAAAATCTTGAGCATCGCGTCGCTGAAAAAACGAAAGAAATTCGCCAAACGAACATGCATTTGCAGATGCAAATAGAAGAGCGGAAAAAAATAGAACAGCAATTATATCACGATGCCCACCACGACTCGCTCACCGGTTTACCAAACCGCAGCTTGTTTTTGACCCAGCTTGAAAAAACCTTACAACACTACCAACGCTACCCTGAACAAGAATTTGCGGTACTGTTTATAGATTTAGATAAGTTTAAAGACATTAACGATCAACTCGGTCATCAAGCGGGCGATCAATTTTTAATTGGGGTGGCTGAATCATTTTCGCAATGTATACGTGAACACGATTTATTAGCGCGCCTTGGGGGTGATGAATTTGTTATCTTACTCACTCACCTAACAGAGCGTCAGCAAGCCGAAGATGTCGCAAAGCGCATAATTAAGCTTATGAAAAAACCATTTTGCATGAAAGGTATTTGTGTACAAAGTGGTGCCAGTGTGGGTATTACCTATTCAAAAACACATTATAAGCACACCGATGAAATTATTCGTGATGCAGATGCGGCTATGTACTACGCTAAAAACGCAGGTCGCAGTCGTTTTGAGTTTTTTCACCCGCTACTTAATGTGACTACCAACAATCAGGAGTTTGAGGCTAGCCATCATCTCGATGCATTACCAATGCATTTTCGCAGCTCTGAGATCATCACCCTAAATGAGCAATTTCAATCTGAAGTATTAATTGAAGCCTTTGGCGAACACCCTGTACTTGGCAGCACCAGCTTTGATATTTTAAAGAAATTTGCCGCTGACAAAGCACAGCAGCTAGAAGTTGAGTTACTCCTTTTAGATCAAGCTTGTAAACAAGCCCAAGCGGCTAATTTAGGCGTGGCATTATTACCTTGCTCTGCATTATTACTGGAAAAAATTGAGTTTCAAGCTTTGTGCTTAACCTTACAAAGCCAAATAAATAAAAAACAGCTTTGCTTATTATTTAATGAACAAGAAATTCGATATGCGTCTGCGGTACAAATAAGCAACCTTAAACAATTGAGTGATCAGGGCTATGCTATTGGCTTAAACGACTTTGCTAAAGATCGTTGCGAGTTAAACCTATTAACTGAACTTAACTTTGATTACCTGCTGCTCAGCTCAACATTTAGCAAGCGGGTATTACAACAACAAAGCTACGATTTACAATTACAAGGTGTATTAGCAATCACTAAAATCAAGCAAGTTAAAGTGATTGCAAAAGGCCCTTCAATTTTAAATTTTAGAGCCTTATTAGATACTCATGGCTTATCTTTATTTGTTGGTAAGCAACATGCAATTAATATGTTATCTCCTGCGGATGCAACTCTTGATAGCAGTGAGCAACAACAAAATTAGTTAGGCTTTTTTAACATAGCACGCAGGTTTGCAACGCGAGCTTGGCCCTTTTCCATTCTCTCAGCTTGCGTATTTGGTGCCTTTTTATTTTCAAACGCTAAATCATCTTGTGGCAACTCTTGCACAAAGCGACTCAACTCCGTTTGTGACGTTTCACCAAATTGACGGCGAATTTTCGCATAAGTCATGGTGAGCTCTTGTTGTGCACGAGTGATACCCACATACGCTAAGCGGCGCTCTTCATCGACATTTTCTTCGTCAATACTGACTTGGTGCGGCAGTAATCCTTCTTCCATTCCCACCATAAACACATACGGGTACTCAAGACCTTTTGAAGCATGTAACGTAAGTAATTGTACCGCATCACTTTCGTCTTCTTCTTCGTTACGTTCTAGCATATCGCGTAACGTTAACTTGCTCACTACTTCGGCCAATGTCATAGGGGGGTTATCTGCATCACCCGTAAGCATGTCGGTGATCCAACGGTACAGTTCAGAAACGTTTTTCATCCGCATCTCTGCGGCTTTGGCACTCGGTGAGGACTCGTATAAATAGGCCTCATAGTTAATTTGTCTTATCAAGTCTTTTACTGCTTCGAGCGTATCGCCCCGTACAGCGTTATCAGACAACTCAACCACCCAGCGGGCAAACCCTGCTAACGAATTTAAACCACGCCCTTTTAATCGATAGCTAAGGTCGTTATCAAAACAGGTAGCAAATAAACTCGCGTGTTTTTCATTTGCTAATGTCCCCAGCTTTTCAAGCGTGACTGTGCCTATTTCGCGACGCGGCGTATTCACAATACGTAGAAATGCATTATCGTCATCTTGGTTCACGAGCAAGCGTAGATACGCCATGATATCTTTAATTTCAGAACGAGAGAAAAACGACATTCCACCACTAATTTTATACGGAATGCGGTTACTCATTAATGATTTTTCAAACCCACGGGCTTGGTGGTTACCCCGATACAAAATGGCGTAATCTTTATAGCTTGTGCGCTTCATAAACTTATGCGAAATAATTTCCGCAACAACTCGCTCAGACTCATGCTCTTCGTCACGACAGCCAATTACTTTTATTGGCTCACCGTAACCTAGTTCACTAAACAGTTTTTTATCAAACTCATGAGGGTTATTGGCAATCAAAATATTCGCGGCTTTAAGAATTCGCCCTGCACTACGATAGTTTTGCTCGAGCTTAATAAGCCTAAGCCCTGGGAAGTCTTTACTTAACAGCACAAGGTTTTGAGGACGGGCACCGCGCCATGAATATATTGATTGGTCGTCATCACCTACTACAGTAAAGCGAGTACGCTCGCCTACTAACAACTTAACCAGCTGATATTGGCTAGTATTGGTATCTTGGTATTCATCCACTAGCAAATAGCGAAAACGCTGCTGCCACCGCTCACGAGACGTGGCATTAGTGCTTAATAACAATGTTGGGATCATGATCAGATCGTCAAAGTCTAATGCATTATAAGCACGTAATTGTGTTTGATAGCGCGCATAAAGTTGGGCAAACAATGCTTTTTGCGGTTCGCGAGCCTCGCGAATAGCTTGCTCTGGTAAAATGAGTTCATTCTTCCAGCTGCCGATTTGCATCTTCAATAAGTTAAGTAAGTCTTTATCTTTTTTCAGCTCATCTTCTGTCAAATCACCTAATAATTGATTGGTATCTTGATCGTCAAATAATGAAAAACCCGGTTTAAACCCTAAGGTTTTTAACTCTTTTTTAATGATCTCAAGGCCGAGAGTATGAAAGGTAGATACCCATAACCCTTTTGATTCTTGTTTACCGAGCGTTTGCATCACCCGTTCGCGCATTTCTTTAGCTGCTTTATTGGTAAAAGTAACCGCGGCTATATTGCGCGCTTGATACTCACACTTTTGCACCAAGTAAGCGATTTTATTAGTGATTACTCGCGTTTTACCAGAGCCCGCTCCTGCCAGCACTAGGCATGGGCCACTAATATATTTTACCGCTTCATCTTGTTTAGGATTGAGTTTCATAACGACCAAAGAGATTACATTAAAGACGGGCAATTTTAGCGTAATCACTACAATACGCCTAGCCAATAAGGTAAGATTAGTTATTATCATTTTACGCGACACCGAGGGATAGACATGATCAACCCAGCAAAAATTGAAGAAATCGCCAAGCAAATCTCAAGCAATATGCCACAAGGTGTAAAAAACCTCGCGGATACTTTTGAAGTAAAAACCAAGCAGGCTATTCAAAATAAACTAGCTGAAATGGACTTTGTCAGCCGTGAAGAGTTTGATGTACAAAGCCAAGTACTTATTCGTACGCGTGAAAAATTAACTGAACTGGAAGCTAAAGTTGCCTTATTAGAGCAGCAATTAGCTAATAAAGATGACGCTTAATTAACTTATCAAGCTCACTTTAAAGGCAGCATTCGCTGCCTTTTTTAATACCTGTAAAAAAACTTATACTTGATATATAGGCAAAACAATATACGCTATATATACAAAACATATATATATTACATATTGGCAGATTTATGGGCATTGTAAAAATTAGCGACGAACTGCACGAAGAAATTCGTAAAGCCAGCAGCACTATGGTTCGTTCAATCAATTCACAATCTGAATTCTGGATAAAAATAGGCATGCTTGCTGAGCTAAATCCGACAATGACTTACGCTGAAATTTTAAAACAACAATTGGCGCAAGCTGATGTCACTACGAAGGAATTTCAACATGAGTGATATCGTCATTAAAACCCCCGAACAAATTGCTTTAATGCGTGAATCTGGCCGTTTACTTGCTCAAGTGTTTACCTATTTAGATGAGCATGTGCAAGTCGGTATTACCACTATGCAAATTAATGATTTAGTTGAGCGCTATATTATTGATGAGCTTGCTGCGCGCCCTGCAAGTAAGGGACAATACGATTACCCATATGCATTAAACAGCTCTGTTAACGAGGTTGTTTGTCATGGCTTCCCCGATACTAAACGCATTTTAAAGTCAGGTGACATTGTTAATATTGATATCACCCTGGAGAAAAATGGTTATATTGCTGACTCAAGTAAAATGTACATGCTTGGCGATGTCTCACCATTGGCTAAGCGTTTGGTTGATAAAACCTACCAAGCCATGTGGCAAGGCATCAAGCTCGTAAAACCGGGAGTGAGGTTAGGCGATATTGGCAACGCCATAGCAAGCTTTGCTCATAGTAATGGTTATAGCATAGTTAAAGAGTACTGCGGACATGGCATTGGTGAACAAATGCATGAAGAGCCACAAGTACTCCATTATGGTAAACGCAATACGGGGGTAGAACTAAAAGAAGGAATGACGTTCACCATTGAGCCTATGATCAATCAAGGTGCAGCAAAGATAAAAACCAAGCCTGATGGCTGGACTGTCGTTACGCGCGACAAAAAACTATCGGCACAGTGGGAGCATACTATTGCTGTGACTGCTGATGGTTATGAAGTACTCACTTTACGCGCAGAAGAAAGCGCGTAAAGCCATAGCTAAAATAGCCTTATTTAATATTGCGCTCAAACACTCTTTTCGCTGCGCTTTTATAAGTATCAGCCACTTCATCGGCACAGGTCACTACTGATTCAAGATCGGTTAAATGGCCGTTTGCTAAACCATATACCCAACCATGAATGGTGAGTTCTTGGCCACGCTGCCATGCTTCTTGAACTATATTGGTGCGACAAACATTACGTACTTGTTCAATAACATTGAGCTCAATTAAGCAGTTTAAGTGCTCTTGCTCTGGCATTTCGCTTATATTGGTAATGTATTTTTCTTTTACATCACCCACATGACGTAGCCAATTATCAATCAAACCAAACTTAGCATCATTAAGCACCGCCTGCACGCCACCACAACCATAGTGACCTACCACCATAATGTGCTTCACTTTTAACACTTCAACGGCGTACTGCATTACTGAAAGGCAGTTATGATCGGTATGTACAACAACATTAGCTACATTACGGTGGACAAATAACTCTCCTGGCATTAAATCAACAATTTCGTTCGCTGGAACGCGAGAATCTGAGCAACCGATCCATAAGTATTCAGGGTTTTGCTGCATTGATAAAATTTTAAAAAATTCAGGATCATCTTTGCAAGTGCGTTCTGCCCAGCGTTTATTATTTTCGAATAAATTCTTTAACTTTCTCATTGCATCTCTTATCTATTTATAACGGTAAATTTGCTTGGATCAAGATATTGCGAGGCGTTAATTGCTTTTCACAAAATGTTTTCACAGTGACTTGATAACCTTGTTGTTGCAAATATAAAGCACGATCGAGCACAAGCCAAACTTCTATTGCTCTTCTGAACACATGTCGAACCAGTTCAATACGCTCCGTGACCTTTTTGCGCATTTGCCCCTTTAATAAAAAATAATCATAATCAATATCTTGCGGTATTTCTAATGACTTTTTTTCAGCTGCCCATGCACAAAAAGCTTTAAATGAACCTGAGAACATAGCCTTGTTTACCGACGGTACACTGACATAGTTAGTAGAGTCGGTAATAGCCTTGCGCATCGCATCAAAACCAAGCCGCCACTCAACTTCAGTTTTACGCACTTTTGCCACTCTTGAAGGTGCGGTGACGGTTTCTTGTAAAGCTAGTTTTAGATCTCGATGACGCAACATTAATTCACTTTGCTTTGCAGGCTCACTCATCGCTAAATAAGCATCATCAGTAAAAAGGTGATAGCAACAAGGTGATAAACTGATTTGTTGTGTTTGAGCACGACAAGCCTGCTGCATAAAGCTCTGATGCAACGCACCACAGGCATGCAGTGCAACCGCATGCTGTTGTTGAGTAAAGTGGACTGACACATCATCTTTTAACACGTCAGCCTGACTAAAGTGCATCGCAAGGCCTTGCTGCTGCGCGCTACGCTGACCTTGATCGCATAAATGTTGTTGAAGCTCAATACTGTGTACATTCGGCGCTTGATTAAATGCCAGCATTCGCCCTAAATGACCTTTACCTGCACACCATTCAAGTACCGGTTTGGTTTGCACACCCAATGCCGCAACAAAATCTTGTAACTGCTCAAACTTGCGTCCTTTAATACCGTTGCTGATCCAAAAAGGATAATCTGTGCGTGCAATTTGCGCTGTTGATATCGCACATAAATTAGCAAGTTTTTCTAAATCATTAATAAACGGGCTAAAGAAGGTATAAAGTGCATTTTGATCGCTATCCAGCTCAGTAACTTGTTGATCAGTTAATGCTTCAAGAGTCGGAGTCAGCTCTGGCCAAGGCAGTTCATCGTAATCAAACGCGGTACATTGCCAAAATTGGCGAGTCGATAATAAGAGAGTATCTAAGGCTGTAAACTGCTCAGCAAGGGTCATAAAATTTTGAACGATGAAAAGTATTTGCCTTATTATACGCTTTTTTTCAGCATCAAGCGTAGGTAAAGCGGGATAGATAACACACTAATAATAATGGCCGCTATCAACATCCACGAGAGCCGTAGTTTTTTAGGCTTCTCATATTGGTAAATAAAGCCATTTTTCACTTCATCAAAACGATCCTGCTCTATATTGTATAAATCAGCTATTAATCGCCATTTAGCCATCGACATAGCCCCTAATTTAGAACCGGGCGGAGAAATATAATCAATTAACACTTCGGCTTCGTAGCTGAGCTCTTGATGACTTTTATCGTTCGCATAATACTTTGCGGTAACCGCAATTGATTCATCTAAGTTCATCATTGCGTAACGCCAGCCTTTTAAGCTTGCTTGATAAAAGTTTTCAACCGTTTTAGGGTGCTGCACTAGCATGTTTTCTGTGGTGTAGAGAATATCGCTATAAACGTTAATGCCGTACCTTTGCGGGCAAATTAAACGATGCTCAATCCCCTGCTGTCTCATAATAAAGGGTTCATTAGTAATATAAACCTGCATCGCATCTAATTGATCATTCAACCATTGATCTGTTTTTCCATTACTTAAATAGGCTGGCAATAACAGGGGATCAACGCCACTACGTTCAAGCATGACCAATAACTCAGCATTTTCTTTGCGACTAATAGAGCTAATACGTTTATTGAAAAAGTCTCGAGGATGAAAAATATCGGAGCTTTTTTTTACCATCCAACAATAAGGAGAGAATTGTAAAATAGCAGCCATTGTCACCAAGGGCTGACCATCAATACGATGTTGTAAAATACCCGAGTGGCCCACGCCAAAGTGTGCTTGGCCCGCGAGTACTTTACTAAAGGTGTCTGGCTCACTTACATCTGCGGCTGTTATCGTTACATTGAGCCCAACATCTTTATAAAAGCCTTTTTGTTGGGCCATATAATAGCCAGCAAACTGAAACTGATGTGACCATTTAAGCTGTAAGGTGACATGCTTCGTCTCAGCCTGTGCTATGTTGCAATGTAATATACCAACTAGGCTAATTGCTGTTATAAACCCTTTAAGTAGCAATATAAATACCTGAGGGGTAATTAGTCATTACTAATAACTATAGATAAAATTATTAATAAGGCAATTATCCGCAGGAGATCCTTAATTATTTGCAGCTTGTACGGTATTTAGTGGCGGTTGCGTTGTCAAAAACTGAGTAAAACATGGGTTGTTTGTCTCATCTTGTACGCTATAGCCCAAGCGGTTTAGATGCTCATTAAACACCTCAAACTGACTTGGCTCTATCGCAAAACCAGCAAGTACATTGCCCATTGAGCCACCGTGGTTACGATAATGAAATAAAGTAATATTCCAGTTACTGCCCAATGTGTCTAAAAAGCGTGCTAGCGCACCGGGATACTCAGGAAACTCAAAGCGTAATAACCGCTCTTGCATTTGCTCTGGCGCTTTACCACCGACCATATACCGTACGTGTAACTTAGCCAGCTCATTATCTGATAAATCACAAAATTGATAACCGTTCGAGGTTAAATCGCTTTTCAGTTCATCAAGCTCTTGTTGACCTTGACGCAGGGCAATGCCAACAAAAATTTGTGCTTCGCCAGGGCCTGCATAACGGTAGTTAAACTCAGTAATTGCTCTGCCGCCTAGAGATGCACAAAACTGCTTAAAACTGCCTTTTTCTTCATTAATGGTTACCGCAAATAAGGCTTCATTCTTTTCACCTAATGCTGTTCGCTCTGCAACATAGCGTAAACGGTCAAAGTTTAAGTTAGCGCCAGACAAAATAGCGGCTAAATGCAGTCCTTTATGGCCACTTTGCTGACTCCACTTTTTCAGACCTGCAGTTGCAAGTGCGCCAGAAGGCTCTGCGATAGCACGGGTTGAAACAAAAATATCCTGCATTGCAGCGCATATTTCATCGCCACTGACTGTTACCACTTCATCGCAAAATTTTTGCGCTAAACGAAAGGTTTCACTGCCGATGATTTTAACCGCAACACCATCAGCAAAACTACCAACGCGATCAAGCTCTACAGGCTTTCCTGCTGCAAGGGCTGCTTGTAAACAAGCACTTTCGTCGGCTTCAACACCTATGACTTTAATGTCAGGACGTAACGACTTAATATACACCGCCATTCCCGCAAGTAAGCCACCGCCACCCACCGGAATGAACACCGCATCAAGTTGATTAAGCTGTTGCATTAGTTCTCGCGCGACAGTGCCTTGACCCACAATCACATCTGGGTCATCAAATGGCGGAACAAACACCCCATTACGCTTTTCGGTAAGTTCTAGGGCATAAGCTTTAGCGGCATCAAAGTGGTGACCATGTAACACCACTTCACCACCTAAAGCACGTACTGCATTTACTTTAATTTCAGGTGTGGTAACAGGCATGACAATCGTGGCCTGATGCCCCAAATGCGAAGCACTCAGTGCCACTCCTTGGGCATGATTACCCGCAGAGGCTGTGATCACCACAGACCCTTTAGGTAATTTTGCTAATTTATTATACGCGCCGCGAAGTTTAAACGAATAAACAGGCTGCTGATCTTCGCGCTTTAGCCAAACATGATTGCCGAGACGCTCACTCAAGGTAGGCATTTCGCTTACCTCAGTGACTTTTGCCAGCGGCTCCATATTCGCTTGAATAATAGCACGAAAATAATCGAGCTCTTGAGAAACCATAATTAGCTAAGCTCCTCCAGTTTGGCCAAATCACGCACGGCACCTTTATCAGCACTGGTTGCAAGTAGCGCATACGCTTTTAACGCTGATGATACATAACGGTCGCGGTCAAGCGGCTTATAGGCTTGTTTGCCACGAGCCAATTGTTTTTGTTTACGCGCTTCAAGCTCTTCATCTGTTAATGCTAAAGTGATTTCACGACTGGCTATATCAATAATAATTTTATCGCCGTTCTCAACATAGGCAATTGCACCACCACTTGCCGCTTCTGGTGATACATGACCAATTGATAAACCTGAAGTCCCCCCAGAAAAACGACCATCAGTGATCAAGGCACATTTTTCAGCAAGACCTTTTGATTTCAAATAACTGGTTGGGTAAAGCATCTCTTGCATACCTGGGCCACCTTTAGGACCTTCATAACGAATAACCACGATATCACCAGCTTTTACTTCGTCATTTAAGATACCTTCCACCGAATCATCTTGTGATTCATACACTACAGCTGTACCTTCAAAATGCAGCATTTCGTCAACCACGCCAGCACTTTTAACAATACAGCCATCAAGCGCCAAATTACCCGAAAGTACAGCCAGCCCGCCATCTTGACGAAACGCATGTTCAACACTGCGGATACAGCCATTTTCGCGGTCGTTATCGCCTTCATCCCAGCGACACGATTGACTCATTGCTTTAGTCGTACGGATACCTGCAGGCCCTGCACGATAGAATTTTTGTGCGGCTTCGTTATTTGGATCAGTGGCATCCCATTTTTTAACCAGTTCACCCATGGTCATACCGGCAACATGGTTTACAGACAAGTCAAATAGGCCAGCTTTGCCTAGCTCACGTACGATTGCCATCATGCCTCCAGCACGGTGTACATCTTCAATATGATACTCAGGCGTTGCCGGTGCTACTTTACATAAGAAAGGCGTTTTACGAGATAATTCATCAATATGTGACATATCAAAATCAACACCCGCTTCTTGGGCAGCGGCTAATAAATGCAGTACGGTATTTGACGACCCGCCCATTGCGATATCAACCACCATTGAGTTCATAAACGCCGCTTTATTGGCAATGGAACGCGGTAATACATCGTGGTTATCTTTTTGATAGTACTCTCGGCATAAATCGACAATACGCGCACCGGCTTCAACATACAGCTGTTTACGGTCTTTATGTGTAGCAAGCGTAGTGCCGTTGCCTGGCAGTGCTAGACCTATCGCTTCTAATAAACAGTTCATTGAATTCGCTGTAAACATGCCTGAGCACGAACCACAGGTTGGGCATGCTGAGCGTTCAACTTGTTCTGAGTCGGCATCGCTTACAGAAGTATCAGCACCTTTGACCATGGCATCAACGAGATCGAGTTTAATATCAATATTAGCAAGCTTAGTTTTACCCGCTTCCATAGGGCCGCCTGATACAAAAATAACCGGAATATTTAAGCGTAATGCCGCAAGCATCATTCCTGGTGTGATTTTGTCGCAGTTTGAAATACAGATCATTGCATCGGCGCAGTGGCCGTTTACCATGTACTCGACAGAGTCGGCGATTAAATCACGCGAAGGCAATGAATAAAGCATGCCGCCGTGTCCCATAGCTATGCCATCATCAATGGCGATAGTATTGAATTCTTTTGGTACACCACCGGCTTGAGTGATGGTTTCGGCCATAAGTTCGCTGAGTTGGTTAAGATGCACGTGGCCTGGTACAAATTGCGTAAATGAGTTCACAACAGCAATAATTGGTTTACCAAAATCGGTGTCTGTCATACCTGTTGCGCGCCATAATGCACGGGCACCTGCGCGTTTTCGACCTTCTGTTGTAGTTGCACTTCTTAATTTAGCCATAGTTACCTCAGTGTTTGCAGCCGCAAGGCTGTTCCTCATTCTTTAATTTTTTTTACTGTTAGAGGGGAAGTACCCTCTAACCCTGTTGATTTTTTATGCAAACTACATTGCTTGCTGTTGCTGTACGCTTTGTAGCATCACCTGCTTTACGTCAACTAATTTAGCCAGTTGTGTTGTTAGTAAGTAGACTGGTTTATCGCTATCGACTGTCATTTCTACTTGATAGTGGCCGTCGTCCAGGTTGAGCTGAAAATGGGTTAAATCAAAACCACGATGACGCACGACACGCAAAAAACGCTCAACGGCCACACTCTGGTTTTTTAAAGTCACTGTTAAACTGTGTTTCATTTTGCACTCTCCGTCATCATTTCATCGTTAGCAGCACCTGGTGGTACTAATGGCCATACATTTTCTTTATCATCGATACAGGCGTGTACTATGTACGGGCCTGTGCTGTTCACTAATGCTGTAATTGCATCATCCACTTGATTAGCGTGGGTAATTGTTTGCCCTGGGATACCAAATACTGCCGCTAACTGCACAAAATCTGGGTTATCTGATAAGTTTGTTTCACTGTAACGGCCATCAAAAAACAGCTCTTGCCATTGGCGCACCATACCTAAACGTTGGTTATCCAGTATTAATATTTTTACCGGTAAATTATTACGGCGAATAGTTGCCAGCTCTTGAATGTTCATCATGATTGAACCATCACCAGAAACGGTGATAACAAAATCATCTGGGCGTGCTACTTGTGCACCAATTGCTGCGGGTAAACCAAAGCCCATTGTGCCCGCACCACCACTGCTTAAATGATTACTCGGATGGCTAAATTTCATATGCTGTGCAACCCACATTTGGTGCTGACCTACATCACAACAGACTACGCCCGTTTTAGGCATACGCTGACTAAGTTGGTTTAGCAAGTACGGTGCAAATACTTTTTCACCAGGGTAATCATAACGCCACGCATGTTTAACCATCATCTCTTTACTGTGCGCTAACCATGCTTGTGGTGTTACAAAACACTCAAGTTGCGGCAACGATGTTTTTAAATCTGCAATTAAAGATGCTTTAGCAGGCTTTCGCTTACCTACTTCGGCCACATCAATATCTAAATGAATCACCTTTGCTTTGGCTGCAAACTTACTTAAATTACCAGTTACACGGTCATCAAAGCGAGCACCTATGCATACTAGTACATCACACTCTTGTACCGCTAAATTTGCAGCTTGACCACCATGCATACCTAGCATGCCTAAGTCATATTCATAATCGGGTAATACGCTGCCTAATGCTTTTAATGTTGAAACAGCAGGCATTTGCGTTTTTTCTAAAAATTGCATTAACTCATTTTGTGCACCGGCACTTTGTACGCCACCACCAACATACGCTACAGGTCGTTTAGCTTCACTTAATAACTGATTTGCAATAGCCACTTGGTTTAAATCTAACTGAGGTAAATAATCATCAGCAGCCAGCCAAGGATGAAAAGGCACTTGCGCTAACTGAATGTCTTTTGGGATATCCACAAGCACGGGCCCTGGACGGCCACTTTGCGCAAGATGCATGGCTTCTTGTAAGATTTCAGCTAAATCTTCTGCACGTTCAACCATATAACTATGTTTTGTGCACGATAACGACATACCTAACACATCGATTTCTTGAAAAGCGTCAGAGCCAATTGCTGCTGTAGGTACTTGCCCTGTGATTGCTAGAAGTGGCACGGAGTCCATCATAGCATCAGCAAGGGCTGTGATTAAATTCGTTGCGCCTGGGCCTGAAGTAGCAAAACACACGCCTAACTTACCTGTACTACGCGCAAATCCTACCGCAGCAAACCCTGCACCTTGCTCATGACGAGTCAAATAATGCTTCACTGGCGCACCATACAAGGCGTCGTAAATTGGCATGATGGCACCACCGGGGTAACCAAATACTTCATTTACGCCATGCTTGGCTAATAAATCGATTGTTAGTTCTGCGCCTGTCATTAATAAATCCTCATTCCTCAGTGACATTGTGTGCTATTACTTTCTCTAAACCTGAAACTAAAAAGCCCCCCGACTGGTTAAGTGCGGAGGGCTTTTATAATGCTTTACAATATTTAAAGCACTAAGTAGCCCCCGCGGTAATAATAATCACCACGACGTTAATAAGGACTAGGTTTAGTGCGTTTGTAAGCATGTAATAAATACCGTAAATTTGTTTAATTAGCGCAGGAGCGTTTGCATCCTCGCTGTCTTTATCTATTAGTACCGCGATGCCCGTGTTAAGTCAACCCTAAAAACAATCTAAAAAAGCTTGTAACAATTGAATTTACTGGTTTAAAAATTCAAAATATACAAAATTACGAATTGAATTTTCAAATATAGCCATTTATTGATAATTCATACCTAGTAATAACCATTTCGCGGTTTGATTCATTTTTAGCATAACTTGAATAAACTTTTGATATATTTAAATGATAAAATCTCAAATAAGCTATATCAGAAACAAAAAGCATTTTGCAATAAAATAACAACTACTCGCTTAACCCCACAATTTGGGTATATGATAACATTAGCAACTCAGCAATAAGGATAATTATGAACTTCACGCAGCGTATCAGTAGCTACTTTATTTTAACGGTTTTATTTACACTCAGCTTTGCCAGCCATGCAGAGCCTGGTTTGTGGCAACTTGAAAAAAATGGCGTTAAGTCGTATTTATTTGGTACCGTCCATGTTGGCGATAGCAGCATGAAAGGCCTGCCGAATAAAGTAACCAAAGCCATTGATGCCACTGACAAAGTGATTGTCGAAGTAGACATTAGTGCAATTAGCCCTCTAGAAATGCAACGTCGTTCAATGCCCTTTATGATGCTAAAGAATGGTAAAACCCTAAAAGGTGAGTTATCCGAGCAAAACTACGCAAAACTGAAAGAGTATTTCAGCAAAAAGTCGATTGATATAGCTATGTTTGACGGCCTTGCACCGTGGGCTGTGATGGTCACTATGATGCAAATGGAGTTTCAAAATGCTGGTTTTTCTGATCAAACTGGCATTGATAAGCAAGTACTTGCTTACGCTAAAACTAAAAACAAGCAAATTGGTGAACTTGAAACATTAGAGTACCAAATGGAAATGTTTAACCATATGTCACTGCTAAGCAATGAAATGATAGAAGAAACCTTTGAGCAACTGGCCGATGTTGAAACTTATTTTATTACCTTGGTCGATGCGTGGAAAAATGGCGATATGGACACTTTAACCAAGTATTACAACGAAAGCTTTGATGACAGTAACTACGGCGAAATCAGCGAACAAGTTATGCTGGTTGAACGTAACAACAATTGGGTAAAAGAACTCACCCCACGCCTAGCTAAAGAGCAATTATTTATTGCCGTAGGTGCCCTGCACTTACCTGAGCAACATGGTTTGTTAAAACAGTTTAAAGAGCAAGGTATTACAGTAACTCGCCTGTAATTACTCACAAATAAACAACTCATCCGCTTGGCTAGCAATAGCCAAGCGTCCCAGTTTTATGCTCCCCTCCTCATTTCCTACTCTTTGTTAAAAGTGTTCAAGTGAATTATTCACAAAGAGTTTAAGAGGCGCTGCGCTTTAGAGGAGAACACCATGCAGTGCTTTTTTCGTAGGCATAAAATAAATTGCAAGGTGAGTGTGTAGAGCTGGAGGCTACATACCTCCGGCCACCTGATTATATTTTTATGCCATCGCAAAGTTAACTGCGTGGACATTACTCAAGTTAATTATCCCCTCTCTTCATAACTAGGGGGTAGCAATCAACACAGCTTTGGTTTTAAACATTCACTGTTGGCTTTCGTTGCTCTCAAGCCAACCTCCGGCGGTAAATTTAACACCAAGCTGCTCTGTTTTTCCCTAGCCCCTAACACCTAGAACCTTTACTTTACCTAAAATTTTCCATTTTTAAGTAGTGTTCTATACCCGCTATTTTGTCGTTGGCGTGGTGATTTACATAAATAACCGTGCTGCTTTGTGCGGCGCAGATTTTTTCAATCAGTAGTAGTACGCGCTGCCGATTTGCTTCATCCAGCCCTAAACAGGGTTCGTCAAGAATAAGTAAAGTTGGGTGCTTAACCATAGCTCTGGCAATCAGTAACATGCGCTGATCACCAAACGATAGTTGTGTGAACGCTGTATTTTTATAATCAGTTAAGCCCAGTAACTCCAGCCACCGTTGTGCGGTGTTAATTTCGCTGTCGCTAGCTTTTTGGTAAAGCCCGATACTGTCATAAAAGCCCGATACGATAGTGTTTAAAGCAGACGTACTAACTCTGTAGTCCATATGTAACGCATTTGATATATAACCAATGTGCTGCTTTATCTGCCAAATACTTTCGCCACTGCCACGCTTAAAACCAAATACCTCAATATCATTGCTGTAGCACTGCGGGTTATCGCCAGTGATCAAGTTAAGTAAACAGGTTTTTCCTGAGCCATTTTGACCACTGAGCTGCCAGTGTTGATTGGCTTTGATTGTCCAATCCAAGTTACTAAACACAGTTTTATTCGCATAGCTTACTTTTGCTTGGCACAGCTTTACTAATACGTCACCGGTGAAAATCGGCGGACTGTTTGCAGGGTCTTTTTCAGGGATGGTTAAGTCTGTATGTTGTAAATGCAGCAGTTTAAATAAGTCATCTCGCTGTGCATCGTTTGGCTGAGCTAATTGGTGCTGCAATTGGCCATCAACCACGTAGCCATAATGGCTGATAAAATTAGGCGTTTCATCTAAACGATTCAGCACAAACACCATGGTTATACTACTACTAAGCTGCGCTAAAATATCATTAAGCGCTGCAGTACTGGCAGTATCTAAGCCATCAAAGGGTTCATCAAGTACTATAAACTCAGGCCGATTACTCAATGCTTTGATCAACATAAGTTTGCGTGTTTCACCGGTTGATAAAGCTCGCAAGCGCTGGGTTAGTAATGAAGAAAATGAAAAGATATCGATTAACTGCTGGCATAATTCATTATCAAAAAAGGCGCTATCTGCATTTTCAAAAATGATATCTTTTACAAGCCTAGCTGCAATTAAGCCATCGGTTATGTCATCTTGATTTTGCAGTAACTCAGCATTAATTAGCTGCTTTTGCATATCTGATGAGACCAACTCCATACGCTCAAATGTACACTGTCTATCGCCCGTGATCAGCTGCGCATAACCGAGTAAAACTGCTGTAATGGCAGACTTCCCCGCGCCATTACCACCAATTAACAACCAGTGCTGACCGCTTTGTACTTGCCAGTTTAAATTATTAAGTTGGTAACTATTTTGCCCTTCACCTTGTAGTTTAGCAGTTACTGTTTGTAGTTGTATAAATGCCACCAGCAGCCCTCTTTATCTTTGCATAAACTGAAAATACCCGACAAATTATTACTTGGCTAGCTTTTCCTCCGATAAAATTATTTGTTTTGCTTTAAACCTTTTATGACCCCCTTGCGACTAATTAATAAATACATTCAAACAACAGGTAACGTTATGAAAAAAGTTTTATTATTAACTGCATTTACAGTATTTATGAGTGCTACTGTAAACGCTAAGGTTGAGCACGAAATTAAACGCAACTTTACAGTTGATACTCAGCAAACACTTGATATTAGCTTTCCGGTAGGCAGTCTTGAAATTAATACCCATGATGGCAATGAAATAAAAATATCTATTGAGCTCGAAGATAAAAACAACGGTTGGTTTGATAATACAGATAACCTTGATGAGCTAACCCTTGATAGCAAACAAACAGCAAGTGAACTCACATTAAGCTTGGATAACGACGACGTACAGCAAAACTGGTTAGTGAGTGTTCCACGTAGTTTAGCGGTTAATGTAGACTTAGGTGTTGGTGATATTGAAATTAATGATTTTACTAACAGTGCAGACATTGAAGTGGGCGTGGGCGCCGTTCGTATTGATAGCCAAAGTGACGACTACAAATACATTAACCTTGATAGTGGTGTTGGTGATACTCGTATTTCAGGCTTAACAGGTGATGCTAAAACCAGCCGTAAAATGGTCAGCTCTGAAAGTGAATACTCTGGCAATGGTACTCACACTATTAAAATTGAAGTCGGTGTCGGCGATATAAAAGTAAAACACTAACTTTTGTAATACTCAATCCTTGGTTAGCCCTTATTTAGTACATCTATAAGGGCTTTTTTAATGGTGTCATTGTTGATTGGTTTATAAACATGCCCATCGGCTCCCAGCTGATAAGCCTTTTCTAAATCAGCTTGTGAGGTATTAGCCGTAACAACAATAATGGGGGTTGCTAAATTTAGCTCCTGACGAATAATATCTATCGCTCGAAAGCCGTCCATAACAGGCATATTCAAGTCCATAAAAATTACATCATAATTACTGTCTGCAACTTTATCCGTTGCAATTAGACCGTTCTCGGCCAGATCCGAGGTATAATTAATGGCTTTTAAAATGCCATTTAAAATCATCGCATTTAATGGATTGTCTTCAACTACTAGGCAATGCAATTTATGCGGTAATTGGCTAGTCTCCCCCTGCTCCTGAGTGATACAAACAGGCAACACAATACTCACCAAAGCGCCCGTAGGCTCTTTATCTATAAACTCAATATTTGCATTTTGCGCACGTAATATATGCTGCACTCGCGCTAACCCCATTTGCATTCCTTGGAAATGAGTATCTTGTATTTCTACCGGTGTCGATAAGTAAGGGTACTGCTTAGAAAAACCAATACCGGTATCACTGACTGTGAGTAAGAGTTGCTGTTGATTAGGCAGCGATGCTGAAACAACCACTTGACCGACTTTGGTAAATTTAAGCGCATTGTTAAGTAATTCACCCAATACTTGTTGTAAACGGCGATGATCTAACTCAACTGTGCAATTAAGCTCTGACGATAAGTCCTTAACTAGCTCAATGCTATTTTGCTGATAGCTAAACTGGTAGGAATGAATAACCGCTTCAAGGGTTTCTAATAAATTACTTTTAACAGGAGTCAGTTGCCACTGCCCAGAACTGAGCAATTGAGCTTCGTGTAGTTCATCTAAAATATTTAATAAACGGCTTGAGCAATATTGTGCTTGCTGCTTTAGTGTATGCTGGCTTGTACTAGTTTCTAATTCATTAATTGCATTTATAAGCCCTTGTAACGGGGTTCTAAACTCATGGCTTGCTCTTGCAATAAAACGCTCTTTAGTTTTACTAACCAATTCTGCATGTTGTTTTTGTTGCTGATATTTATCTAAAGTTGTCATGATATGCTTTTCCATTGGTTGAAAAATAAGTTTCAACTCAATGAATAATAAACATAACGTTACCAGCCAGAACCCAAGTTCAATATATGAAATTAAGGTAACTTTATCTTTTGCTTGTTGTTCGAATAAACTAACGGCCTTGTCTAACTGCTTGAGAAATATCTCAACCTCATCAACCTCAAACTCCTCAGGAATTAAAGATAGGTCATTTGATTGCAAAAATAATGCTACTGCGGCATAAAATTGTTCACTTTGCTCAGCAAGCTTACTCTCAGGTGAAAAATAATGGCTAATAAGCGCATCATCTAAATATAAGTACTCTCCTGACTCTGCTTTTTTTATTAAAAAATGATGACCATATTTGAAATCTCTTGCGGCTTGCTGCAGTGACTTTTTATGCTGCAAAGTATTGTGATGGTGCATTGTGTTTGCATACCACGCAATCTTTTGTGAGAGCATTCGTTGCTTACCCGCCACATTAATTACTTGAGCATCGTCTTTTTGAATTGAAATTAAAGATTGCAGAAGTAGCGCTGTCGCACTGCTAAGAATGGCAATAGCCAATAAAGCCAAGCGGTATCGCGATCGAATATTAGCAATGACTTGTAACATAGCGCCCCCATAAATTAATTTACTTAATTGTAGCTTAGCTATAAAAAAGTGACATTTTCTATCAGGAAAAAATAAACCCCGTGTTTTACGGGGTTTATTTAGAACAGTTATAATTAGGGTCTGTTGACCTTTGCGGATTAAAATTTGTTCAAGCTAGGGGCGGTTTAATCACGGCGCGAGGTTTGTAACCTAGTGGGCTAAGTCAAAACCGAGCAACAAAGAGTAAATCGCCCCTAGGCAGAACCCGAAGGGCAGCGCCTGTTTGGCATTGATGCTGCGTTATCACCTATTTATGGGGAATAACCACACCACATAGGCGCTGCCTTGCCTAAATACCAAACAGACTGCTGCAAATTTAACCTTGAAAGGTAAACAGACCCTAACGGTTTTCTAAACGGTTATAATCAAATAAGCCGTACTCTATACCACGATATTGCTTTGCAACATTATGTAATATATCGCTGTACTGCCAAAACTGCGGGTGAGTTCGGCGTATCGCAAATTTGCTTTTCAAGGCTTTGTAATCAGCCTCAACTTGCATTAGCGGTAACTGCTCTGCAAAGGCTTCAACTTGCTGTTGATTATTTAAATACCAAATAGCCTCTGGGTAATCACCAATAAAACCAGGCACGATAGTGAGCGTGTCTTCATCGTAGGCGCGCTGACCTTCTTCATTTAACAAACTGGAAATATTATAATGAGCATTGTGATGAATAAGGGTGTAAGCCTCATGTTCAGAGTCACCGTCTTTAACTAACACATATGAAATTTGTGGTAATAAGTTAATCGCTTTTGCCGGCATGTTGTTAAGTTTATGCAACGGCTCAGGCACCTTAGTGTAGTCATAGCGAGGGCTCAGTACAGGTTTCAATGTCTGTTTAATTAAGCCATATAACTCATGTTGTTGGTCTTGAGTTTGGTACTCAATACCGGTTGCCTGACTAAAGCTCTCACCACTTTTGAAGAAGTTAGTTAAGCTTGTTGGTGATTTACGATACCAATTAGCCTTTAGCTCCTGACGCTGTTGTTTAGGCAGTAGCGCTAAAAAGTTTTGCTCGCCTTCAAGCCTTAAAAAGTCCATGTACAAACGTGTAACGAGTTGGTGACCGATATTGCCATACACATCAAACCCTGCAACCAGTAAATAGTGAATACGCTCAAACAATGCGTAATCCAATATCCACATTGTTTTTGGCTCCTGCCCTATAAAGCCTTTTACAACTGTTGCACTATCAAAATGGCGGAAAATAGTTAATGCTGCATTATCATTAACGTCTTCACCACGCCATAAAGCGTCGGTAGTTAAATGCTCACCATTTTCAAACATTTCATTGGCTAGCTTAACTTTTGCTTCTAGGTAAGTGCTTTGGCGCTTTGAATACTTAACCCAGCTTGAAATAGGCAACGCATTGCTTTCTTCTGCCGCGGGTAATGCTAATGCATCTTCGTGCTGCAATAACATTTGCTCCACTTGTGGTGTGGCTGCTTTATCTGGATCTGCAAACGCCACCCAAAAATGATCGTTTATAACATTTAATGCAATTTGGCCACGACATACAGGCCCTTTAATAAAGCCCATAATAATCAATTCAGCTTCATCCAGCATAAATTGATATTTTGACTTAACCGGCATTGCGGCAAAAACTTTAAATGGATTAGATGCTACCTCTGGCTTATAACTTGGCATTTTACTAACCTGATACTCAGGCTGGATAAATTGCGTATATAACCGAGCTAATTTGGTGTCGTTTAATGCCAGTGGTAAATGTGTTTTAGCAAGAATAGTTGAGCGCTCATGCATTAAACGATAATAAACACGTTCAACTTTAGGGTCGTCATATGGACGACGCGTATTGATCAGTTTTATATCTTCACCAGGAGGTGTACTTGAACGAACAAGTTTAAAGAAACTCTTTCCACCATCTTGGACAAAATAAATATGTGCTAAATACCAATGCTCATAAACATAGCGAGCAGTTAATTGATGTTTTAAGCTATCTTGATTTAAAAAGCTTTCCCAACGCTGAGCTTGGGCAATTACATCTTTACTTGGTGGTTTAATGTGAGCCATTTTACCGCCACTTTTCAGCCATTTTTCAAGGTGCTTAAATTCACTACGAGAAATACCTGGTAAACCATACGGCATACCTGCATGAGGCTGACTATCGGCTAAGCGGTCAAACTCCCCCATGCTGGCACATGACTGAGAACGATCTAGGGCAAAATCAAACTCATCGCCTAACACTTCTTCTTCAGGTAAAGGCGAGCTCATTTTTAGCACTAAACTATTGTATAAAACACTGCCAGCTAAGTTTGCCTCAGCTGTTTGAGCGCGCTCATTGAGTACCGGTGAAAAATTCTTCTCACGCCAGCCTGCAGTATCTGTTGCATCGTAAAGTAAACGGCTAGGGTTAGATGCGAGTAAACGCGTACCATCATAAACTAATTCTTTGCTTAGGCCGCGGTCAATTCCCTCTGGGGATGAAAGCTTTAATTGGCAAGGGGCATCGTAACAGCCATGACAAACCACGCATCGAGTATCAAGCACTGGCTGTACGTGCTGTAAAAATTCAGCGCCTGCTCCAGTGTCGTGTTCGACTATTCGTTGCTGTATTTGTTCGGGGCCAAATAATTCATCATAATGCGCAGCGCCTAAGTAAGCACAACCACTTAATATGATGATAAAGCTTAAAAGAAGCGATTTTTTCATATTATTATTCGTCCTCATCGCCTAGATCAAATGTAGGCATCATGTCCATTTGTGGCGAAACAAATGTTGTCTCTTTTTGCGTGTTCAGTACTGCGCTTAGTAATGGCCCATGAGTGAGGGTTAATTGCGCATCATGCTCTGTATCAATAATGTCAGCAAACGTTTGATTAACGGCTTCTAGCTGATAGCTATTCACAGTGATAGCAATACTGCTATCTGCGCTTGGATTTTGACACAGTTGAGTTAACAGCTCATCATCTAGTACGATCGTCAGTAATAAGTCAGGGGTTTCTAAATCACGTTCACTTAATGTTTCATCAAACAAAAATAACGGAAGGGTTAAATTACTATCTTGCTCTAATTCCATGTGCGGTTCTCAAAGTACGGCTGTTAATAGAACGATTATAGCAAAGAATAAGATCAAAATTAGTGAAAGATTTCAACAGTTAGTGACTTTAAGCGACTAACTGTTGAATTAATAAGTAAGGCAATTAGCAAATGACTACCAAGGAAGTGTTTCGCCATTTGAATGCCAAAAGCCACCACTGTTTTCAAGGTTAAGTTCATCTATGCGTTTAGTTAAGCGCTCTGCCGCTTGCTCTGGTGAAATATCGCCAGCAAAATTAACCATTTGAGTTTGTACAAAGCCTGGATGAAATAATCCCACAGCGATTTTCTTATCTTTAAGCTCATGCGCTAAACTAACCGCTGCTGCATTTAATGCTGCTTTTGACATACGGTAGCCAATGTAGCCACCTGAGCTATTATCTGTAATTGAACCCATACGAGAGGTTATCATCGCCACTTTAGCGTCTATACCTAAACTATGGATCAATGCATGGGTAACACGGATTGGTGCCACGGCGTTCACGGCGAGCTGTTGGTTTATTGCAGCAAAATCCATATCAGCCATACTTTCGTAACTAAATACGCCCGCATTATTGATAAGTAGGTCAATTTTATGACCATGTAGTTGACTTTGTAGGGCGACAATATCACCTTCATTAGCAACGTCAATATTGCTGATAATAGTTACACCAAGTGCCTTTAGCTCTTCACTTACTTGGCGAACAACAGCTGTGACATGGTAGCCTGCCGCTTGGTATTGTTGGCATAAATTTAAGCCTATTCCTCTATTTGCGCCTGTAATAACCACGTGCTTAGTCATAAATGAGTTCCAGAAAATAATGATAATGATGAACTTGGGGCAAACAAAAATAAAAAAAGCGCCGCAGCGCTTATTTGGATAAATTTATAAAACATTATGCTCAAACTAGCCGCATTTAACGTCACCCATTGCTGAAGTCATAATTGAAAATGCCGCCCCTTGCGGATCAGTGATTACACTGAAACGACCAACTTCAGGAACATCTGTAGGTGGCACACACACCTCACCACCCAGTTGCTGTGCTTTGCTAGCAGACTCATCGCAATCTGCAACGGCTAAATAAATCATCCAATGGGCAGGGATGTCTTCAGGCCACTCTTGGGTCATTTGAATCATACCTGCAACCGGCTCGCCGGCTACTTTAAACAAGGTGTAGTCCATACCTTCCATTGGCTTAGTTTCACTTTCCCAACCTAATAGCTGACAGTAAAAGTCACCGCTTTTTGCAGTATCACGACTTGCTAGCTCATGCCAATAAGGTGTATTTAGCTCTCCTAAGCGCTGACACCCTTTATGTTGCTTGCCTTGCCACAATGCAAATAGAGCGCCGCCAGGCTCATTGAGTAAAACCATTCGCCCAGCATCCATTACATCATGTGGGCCTGCAATAACTTCAGCCCCTAATTGCTTGGCTTTTTCAGCTACACTATCAATGTCTTCAACCGCAATATAAGCTAACCAATGACTGGGGATACCAGAACTTTTTTGATCGTCAGGCATTTGGTACATTGCTGCAATATCATCGCCTTGCTTTTGCAACATGGTGTAATATAAATCATCACCAATTGGCTGATCGTCGCTATCCCAGTTAAATAACTCAGTGTAGAAACGCTTACCTTCAGCCCAATTGTGCGTGCATAACTCTGACCAGCAAAACACGCCGTGAGGGTGATTTTTGTTGTGTGTGCTCATGGTTCACTCATAGTTTGATGTTGATACTTTAAAGTTAATGGATGAACACATTTTTTGCCAGTTTTAATCCTCCTAATTGGTTGGCTTAGTGATGGCTATGGTTATGTCCACCCTCCAGTGCTTTGCCATTGGTATCATAAAAGCCTGTCGCACTATGTTCGATAAAACCAAGGTTAATCATTTTAGCTAAAAACGGGTCGTTCTCGTTGTCACCAATATCAGCATAGTCTGTGGTTTGATAGTTATCCCAAACGGCAAACTGCTGTTGCACGGTTTGTTTATTAAAACTCACTGATTGCAAAGTGATTGTTTGACTGCTTTTGCTATTAGTAACCTGCATAGACTCAAGCAGCTTTTTATTAACAGCCCAGGTTAGCTCAATTGTTGAGTGGGGCTGTTTAAGTTGGTATTTTTGTACTTTATCGCACCCTTCACCGTGCTCACTTTGTAGTGTCATTTTAGCCAGTAATTCATCACTAACTAATTGTTGTTTGCTGCTAAAGTTCTGCTTTGCTTTTACTTCTGAGGGTTGGTATTCAATACCGCGCTTAGCTTGTACAAAGTAGCGAATAGGTCTAAGTTGTTGGTTACTCAACTGCTGCCAAACTTCAACTAGTTGTTCATCTTGTTGAGCCGCTTGAGTGGGTGTTCGCCACAAAGTAAATTGCTGAGTGTGGACAGCTGTGTCAACCTCATGCTGTTGGCTTACTTTATAACTCGCTTGCATATATTGGCTATCGATTGTGCATTGTGCAGCACTGGCTAATGGGCTTAAAAGCGCCAAAGAAAAAATTGCTAACTTCACTGGGTTCTCTTTTTTCTATTAGATTACGTTATTACTGTATAACGTTGATTTGGCAGATTTATGACAAAGAGCAACTCTGGCGAGTTGCTCTTAAAGTTATTAGCAGCGTCGCTTAGTTTGCTAGCTTTGCATCAGCATTTTTAACAAGGTCAGCGGCATAGTCCATTACATGGAATAAATAGCTTTGCTCGTTAGTGCCTGTAACAAGGTGAGCACCTGGACCAATTGCATATACACCAACATCTTCACCAGCGTGCGTTTCAGAACCCAGTGGTACCGCTGCTTCTTGATGAAAGCCAGCACTTGTTGTATCTACTGCGGTTAGGTCGTAACGACCCACTGCTGGGGCTTCAAGGTAAGCAGCATCAGCGTTGGTTTCGTCACCTAGGTCTCTAAAACCTAAACCGTTAGCATAGCCGACCGTAGTATACGGCATGCCATCTGCTGCTAGGCTTGGCTCTTCACTGCCAACTGCAACCACTTTACCTAAAATTGGATTACCTCGTTTAGGGTATCCAGCAATAGTGAATACGTGGCTATGATCCGCAGTAACAATGATTAGCGTGTCTTCGATACTGGTTTTATCCATAGCCACTTGAACAGCTTTTGACAGCTCAATCGTGTCATTTAACGCATTGTATGCATTACCAGCATGATGAGCATGGTCAATACGGCCAGCTTCAACTGTTAAGAAAAAGCCTTTTTCATTATTGTCTAACACATCAATCGCTTTTGCGGTCATTTCTGACAATGATGGTTCGCCTGCAATGTCATTTGCACGATCAGCTTCATATTGCATGTGAGACTCATTGAACAAGCCGAATACTTGGGTCACTGCCTCTGTGTCTAAGTTATTGAACCCAGCTTGGTCCATAACATATTGACCGGTAGGGTATTTAGCTTGCCATTCAGTAATTAGGTCTCGCTCATCAGTACGGTCTCCTTCAACCGTACTTTGCGCATCTGAAGAATTAAACGCCGCATCTTTTGGTAAGAAGTGACGACGACCACCACCCATAACAACCTCAAGACCATCAACATCAAGAGCATCAAAGCGTGCTTCTAGGTTTGCTTCAAAGTTGACTAATTGTGAAGCAATATCTTCACAGCCACCTGTTACTGCATCTTCTGGCATGTCAGACACATCTTCCCAGTTACGGTTAGCCGATTTAGCAAACGTTGCCGCAGGTGTTGCATGAGTAATACGCGCTGTTGATACAATACCCGTTGCCAGACCATTGATTTCAGCAAGTTCTGTTGCAGTTACCAACTCATTACCAGCAACCGTTGAACAATCGCCATATTCAATATCTTCGTCAACACCAATAACACCTACATCAGTCTTAACACCTGAAATCATCGCAGTCATAGTACCCGCTGAATCCGGTGTTTGAGCATCGACATTATATGTTTTAGCAAAGCCTGAAAACGGCATAGTGTCAAAACTCAATTGATGCTCTTCACCCATTTTGCCTTCTTGTTGACCAGCAAGTATACGTGCTGCGGTCACCGTAGATACACCCATACCATCGCCAACAAATAAAATTACATTTTTTGCTTTTCCAGATTCTTTAACAATCTCTGCAATGTTTTCTTGGCTCGTGGCCATTTTAACTTTTGCATCTTTGAACCATTGGTTAGTTGATAAGTTAACTAGCTGTTGTGGTGTCAGTGACGATGCAGGGTCGTTACAATTAAGGCTAGTCTCTAATACTTCATCAGCATCAAGCTCACCGTTGCGGTTAGAGTCTTCACCTTCAAGCGTTTCTGTTCCACCATTGACACACTGCTGTGAACCAACAGGTAAGGTGTTATTCACAACCAATGTTTTATAATCGTTATCGTCATCATCCGAGCAGCCCGCAAGTGCGACTACAACAGCTAAAGATAATAGGTTTAATTTGTTCATGTTAGCCGCCATTATTGTTCAATTAATTCGAGTGCTTGATTAACCAAGTGGAAAATCACATTTTGCTCAACAACACCTTGAGCAAGTTGTGCGCCCGGCCCTTTTGCATGAAGTGAAATGTCTTCTCCGGCATGAGTTTCAGAACCAAGTGGTACTGTCACTTCTTGGTGGAAACCCGCTGAGTTAGTATCGATAGCCGTTAAGTCTACTCGGCCAACGACAGGCGCTTCGCTATAAGCTGCATCCGCATCTGTTTCGTCACCTAAATCTCGATATCCTAAACCATTTGCGTAGCCAACCGTGGTATATGGCATGCCATCTGCAGCAAGACTTGGCTCTTCGCTACCTACGGCAACAACTTTGCCTAAAATTGGGTTACCACGTTTTGGGTAGCCTGCAATAGTAAATACATGGCTGTGATCGGCAGTCACTAATATAAGTGTTTCTTCAGGATTGGTATTATCAACCGCAGCTTGAACAGCTTTGGCAAACTCTATTGTATCGCTTAATGCGTTATAGGCATTGCCTGCATGGTGCGCATGGTCAATACGGCCAGACTCAACAGTCAAAAAGAAGCCCTTTTCATTATTATCGAGGATATCAATGGCTTTTTCTGTCATTTCAGAAAGTGATGGCTCGCCAGCGATATCGTTTTCACGATCTGCTTCGTATTGCATATGTGATTCATTGAATAAGGCTAAAACTTGTTTAGTATCAGCTGATATCCCTTCAAACCCTGCTTTATCCATCACATACTGACCATCAGGATAGTTAGCTTGCCATTCAGCCGTTAAATCACGCTCATCAGTACGGTCACCTTCAACAGAACTGACAGCATCAGTAGAGTTGAATGCCGCATCTTTTGGCAAGAAGTGGCGACGGCCACCGCCCATAATGACGTCAATCCCATCAATATCAGTGCCTAAAAAGCGAGCTTCAACATTTTTTTCAAAATTAACTAGCTGTGATGCAATATCTTCACAGCCTGCTGTAACAGCACCTTCAGGCATATCTGATACATCTTCCCAATTACGGTCTGCAGATTTTGCATAAGTAGCAGCAGGCGTTGCATGAGTAATGCGCGCGGTTGATACCACACCAGTCGCTAAACCTTTAATTTCAGCAAGCTCTGTAGTGGTTATCAATTCATTACCAAACACGGTAGAGCAGTCACCTCGTTCAATATTCTCATTTACCCCAATAACGCCTACATCTGTTTTAACACCTGATGCCATTGCCGTCATGGTGCCAGCAGAGTCAGGTGTTTGCGCATCAACATTGTAAGTTTTGACTTGAGCAGAATATGGGAACTCCTCAAAGCTTAGTAGACCTTCTTCACCTAGTTGGCCTTCTCGTTGCCCTGCTAAAATACGTGCAGCAGTAAGAGTAGACACCCCCATACCGTCACCTACAAACAAGATTACATTTTTAGCTTTAGTTTGTTGTTCTTCTTGAGCCTGGTTTTGCTTTTGCGCAAGAGTAGCTTGAGCACTTTCGTACCATTGGCTTTGTATCTGGCTTTGCGGTAAAACACCTGCATTTACTGTTGCAGATATTGCCAATGTAAAACCAATTGCAGTCGCAATTTTATTGATTTTCATTATAAATTCCGTCTCTATGTTATTAATAGAATCGTAAACCCGATAGGGTGTGAGTTAATGTGCGGGTAAATAATAAAGAGAGTTTATGACTGTAACGGTTATTCTGAATTACAAAGAGGTTAAGAAATGATTTAAAATTTATGAAAATCAACACTTTAGATATGATACACCATCACAATACAGGCAGGTGTTAATCTTGTTAAACGGATACCGATTAAGTTTACTTTAATTATAATGCTCTAGTTTAAAACGCTAGTTACATAGGCAAACGAGCACGCTCAACCACGCTGTCAGGCATTTTTTGTGCTAACTGACTCAGTGCACGTTCTATTTTTTTATGAGTTGCTTTGTCAGCAACCATGGCATGAAATAACCACCGGTAAGCGTCTTCATAATCACGCGGGCTACCGAAGCCATCGTTAAATAGTTTCACTAACCTTAATTGAGCTTTTAAATTACCTTGTGCAGAGGCTTCACGTAGGTAAGTAATCGCCATTGCTTTATCTTTTTGCACTAAACGGCCAATATCGTAATAGCGACCAAGTTGCTCTAATGCCGCTGCCAAACCTTGGTTTGCAGCTTGGCGCATATAATAAACACCTAGCTCCACATTACGATCAACACACACAGCATAGGCCAGCATATCGCCATATAAAAACTGATAAGACGGCAGTGCCATTTTATTGGCTCTGGCTTCAATATCTTGTACCAACTGGCAATCATCTGCCTTCACACGTGCTAAGTGAGCGTTTTTATTGATCAATGCCAACAGCTCTGTTTCAGTATACAAAGGCACAGCCGTTAAGGGCTCATCAGCTTTGACATAACTTACAGGCAGCATTGATAACACCACTAATGAAAAACAAGACAACAAACGCATTTAGGTCACTTTAAATTTAAAACCATCTTAATAAAGTTTATACAAAGATCGTTCCATATTGAAATAAAGACACAAAAAAAGCTGCACTAGGCAGCTTTTTTAGTTCTAACAGTATTTATGCAAACGGGCTGCGTAATACCATAGTTTCTACACGATCAGGGCCGGTAGAAATAATATCAACAGGTACACCTGTGATTTCTTCGATACGTTTGATGTAATCAAGCGCTGCTTGTGGTAACTGATCAACAGACGTTGCGCCGACTGTGTTTTCAGACCAACCTGGCATTTCTTCGTATACTGGTGTTACTTTCTCATAACCTTCCGCTGCAAGCGGTGTTACGTTAGTAACAGTGCCATCTTCAAGCTTATAACCAGTACAAATCTTAAGTGTTTCTAAGCCATCAAGTACGTCTAGTTTAGTTAAGCAAAAACCAGTGATTGAGTTGATTTGAACCGCACGGCGCATAGCCACTGCATCTAACCAACCAGTACGACGTAAGCGACCAGTCGTTGCACCAAATTCATGACCCACTGTGCCTAAGTGCTTACCCACTTCATCTTGCTTTTCAACACCGTCGTAAAGCTCTGTTGGGAAAGGACCTGAACCTACACGAGTCGTGTATGCTTTAATAATACCTAGTACGTAATCAAGGTTTAATGGACCAAAGCCTGCACCTGTAGCAACACCACCAGCGGTAGTATTAGATGAGGTTACATACGGGTAAGTACCGTGATCGATATCAAGTAATGTACCTTGTGCACCTTCAAACAAGATGTTATCGCCAGCAAGACGAGTTTGATCAAGTAATTCAGTAACATCAACAACCATCGCTTTAAGAATATCAGCAACAGCCATTGCATCATCAAAAGTCTGTTGGAAATCAACTGCATCTACTTTGTAGTAGTTAACTAATGTGAAGTTATGGTATTCCAATACTTCTTTAAGTTTTGCAGCGAATAATTCAGGGTTGAATAAATCACCAATACGTAAACCACGACGGGCTACTTTATCTTCATAAGCTGGACCAATACCACGACCAGTAGTACCGATAGCTTTATTACCACGTGCTTTTTCACGGGCTACATCTAATGCGATGTGGAAAGGCAAGATTAGCGGACATGCTTCGCTTATTAATAAACGATCGCGTACTGGTACGCCACGTTCTTCAAGCATGCCAATCTCTTTCATAAGCGCTTCTGGTGATACAACTACACCATTACCAATCACACACTTAACATTGTCACGTAATACACCCGATGGAATAAGGTGTAAAACTGTCTTTTCACCGCCGATCACTAAAGTGTGTCCAGCATTGTGGCCACCTTGGTATCGAACTACTAAAGATGCTTTGTCTGTAAGGAGGTCAACTACCTTACCCTTACCTTCGTCACCCCATTGGGTGCCTAGTACAACAACGTTTTTACCCATTGTAAATTCACTTAGAAAAAATTAGGACGAGATTTTACCAGAAAATGAGGGCAAAGATCACCCCGTTTAGGTTATTTTTTCTGCGTGCGATAAATACATCACCCAGAATAAAAATTAACTGGTTGAATAACATTAAGTTATTCATAAAAATTCGTTTTACTAAAAGAAAAACCCTGCATACACAGGGTTTGGATTTGATCTATATGAAAAAAAGATTACTGCGCAGCAGCCCCTTTCATATATTTAAAGAAGTCACTGTCTGGCGATAACACCATCACGTCTTGCTTGCCTTTAAAGGTCTGTTTATAAGCCTCTAATGAACGTACAAAACTAAAAAATTCAGCGTCTTTATTATAAGCATTGGCATAAATAGCAGCAGCTTGCGCGTCACCTTCACCACGTACTGAGCGTGCATTACGCTCTGCATCAGCAAGCATTACCGTTACACGACGATCAACTTCAGCACGAATTGTTTCGGCTTTTTCTTGACCCTCAGAACGGTGCTCTTTTGCCACAGCAGTACGCTCTGCGCGCATACGTTGGTAAATTGAGTTGCTCACCTCTGATGGTAAGTTAATTTGCTTAACGCGAACATCTAGTACTTCAATGCCTAGCTCTTGCGCACTTTCAGACGCTTGAACTAACGCTTCTTCCATTAATTCACTACGCTCACCAGATACGATTTCACGAATAGTACGCGAACCAAAGTTAGTACGTAGGCCGTTATTTACTTTTTGCTTAAGCAGTGTTTCAGCGTATTGCTTGTCACCACGCGCACGTAAGTAAAACGCGCTAAAGTCATTTACACGCCACTTCACGAAAGAATCAACAATTAAGTCTTTTTTCTCGCTAGTAACAAAACGATCCGGCGCACCATCTAAAGTCTGGATACGCGCATCAATACGACGTACTTGGCTAAAGAAAGGTACTTTAAACTGTAAGCCCGGGTTATACACAATCGCTTTATCATCACTGTCTTTTTGTACTTTGCTAAAAAGCATTACAATTGCTTTTTGCCCTTCAGGCACCACAAATACTGACGAAAATGACAATACAACGGCAGCTAATAATAGAACTAAACTAAAGTTTTTCATTACGCTTATCTCCCGTCGTTAAAGCGATCAGCTGCAAAGCGGTCTGAACTTGAGTTCACAGTGCTATTGCGCGATGTGTTTATTTTGTTACGTAAGTCGTTTATATCACTTGAACTTGGTAACGCTACGCGTGTAGCCGTACCTTGTTTTTCCATGATTTTATCAAGAGGTAAATACATCATGTTATTACCACCTTTAACATCTACTAACACCTTAGAACTGCTACCTAGCACTTCTTGCATGGTATCTATGTATAAACGTTCACGCGTTACTCTTTTAGCTGCTTGATATTCCGGTAATAGTTTCTCAAAACGAGCCACTTCACCTTGCGCTTCTAAAATAATACGTTCGCCATAACCTTCAGCTTCTTGCGTCATACGTGTAACTTGACCACGTGCACGCGGCTCAATTTCACGGGCATACGCTTCTGCTTCACGAATAAAACGCTCTTCATCTTCTTGTGCAGCAATAGCATCATCAAATGCATCTTTTACTTCAGCCGGCGGACGAGAATCTTTAAAGTTAACGTCTGTCACAATTAAACCTAGGTTATAAGGTTCGATGATTTTATTAAGTTCATCCCATGTATTTTGACGAACTTCTTCACGACCACGCGTAAGTACTTGATCCATTTTAGAATGACCAACAACATAACGTAAGGCACTATCAAGCGCTTGTTGTAAGCTGTGATCCGCATCTGTTACGCTAAACTTGTAAAGGTGTGGGTCAATAACACGATACTGCACTTCAAACTCAACGCTTACTACGTTTTCGTCTTCAGTTAGCATAAAGCCTGATGCAGGTAGTGAACGTACCGCTTCAATATCAACTGGAATAACCGTTTCAATAAAGGTCATTTTCCAACGTAGACCTGGATCTGCAATGCGGTCATATTTACCAAACTGTAAAACAATACCGCGCTCGGCTTCTTTAACAGTGTAGATACCACTTAATGCCCATACAATTACAGCAATGATAAGCACGAACGAAAGCCCTGCTCCACCAAGTCCGCCACCATCTTTGCCGGATTTATTACCGCCAAATAAGCCGCCAAACTTATTGCTGAACTTACGCAGCACCTCGTCTAAATCAGGTGGGCCTTGATCACGTCCGCCTTTTTTGTTCCACGGATCTTTGTCATTGCCATTATTACCCGGTTCATTCCAGGCCATAGCTATACTCCATTGTTATCTAAATAATTTAGGTAATTGTGTTAAATCTACCAAATATAAGGCCATTCTCATACTAAAAACGACAATGTGCGGTAGATTTTTACTTTCATAAAATAAATGAGTCGATTTCTGGGCCAAATTCTTTCTTTAATTTGTTCCATTCAACCATTGGCATACGCGTGGTTAATAGCCACTGCCCTTGTTCATCAAAGTCTTCTTCATGCACTGCATTTAAGTTAAATAGCGCGGCGCGTAAACGCCCATACTGCGGTGCAAGTTTAAGTGTGTGTGCGAACATTTTCTTCGCAAGTAACTCACTAATGGCTTCTGACAATAACTCACAGCCTGCCCCACTATGTGCAGACAACCAAACTCTAATTGGCACACCTTCGTCATCACGATCTATACGCGGTGAAACGTCTTCAAGTGCATCAATTTTATTATAAACCAGTAATTGCGGTACTTCATCGGCTTCAATTTCTTTTAACACCGATTGTACCTGTTCTATATTCTCTTTGCGACGCCCATCAGCTACATCGACAACATGCAGCTGTAAATCTGCTTCACGGGTTTCCGTTAATGTCGCTTTGAATGCGGCAACTAAGTCATGGGGTAAATGACGAATAAAGCCAACCGTATCGGCTAATATTACTGAGCCAACATCACCAATTTCGAGCTTACGAAGAGTGGGGTCGAGTGTTGCAAACAACTGATCGGCCGCATAAACATCTGAGTTAGTAATACGATTAAATAACGTAGATTTACCCGCATTAGTATAACCCACTAACGATACGGTCGGTATTTCGTTACGATTACGCGCGCGGCGGCCTTGCTCACGTTGCACTGCCACTTTTTGTAAACGCGCACGGATGCTTTGAATACGCACTCGCAGTAAACGTCTATCGGTTTCGAGCTGAGTTTCACCAGGACCACGTAAACCTATACCGCCTTTTTGGCGCTCAAGGTGAGTCCAGCCTCGAATCAATCGGGTCGACATATGACGCAGTTGCGCCAGCTCAACTTGCAATTTACCCTCATGGGTACGTGCGCGTTGAGCAAATATATCTAAAATAAGGGTCGTTCTATCAAGTACACGACATTGGCAAACGCGTTCTAAATTGCGCTCTTGTGATGGCCTGAGTTGATGGTTGAATATGACGACATCTGCATTGTGGATTTTGACAATCTCAGCTATTTCTTCTGCTTTACCGCTACCGACGAATAGTTTCGGATGTGGTGCTTGACGGCTGCCTTGCACAACCGCCAAACTGCTAACACCAGCAGAAGATACTAACATTTCCAGTTCATGAAGATCTTCACGATCTCCTTCTTGAGGAAAGTCAATATGGACTAAGACTGCCTGTTCGCCGGCTTTATAACGGTCAAACAAGCATTACGCTCCTAATTTAAAAATTTCCAGGTTCAGCCTGCTCTTCACCTTCTTCACTTCCTTGAACACCTTGGAAGTTTACTGCACGAGCAGGAACTACTGTAGAAATTGCATGTTTGTACACCATTTGATTAACGGTGTTTTCTAGTAAAATTACAAATTGGTCAAATGACTGAATCTTACCTTGTAGCTTGATGCCATTTACCAAAAAGATTGATACTGGAATACGCTCACGACGTAGCGCATTCAAAAATGGGTCTTGTAACGATTGGCCTTTTGCCATGTTATTATCCTTCGTTCTAGGTGTTATTATAATTAAGTGGCTGAACTCATTTAACAAAGCTAAAAAATATTCAACTACTACTAGCTTAGCGAACTTACAACACGTTGCAAGTTTTCTTCATCACCCGTAGTTAACCAAGTTACATCGGGCCAGCTTCTCAACCACGTCAATTGACGCTTTGCAAGTTGTCGAGTTGCTGCAATACCGCGAAACACCATGTCATCATAGTCAGTTTCGCCAGCAATGTAATCCCACATTTGTCTATAACCTACACAACGAATAGAAGGTAAGTTTGGGTGTAAATCCTTACGTTGATATAGGGATGAAACTTCTTTTTCAAACCCCTCATCAAGCATTATTTTAAATCTTTGTGCAATACGTTCATGTAAATCAGCCCGATCATCCGGTGCGATAGCAAATTGATGGAACGTATAGGGTAAACTTGGCTGCTTACTTTTTTGCAGCTCCGTCATGGTTTTACCGGTTAAACGATAGACTTCTAAGGCACGGTTAATGCGCTGAGAATCGTTTTCGCTCATTTTTTCTGCCGCTTGTGGGTCTATTTCTGCAAGCTCTTTATAGAGTGCAGGCCAACCATGTTCATTTGCCTGTGCTTCAAGCTCAGCACGTACCTTAGGGCAAGCTTCAGGAAGCGGCGATAAACCATCTATTAGCGATTTAAAATACATCATAGTACCGCCTACCAGCACCGGCACTTTACCTTGTTTATGAAATTGATCAATTTTTTCAATCGCATCACGACGAAAATCTGCCACAGAGTAACTTTGGGCTGGATCAATAATATCAATTAGGTGGTGTGGTGCTAAAGCCAGTTCTTGCGCATTTGGCTTAGCCGTACCAATGTCCATATTTTTATACACTAAGGCTGAATCGACGCTGATTATTTCGGTATTTAAATGCTGACAAAGTTCAATAGCCAGCGCAGTTTTTCCTGCAGCCGTTGGACCCATTAAAAATATGACCGGTAAATTACTCAACGCGTTAACCCTAATCTAACTGTGACAAATAGTGATGTAAGTCTATTTTAACTGCTTTTGCACGCAAACGTTGAATTGTTTGCGGATTATTTTTCATTTGTTGTAACTCGCCTGCAAATGCTTGGCTGGCAAAATAGCGCTCGGGTACATTGCACTGCTGCCAATTAAGCCATTCTTCTATGTTATCGAACTGCTGTTTACTTGCCTCTAGTAGGATATCAATGGCCTGGCTTACATCTAATAAATACAGGCTATGCGGCAACTTTTTTACCATGACAAATTGCTTTTCTATATTTAGCTCAAAACCCAGTAAAGTAAACCACGATTGCTGCTCAGTTAATCTTTGCTGATCCTCTTTACTAATATTGACTCGTACAGGAAGTAATAAAGCTTTGCCTTCAAGGCTTGCTTGTTCTGTAATTTGCTGTTGCCAATAATCAGCTAAAGCATACTTAAAATGCGAGCAATAAAATTGCTGCTGCTGTGTGAAAACACAGCTACCATCTTCTTGCACTATTAGTGAGGTCGTATTAGTGCTGTACTCAGGCGCTGATACTGGCGTTTGCTGTGTCGGTGAGGCAGTCACACTATCAAAATGTGCGGCATGTTGTTCACTCACACCTTGGTAAAATGCATTCACATCATGATGCGAGGTTTTACTTTCTCTTTGCCCAGAGAAGCCACTCGCAGCAGAGCCACCTGCACGCGATGCACCACTAGAATAGCTACCGCCAGATTGGCTCGGTTGCAAAGGCGTTTTTGGGTAATCAAATACATCTGCCTGCTCAACTGGCGGCGCACTTGAAAAGCGCTCAATTGATTGAGCTGGTTGCGATACGTGTGGCGCAACAAAATCATCTTGTAAAGGCACAACCACTTGCTTTATCGCTTGTAAAATAAAGTCATGTACTAAACGCCCTTGATGAAAGCGTACTTCATGTTTTGCCGGGTGCACATTTACATCCACTTGGCGCGGATCAATATCAATATAAATCACAAAACCAGGTAACTCTTCTTGCCCTGCGACTTCTTCAAATGCTTGGCGAATGGCATGTAATATCAGTTTATCGCGCATCATACGATTATTTACATAGGTATATTGCGTGGTATTGCTTGAACCTACAGGTAATACCCAACCATGTAACTGTAATCCTGTATCACCCGATTCAATATACAAGCCTTGCTCGGCAAATGCCTTGCCAGCAACTTGTGCTACGCGTGTAATTGCTTGTGTGGGATCTGTTTTGGCACGATATTGGCGCACAACTTTGTCGTTATGAGTTAGCGTAATCGACACATCAAAGCGGCTTAAAGCAATACGTTTAATGAGCTCATCGATATGATTGAACTCGGTTTTCTCAGTACGTAAAAACTTACGCCGCGCTGGCGTATTAAAAAATAAGTCTTTCACTTCAATGGTGGTGCCATCAGGGTGAGCGGTAGGTTTAACTTGTACCGCCATATCTCGACCCTCAGCAAACGCTTGCCACGCAGCCTCTTGCTCTTTTGTTTTAGAGCTAAGGGTTAACCGCGATACCGAGCTAATTGACGCTAACGCTTCACCACGAAAGCCCAGTGAACATATATTCTCTAAGTCATCGAGGGATTTTAATTTGCTAGTCGCATGGCGTGACAGTGCCAGTGTTAGCTCATCTTTATTAATACCTGAACCATTGTCACGAATACGAATAAGCTTATGACCACCGCGTTCAATATCTATTTGAATACGATTAGCCCCCGCATCCAAACTGTTCTCTACCAACTCTTTTACAACAGACGCAGGGCGTTCAACCACTTCACCCGCAGCAATTTGGTTAGCTAATCGCGCGGGTAATATTTCAATATTCATACTCATCCTAACGATGTTAACTTTGCGGGATATCTAGCTCTTGGCCGATAAATAAAGTATTAGATTTGAGTTTATTAACGCGTTTTAACTGCGTTACAGACACCCCATAACGGCTAGCTAATAAACTTAATGACTCACCGGGTCTCACTTTGTGCTTTGTAGGGTATTGTGATTTTAATGATGCAAATAACGAGTCATCCGGTGGATTTTTTAAATAATAACTCTTAATCGAGGTGAATATTGCTTTTGCTAACTTCTCTTGGTGATTTGCACTTTTAAGTAGTTGCTCTTCACGCGGGTTAGAAATAAACCCCGTTTCAACTAAAATTGATGGAATATCCGGAGACTTCAACACTGCTAAGCTGGCTGCTTGTGGCTCTTTTTTATGTAACTTGGCAACTTTTTTAAGCTCTTGCACCATTTCTTCGGCCACGTTAAAACCGGTCTTCATGGAGTGATCCATCGACATATCAAGCAGCGCTTGGGCCAGGTATTTCTCGCTGGCTGTGTCTTTTATAACACCGGCGGCACCACCAAGTAACTCTGAGTGCTTTTCTTTATCTTCTATCCATTTACCAATTTCAGAATTGGCACGACGTAACGAGAGCACCCACACTGATGCGCCATTAGGGCCTGGGCTGGTAAATGCATCGGCATGGATAGAAACAAAAAAGTCTGCTTTTTTCTCACGGGCTCGACTAGTACGCGTATTGAGGTTTACAAAATAGTCGCTACGGCGGATCATGCGCGAGATCATACCGCGCTCAGCATCTATCATGCGCTCTAAACGTTTTGCTATTTGTAGTGTTATGGTCTTTTCATAAGTACCTGATGGCCCAATGGAACCAGGATCTTCACCACCATGACCGGCATCAATGGCAATCACAATGTCGCGTTGCTTACTTAATTCACGCTTTTTCACTGCAGCATTACTACTTTTAGCCACAGGTTTTGCTTGTTCTTTGTCGTAAAGGTCGACCACTAAACGGTTTTTATAAGGCCCTGTTGGGGCCAAAGCAAATAATACAGGTTTAACAGCCCCGGTTAACTCAAATACAAACCGTACGCCTTTACTATTTTTAGCTTTGGAGTAGCGCAGTTTACTGACAATTTGATGTTTTTTAGGAATGCTAGGCAGGTCTTTAATCTTATTAGTATTTTCTAAATCAACCACGAGACGTAATGGATTCTTCAGCATAAAGTAGCTAAAGTCTGGTTTGTCAGCTAAATCAAAAACAACACGAGTGCTATCAGGCGACGGCCACACACGCACACTGTTAATCGTGTTCTGTGCAACAACGCCTTGGCTTATTGCAAATAACAAACAAGCACACACCCACTTAACGACTACTCGACTCATCTGATCCATTACACCTTTAATTATATTTTTAATCTCGAGTTAACTGCTCTACGACTGCTTTGCCACGTTGACTCACGCTGCAAATTTCAATTTCACGGGCCTCACCAACATAGCGCATAGTAATGTCTAAGTCAGGAACGGGTATAAACTCTCCGCCTTTCTCAGGCCATTCAACAACACAAATAGCATCCTTTGAAAAATAGTCACGGATACCCATATATTCTAGCTCTTCTGGATCACCTAGCCGATATAAATCAAAATGATAGACATTGGCTGCTGCTAATTCGTAAGGTTCAACTAATGTATAGGTCGGACTCTTAACCTTACCTTGATGACCAAACCCTTGCACTATACCGCGAGTTAATGTGGTTTTTCCGGCACCTAAATCACCATGCAAATATATTACCGCACCTTGCTCAGTTAAAGTTGCAAGCTTATTACCCATTGCGACCGTTGCTGCTTCATCAGCGAGTTGAAAACCAACACTCTGGGCCATTATTACCTCATGAAAAACAAATAAATCATTACTGTATTAATCATACCAGATTATTTTTGTATCGCGAATACAGAGCCACAGTTCGTTAGAGCTAAAAAAACCGGCAAAGTTGCCGGTTTTTTAAATTATTAGCTTTATAAGTGCTTATAAACCTAATTTCTTCTCAAGATAGTGGATATTAGTTCCACCATTTTGGAAGTTCTCATCTGCCAAGATTTTCTTATGCAGTGGCGTATTCGTTTTAATGCCGTCAATTACTAACTCATTTAATGCATTACGTGCACGAGCAATCGCTACATCACGATTTTCACCGTAAGTAATGAGCTTGCCAATCATTGAGTCATAATGTGGTGGCACACTATAATCAGCATAAATATGGCTATCCCAACGAATACCTAAACCACCAGCAGGGTGGAAGCGAGTAATTTTACCCGGTGAAGGAATAAACGTTTCAGGATCTTCTGCATTGATACGACATTCAATAGCGTGACCACGAATAACTACATCATCTTGCGTGAATGACAGCGGTTGACCAGCAGCAATTTTTAACTGCTCTTTAATTAAATCAACGCCACTAACCATTTCAGTTACAGGGTGCTCAACCTGAATACGGGTATTCATCTCGATGAAATAGAACTCGCCGTTTTCATATAAGAACTCAAACGTACCAGCACCGCGATAACCAATTTCGATACATGCACGCGTACAGCGTTCACCAATGAACTTACGTACTTCAGCAGTGATACCTGGCGCTGGCGCTTCTTCAACTACTTTTTGGTGACGACGCTGCATTGAACAGTCACGCTCACCTAAGTGAACCGCATTGCCTTGGCCATCTGCAAGTACTTGGATTTCGATATGACGTGGGTTTTCAAGGAATTTCTCCATGTAAACCATGCTATTACCGAAGAACTGTTTTGCTTCTTGCTGAGTAAGTGCGATTGAATCGATAAGCTCTGATTCATTACGTACAACACGCATACCACGACCACCGCCGCCACCGGCCGCTTTGATGATTACCGGGTAACCGATACGCTTAGCGATTTGCATATTGCGTTCTTTGTCATCTGATACTGGACCGTCAGAACCTGGAACACACGGTACACCCGCTTTACGCATAGCGTTGATTGCAGATACTTTATCGCCCATTAAGCGAATGGTATCGCCCTTAGGACCAATAAATACAAAACCGCTTTGTTCAACTTGGTCAGCAAAATCTGCATTTTCAGCAAGGAAGCCGTAACCAGGGTGAATAGCAACCGCATCGGTCACTTCAGCTGCCGCAATAATACGCGGAATATCTAAGTAACTTTCAGTGGCTGAAGGTCTACCGATACAGATGGTTTCATCTGCTAATAATACGTGCTTAAGATCGCGATCCGCCGTTGAATGCACAGCAACCGTTTTGATCCCAAGCTCTTTGCAGGCGCGCAATATACGAAGTGCAATTTCACCCCGATTTGCAATGACTACTTTATCTAACATGAGAGTTGGCCTCTAAGGTTGCGCTATTATTCAATGATGAATAAAGGTTGATCAAATTCTACTGGCTCACCATTTTCAACTAAAATAGCTTTCACTGTACCAGCTTTATCTGCTTCAATTTGGTTCATCATCTTCATCGCTTCGATGATACAAAGTGTGTCGCCTACTTTAACTTGCGTGCCTACTTCTACGTATGCCGGCGCTTCAGGAGAAGCTGCTGCATAGAAAGACCCTACCATTGGCGATAATACTTGATGACCTGTTGGTGCTGCTGGCGCTGCTGCTTCAGCGGCTGCAACTGGAGCCGCAGGTGCTGGCGCCGCTGCTGGAGCTGGTGCGTACTGAGGAGCATATTGTGGAGCGTAAGCAGGGCCTGCGCTCATGTTATTACGGTTAATACGTACTGACTCTTCACCTTCAGTGATTTCTAACTCAGCAATACCTGATTCTTCTACTAGTTCAATTAGTTTTTTGATCTTGCGAATATCCATGAACGACCCGCCTTCTAGTTTGTGTGTTTAAAATTAATTTGAGTTTTGCAACCGGTTAACAGCAGCTTCTAACGCTGCGCGGTAACCCATTGCACCTAATCCACATATCACGCCTTGCGCCACATCAGAAAAATACGAATGATGGCGAAACGCTTCCCGTGCATGCACATTGGTTAAATGCACTTCATAAAACGGGATATCAACACTCAGTAATGCATCACGTAAAGCCACGCTTGTATGCGTAAATGCAGCTGGGTTGATAATGATGTAATCAATAGCCTGCCATGCACTGTGTATGTGCTCAATTAAAGCTTGCTCACTATTACTTTGAAAATGCGTTAACTCAACATCTAGACCATGGGCTGCACTGGTTAGTTCGCTCATAATCTCAGCCAGGGTTTGCGAACCATATTTCTCTGGTTCTCGCTTACCAAGCATATTCAAGTTGGGGCCATTTATAACTAAAAGCTTAAATTTTGCAGCCATAATACGCGATAATCCTATAAATAATGAGTTAAGCCGTTTTGATTAGAAATCCCACCACAACGTAGGGGATAAAATCTAAAATAGCAAGTATTTCTCACGTTAACCACCTATTATAGCTAGTTCGATGTAAATAGCAGCAAAATACTGGTCTAATGACTATAATGAGGCGCAAAGTTGCGAGGATAAAGGCGGGAGCTAAAAATAGCTTATTATAAAAAGTGATTTAGCCACAATTAGATTCATATCTCAATCAAATTGTGGCTAACTTTCTTAGTCGCTTATTGGCGAACTTCAGCTAAGTGCTGCGCAAAGTCGTCAGCATTTAAAAAGCCAGTAACACGCTGAGCTGCTAATTCTTCACCTTGAGTGTTAAAAAACAGAATACTTGGTAAACCAAATACAGTGTATTCCTCCATAACTTCAATGGTGGTTTCATCACTTTCGGTAAGATCTATTTTAAGTAACTCAAAATGGGCAAATTCATTTTGTACGCTTGGCTCTGGAAAGGTGTATTTTTCAAACTCTTTACAGGCAACACACCATTCAGCATACAGATCAACCATCACCAAGCGGCCTTCATCGTTTGCTTCACTTATCGCTTGCTTAAGCTCGGCTAAGTTAGCAACTAATTTAAACTGATGGCTTTGCGACTGTCCTGCACTAGCATTAACAACATTCGAGGTTGGCCAAATATAGTTTTTAGTTAAATTTGCACCTGCAATCACCAACAAGGTTGCAGCAAACCACAGTGCCGTTTTTAGCTTGCCTTGATTTTGGCCACTTTGCCAATGATGTAAATAAAGCGCCGTTGCCAATGCTAATAAGCCTGCCATTAATAGTATGATGTCAAAATCAACAATACGCTCTAGCAATATTAGCGGCACAACTAGCATAATAAAACCAAATAAGGTTTTAACTTGCTCCATCCAACCACCCGCTTTTGGCAGTAATTTACCGCCAGAAGTACCTAACAGCAATAATGGTATGCCCATTCCAAGACTTAAAACATAAAGCGTTAAACCGCCAACTAAGTAGTCACCACTTTGCGCAACAAATAATAAAGCAGCAGATAATGGTGCTGTAGTACAAGGAGAGGCAATCAAACCAGACAATACCCCCATCAAAAATACACCAATATAATTGCCGCCTTTTTGATTGTTGCTCACTTGAGTGAGCTTATTCATCATGGAGCTTGGTAGTTTGATTTCGTACCAACCAAACATCGACATGGCTAACAACACAAATAACAAACTAAAGCTGATCAAAACATAAGGGTGCTGTAAGTAGCCCTGCACTTGCCCACCTAACGATGCAACAACTAAACCCAGTGCCGCATAGGTGACCGCCATGCCTTGAATATAAACAAACGATAAAGCAAACGCTTTTTTGGTTGATAGGTTTTTTTGACCGGCAATTAAACTCGATAAAATAGGAAACATAGGAAATACACACGGTGTAAAGGCAAGGCCTATTCCTACTAAAAAGAAAATAACTAAATTAGCCAACAAGCCTTGTGATGCCAATTTTTCGGTAAAATTTTGTTCTGTTTCAGCTGGCTCACTTTGCTCAGGAGCCGTGTTAGCGGACTCTGCCGCCTCACTGTTAAGTGCAGCAAATGCATTGGCAGTATCTGTGGTGGTGTTTTGCTTAGGAGTTTGCCCTGCAATCACACTTAGTGGAATCGTAATTATTTCTGGTGGATAACACAGCCCTGCTTCGGCGCAGCCTTGGTAACGAACTTTAACGACTCCCTGCTGCGCAACATTACTTAATTTACTTACCACGCTAAATGAGTCGAAGAAAACTTCTGTTTTACCAAAGAACTCATCTTCAATCACTACCCCTTCACCAAACTCCGGGACTTTGATATCAGCATCTTTAGCAATGATTTCAAGTTTCTTTTTATAAAGGTAATAACCAGGAGCGATATCCCAGCCAATAAATAAAGTACTACCTTGCTGATCAAAATCAAAAGCAAAGGCTTGATCAACGGGTAAAAAAGTTTGCTCTGCTGGCTGTAATAAATCATTCAATAAACTATTATTTGCTTGTGCAGGAAAAAGCCAAAGCGCAGATAGCAATAAAAAAAGAAACCGCATTAATTAAGTACCTCATCCATCCAATTAAAATAGGCTAAATTACCCGTTGATACATCTACCACTTGAACTTCAGGAACCTCATAACTATGTAATTGTTTAATAGTTTGGATAACTTGGTTCATTTTTTCAGACTTAGTTTTAATAAGCAGCTTGCATTCTGTGGCCTGCGTTACCTCACCTTCCCACATATAAACAGACTCTACATTTGGAAGAATACTGACACATGCAGCCAGTTTTTGGCTCACCAATTGTTCAGCCATTGCACGCGCTTCACTTGCATTTGCGCAAGTAGTAAAAACAAGTCGAAAATGAGTCGTCATCATATTGAACCTTTAGTTGTTTGTTCTGCCCAACTCATAGTAGCTGATAGCTAAACTAAAGTGTAGCCATGTGCATGACTGCACTACTATTGAAAAAAGACCTGATAGCCCATATTTATATTTCATCACGATGTTACGTGAGCACTATTTAGAGAGCTTTATGTTTAGATTTTTATTTTTGTTATTTATTCTCGTGCCGATCATTGAAATCGCACTGCTAATTCAAGTGGCCGATGTTATTGGTGGCTTTGCAACCATTGCACTGGTTATTTTAACCGCCATTTTTGGTGCAAAACTTGTTCGACAGCAAGGCATGGGCGCACTGCAAAACGTGCAAACGCAAATGGCCCAAGGGCAAATGCCAGCCAAAGAATTATTTACCGGATTATGCGTAATTATCGCCGGTATCTTATTACTCACCCCAGGCATTATGACTGACGTATTTGGCTTTTTACTACTCACTCCGGCTATTCGCAATAAGCTAGCCGCAGGCCTTGCTAGTCAAGCAACTGTTCGTATGAGTGCTGGTATGCAACAAGGCCCTTCGCCATTTACGCAACAGACTCAGCAAGAGCCTGAACCGCGTAAAATGAGCGAGCCAACTACGATTGATGGTGAATACGAGAGAAAAGATTAAAATTTTTATTTTTTTCTCTTGGATTTTTCCGCATTACCCCCATTACTGAGTACAACTAATCCAAGGCAGTTAAATCAAACTATTTAATTGCCTTGGTACACACAAAACTTTTTTCTGTCCTGTTCAGAAACTGTTAGGAGAACTAAACAAATGAACATTCGTCCTTTACATGATCGCGTGATCGTTAAGCGTCTAGAAGAAGAAACCAAGTCTGCTGGCGGTATTGTATTAACTGGCTCTGCTGCTGAGAAATCAACGCGCGGAGAAGTTGTCGCTGTTGGTAATGGCCGTACTCTAGATAACGGTGATGTGAGAGCATTAGAAGTTAAAGTCGGTGACACTGTGTTATTCGGCTCATATGTTGAAAAAGCTGAAAAGATCGAAGGTGAAGAATACCTGATCATGCGTGAAGACAACATTTTAGGCATTGTAGGCTAAACCTACTTTTCGTTTAACAAACATTTAAGAATTTAGAGGAAAAAATCATGGCAGCAAAAGAAGTACTTTTTGCAAGTGACGCACGCGCTAAAATGCTAGCTGGCGTAAACATCTTAGCAAACGCAGTTCGTGTAACTTTAGGCCCTAAAGGTCGTAACGTAGTATTAGACAAATCATTTGGCGCTCCAGTGATCACTAAAGATGGTGTATCAGTGGCAAAAGAGATCGAACTTGAAGACAAGTTTGAAAACATGGGCGCACAAATGGTGAAAGAAGTTGCATCTAAAGCAAATGATGCAGCCGGTGACGGTACAACTACCGCTACAGTTTTAGCACAATCTATTGTAAATGAAGGCCTAAAAGCAGTTGCTGCAGGCATGAACCCAATGGATCTTAAGCGCGGTATTGATAAAGCAATCATCGCAGCTGTTGCAGAGCTTAAAGAACTTTCAGTACCATGTGCTGACACTAAAGCAATTGCTCAAGTAGGTACTATTTCAGCTAACTCTGATAAAGAGATTGGCGACATCATCGCAGAAGCGATGGAAAAAGTAGGCCGTAACACAGGTGTTATCACTGTTGAAGAAGGCCAATCACTTGAGAACGAACTTGATGTTGTAGAAGGCATGCAGTTTGACCGTGGTTACCTATCTCCATATTTCATCAACAACGCTGAAAAAGGCGCGGTTGAACTAGATAACCCATTCATTCTACTTGTAGACAAAAAAGTATCAAACATCCGTGAGTTACTACCTACATTAGAAGCCGTTGCTAAAGCAAGCAAACCACTTCTTATCATTGCTGAAGACCTTGAAGGTGAAGCACTAGCAACACTTGTTGTAAACAACATGCGCGGTATTGTTAAAGTATCAGCTGTTAAAGCACCTGGTTTTGGCGACCGTCGTAAAGCAATGCTACAAGATATCGCAGTATTAACTGGCGGTACTGTTATCTCTGAAGAAATCGGCCTTGAGCTTGAAAAAGCAACAATCGAAGACTTAGGTACAGCTAAGCGCGTAGTAATCACTAAAGATGATACAACTATCATCGACGGTGCTGGCGAAGAAGATGGCATCAACGGTCGTGTTTCACAAATCAAAGCACAAATCGAAGAAGCAACGTCTGACTACGACAAAGAGAAACTACAAGAGCGTATGGCAAAACTTGCTGGCGGTGTTGCAGTAATCAAAGTTGGCGCAGCGACTGAAATCGAAATGAAAGAGAAAAAAGACCGCGTTGAAGATGCACTTCATGCAACTCGCGCAGCGGTTGAAGAAGGCGTAGTACCGGGTGGCGGTGTTGCACTAGTACGTGCGGCTAGCAAACTAGCTGCACTAGTAGGCGACAACGAAGACCAAAGCCACGGTATTAAAGTAGCACTTCGCGCTATGGAAGCGCCACTTCGTCAAATCGTGACTAACGCAGGTGACGAAGCGTCTGTAGTAATTAACGCAGTTAAAGGCGGCGAAGGTAACTACGGTTACAATGCAGCATCTGGCGAATACAACGATATGCTTGAAATGGGTATCCTAGATCCAACTAAAGTAACGCGCTCTGCACTACAATTTGCAGGTTCGATTGCGGGTCTTATGATCACCACTGAAGCCATGGTTGCTGAAATCCCAAAAGATGAGCCAGCTGGTGCCCCTGATATGGGTGGCATGGGCGGAATGGGTGGCATGGGCGGCATGATGTAAAATCATCCCCCTCCTAGCTCAATTAAAAACCCAGCTTCGGCTGGGTTTTTAGCATTATGGGCAAAGATAAAATTCACAAATAAAATAACTCCAGCTTGTTGCAGTACTTGAGCTTAGTAGTAAACCATACTCAGAGTTAATTTTATTTATACAACCTTGTTAGGGATATTGAAATGAATAAAAAACCTGAACTAATTATCTCGTCACTAGATGCAGATAGATTGTATGAATTAATGGAATCATTACCAGCAGGTAGTTTCGCTGGCGAAAAAGAACTTGAAGCTGAACTGGGTCGCGCAACTATAGTCGAGCCAAAAGATATGCCTTCAACTGTGGTAACTATGAATTCGACGGTAAACTTTATCGTTGAATCGACTCAAGAAGAATTCACCAAGACCTTAGTGTACCCAAAAAATGCTGATGCGAATGACGATAAGATATCAATTTTAGCGCCAGTAGGAAGTGCTCTACTTGGTTTGTCACAAGGTGATGAAATTGAGTGGCCTAAACCTAATGGCGGAGTGATAAAAGTAAAAATAAAGGCAGTAACCTATCAACCAGAAAGAGTTGGCGAGTTACATCGCTAACAGTTAGCAGTATTAAAAACCCAGTGAAAGCTGGGTTTTTGCGTATTATAGCTTTCAGTTTTTAGCTGTCAGCTATCAAAAACTGACGGCTGACGGCTGACGGCTGACGGCTGACGGCTTTAGTTTACCAACTCTCTAACTATTGCAAATAGGTCGCTCGGTAACATACCTCGTTCGCCGTCGCGCTGTGCGGCTATATCTCCGGCTTTTGCATGCAAGGTCACACCTAAACACGCAGCTTGCTCAGTCGTTAGTCCTTGTGCGATAAGGCCAGCAATAATGCCAGTAAGTACATCACCGCTGCCGCCGACCGCTAATGCAGGGTTGCCATCAGTGCATACCCACGCTTTAGTGTCATTAGCGATAATACTACCCGCTCCCTTGAGTACACAGGTCGTTGAATATGTTTCTGCCAATTTGCGTGCACTACGATAACGCTCTGACTCAATATCACTAACGGCGCAATCAAGTAGCCGTGCGGCTTCCCCTGGGTGCGGTGTGAACACCGTGTTTTTCAGTACAATAGGCGCTGATTGCTGAGCAATAAGGTTTAATGCGTCGGCGTCGACTACTATTGCTTTATTGTGGGCAACACAGTGTTGAATAACCGTTTCAAAAATAGATTGTGACCATGAATCTTGGCCAAGACCAGGGCCAATCGCTATGCATGTTGCCCACTCTAATGCTGCGTTAAGATCGGTGGTAGTCACCATCAACTCAGGTCGACCTATACTGATAGCCAATACAGAGTCTGCGTGCGTATACACCTTAACCATACCTGCGCCGGTACGAAGCGCGGCCTCGCTAGTTAACCGTATTGCACCGGCAGTGCCCGCATTACCGCCAACACACAGTAATTTGCCATGGCTGCCTTTGTGACTGTTGCTTTGTCGCTTAGCTAAGCCTTGAGTGGTGTCATAATTTATAAGCTCTGCACTGGGTGTGGCCAGCTGGGTAAACGCTTGCCCAACGCCTAAATCTGTAAATTCACATTTACCTGTATATGCTCTGCCCTCGCCCGTCACTAAGCCTTGCTTTATCCCAACAAAAGTAACAGTAACAGCAGCTTGAATAGCAATACCTTGTACAACGCCACTGTCAGCATCAATGCCCGAAGGTAAATCAATCGCAACAATTGGTAAAGGGCTATCGTTTGCCGTTTGTATTAGCTTAGTAAAAGGATCTCGCACTTTACTTTTAAGGCCAGTGCCTAATAAACCATCAATAATAATGTCAGCAGCTTTTATTATTAGCGGGTCATAATTTGATATTTCACCACCAACAGCTAACCAGGCTTTTTGCGCTGTTAGCGCGTCACCTGTTAAAGGCTTATCTGGCGCCGCAGCAATTATCGTAACGTGTTTACCAGCTTGTTTTGCAAGGCTTGCAACAATATAGCCATCACCCGCATTATTGCCTACGCCAACTAAAACAACATAATTTTGAGCGTGTGGGTAGTGTTTAATCACCTGCTCAAACACTGCCTTACCTGCACGCTCCATCAGCGTATACATAGACACAGCGCTTTGCTCTGCTGCATTAGGTTCGTGTGTGCGTACTTGCTCAGCGCTAAATACACATTGGAGTAAGTTAGCTGACATGTTCAACCTTAATTGTGGTTTTTTTACCAGCATATAAGTGGTGACAATAGCAGTCAATAGTTGGCAAAATCAGCCTTATTGTCATGACACTGTCTTTTGTCCTCTGATGAATTGGTATTATCTGATAAAAAGCCATACACAGTTATTACTCCGTAAAGTAAGCCAATGCCCAATATCAAACAACACATAGGAAACGTCGCGTTAGTGGTCGAAAACTACGATAACGCCACAGCAATTAGACTCTGTAGGCAATCAATCTGGCGGCCGTGTGTTTTTATTTTTGCACACCAATGACTTTTGGCGTGATTATAAAGTGATGCAACAACAAGGTGTTAAATTTAACGAACAACCCCGTGAAGAAGCCTACGGCACTGTGGTGGTATTTGAAGATTTATACGGCAACAAATGGGATTTGTTACAGTTGAATTAAACAAACTCGATAAGAGGTTATTTGTCGCGATAAATCACGAGCTATATAATTAACAACAGCTATTAACTTGATATTGTTCAATTAACCCTCATTACTTTTATATTAGTAACCATATTGAAAACAAATGGATTTATTAGACAGGGTTGGCCTTAACACATTACTACTGCATTGGCTTGTCGTCACCTTACTGTTACTTATTATAGTGTGGGCCATGATTAAAGTTCTGGCCTCGGGTAAGACTATGTCTCGGGGTGCATTTTTATTTTTATCGTTCTTCCCGCTGATTTCGTTATTCCCTATTCCGCCCCCGCAATTTGAGAATGTGCAAAAAGCCAAACAAGAGCAACGTAAGCGTAAAGAAGACTCGGGCGACCCTCCTGATGATGAAACCATAGAATAATAAAAGTAGACTTAGATAATGCAAAAAAATAACACCGAGAAACTATTAATCAGCGCAGGGGCCATTGCATTTGCCGCGGCTGTTTGGCATTTACTCTGTATTTGGGGTGGGCCAAGCTGGTATGCCTTTGCTAGGGCACCACACGCTTTAATTGAGTCAGCTCAGCAAGGCACCTACCTTGCGCCTGCTGCCACCATTATAGTTGCAGGGCTTATGTTTACCTGTAGTGCCTACGCATTTTGTGCTGCGGGCTTAATACGAAAAATGCCTTTAACCACAGCGGCTTTATCAACCATCGCATTGATATGCGTTATCCGTGCTTTAATTGCAGTACCATTACTTATTCGCTCAATTGAGCTTGATATTTGGCAATTAGTAGCCAGCTCGGTTTGGCTATACGCTGGTATTTGCTTTTTGATAGGCGCTAAACAGCGTATTAATGAGAGGCGCGAATTACACCTTGAGCTCACGTTCTATGATGAATTTAGAGCACAATTTCCGATAATATCAAATAAGGCAGATAAAGCTTATTTTCAGCAGTGGAATGAAGAGTTAGAGCCTTTATTTATCTACTCATGGTTTGAAAGTGTGGCACAGGTAATTAACAATGAAATGAATGCTCAATCGGATGCAGCTGCATTAATAAAGCTTTTTGAGTACCTAAATAATCAGTATGAAATAGCCGATAAACTAATTCAACACTATATTGATGTTGCTATTGTTGAGAACTTATTTTGGCAGGTTGCGCCAATACATGCCAAAGCTTACTGGCAAATATTACCACCAACACTCAAAGCGCTTTATTCAGACTTTCATGGCCGAGAGCCTATATACCTTAGCTAACTTTACTCTCGCCAACTTTACTCTTGCTAACTTACAAAAAACGGCGCATAACTTTCGTTATACGCCGTTTTTTCAGAACAAGCTTAGCTTATTCTGTATCTGGTAAATTACGACCATAGAAAATCTCTTGCATCTCACGGGTTAACTTAGAACGAATTTCTTCTTCTTCGTCGTCAGATAAGTCATCTGTAGAAACACCAAATAAATAAGTATTTAAATCAGTTTCTTTTAACATCATCTTAGTGTGAAATAAGTTTTCTTGATACACATTCACGTCCATCATTTGGTACGCTTCTTTGGTATCTTCAGTCATATAATTTTGAATCGAATTAATAGCATGATCGATATAGTGCTTCACACCATCTACGTCACGGGTAAAACCACGTACACGGTAGTCGATTGTTACAACGTCTGAATCCAAGCTGTGAATTAAGAAGTTCAACGCTTTTAGTGGCGAGATAATGCCACATGTTGATACTTCGATATCGGCACGAAATGTACAAATACCATCATCAGGGTGTGCTTCAGGATACGTGTGAACACAGATATGGCTTTTGTCTAAATGGGCAACCACGGCATCAGGCAACGGGCCTGGTGTTTCGTCAACATCATAGGTCTGCTGTTGCTCTACTGGCTCTTCTGACACCAATATAGTTACGCTGGCACCTTGCGGTTCATAATCTTGGCGAGAAACATTTAAAATGTTTGCACCGATGATATCAACCACTTCACCTAAAATATCGGTTAGTCGATCAGCATTGTATTGCTCGTCGATATATTCAATATATTCTTTACGCTGCTGTTCGGTCTTTGCGTAACAAATATCGTAAATACTAAAGCTTAAACTTTTGGTTAAGTTATTAAAGCCATGTAGTTTAATTTTATCGAAGGGTTTGTTCATGATAAACCAACCTATAAACTAGTGAGATCTGCCACAGCAGAATGAAAGTTCGCGGATTTTATACGAATTTCACCGCAGGAAAAAGCGTTATTTTACCTGTTCTTGCACTACTTCGTGGCTATGGGTAATTTCTACCGTTTTATCAAGCATTAATGCGACTGAACAATACTTTTCGGCAGATAGTTGCACCGCACGCGCTAAGTGTTTTTCAGAGACATTATCGCCTGTTACAACAAAGTGTAAGTTAATCTTGGTGAATACACGAGGAGCTGACTCAGCACGTTCTGAGCTTAGCTGTACTTGAACGTCAGAGAAGTTTTGTTTGGCTTTTTTAAGAATGCTCACCACATCAACTGATGAACAACAGCCCACAGACATTAACACCATTTCCATTGGGCTAGGTGCTGCGCTATCGCTACCAGCATCAAATACTACATTATGACCCGAATTAGAACGACCAATAAACGTATCGCCTTCAACCCATTTTACATTCGCTTGCATTTTTCTACTCTAAAAAATTGTTTTCTTGATTGTATACCCAAGCCACCTCAAGATGCGAGTTTCAGTTGGAATTAAAAGCGATTTAGGCAAGGCAGTGATTGCAAATAATGGTTGTTCCCTTGTTAAAATCAATAACGCAGTATAAATCGCTTTTAAACCAACCCGCAGGGCGTTTCACAGGCACTTCCTCTCATCGTTGTTACTTTTTAAAAGGGACTGCCATTCTTGCAAAGTAACGCCTTGATATTAAGCCCCTGTGAAACGCTGAATTCTGTATCTTGAGGTAGCTTGGGTATAGGCAAGTCACGCTCAGATGCAATTAAAAGCGATATTAAACGTAATTATGCGCCTTCGGCTACGGCACAATCAAATAGGTTTTTAACTAAACCGGCAAATTCATCGATAAATGCATGTTGTTCAATAGTCACTTGCTTACTGGTAACACTGCTAAGTACTTCTTGTAAGTCATATACAATACCATCTACTTCACGCACTATCATGCCGCGCTGCTCAGTTGAAAGCTCTGTATGTTGCTGGCATAACAGCATTACATTTTCTGCGATATCGTCTTCAATTAATTCCATTACTGTAGGAGCGCCAGGTTTTATTTCGCCGGGCTTCTCAAATAACGCTAAATTTTGAGTGAGATACATGATGAGATCATCATACCCTTGCCTATCTAAAACCATAATTAAAACACCTACAATAAAATTATCACGACTGTAATGATTTAAGCAGAAAGCGCTTTTAATTGCTACCTTTGAGCATTAAGCAATACAAAAAAAGCAGCCGAGGCTGCTTTTTTAGTTATTTAGTACCAATTTAATACTCAGTACTAATCAATTTTTAAACCAGGGCTTAGTGTTGCTGGCATAGCTACTTTTTCAAGTTCAACAGAAGCTACAGGGTATGCGCAATAGTCTGCTGCATAGTATGCACTTGCACGATGGTTACCTGATGCACCAATACCACCAAATGGCGCAGCACTTGATGCACCAGTGATTGGGCGGTTCCAGTTAACAATACCAGCACGAATACGACGTAAAAAGTGGTCGTAATCCGCAGCGTTATCACTTAATAAGCCTGCAGATAAACCAAAGCTGGTGTCGTTTGCTTTATCGATAGCACTATCAAAATCAGTAAAGCGGAACACTTTTAATAACGGGCCGAAATGCTCTTCATCAGGGAAGTCTGCTACATTTGTACACTCGATAATACCTGGCGTAACAAAGCCTGTGTTTTCAGTGTGTGTAAGCTCCACAAGCACCTGTGCACCGAGTTCAACAAGTTGCTGCTGCGCTTTAACCATACCTGCTGCGGCAGCTGATGAAATCATCGAGCCCATGAACGGCTGGTCTGCATCATCAAAGTTACCCACTTTAATAGCTTTAGTCGCGGTGATAAGACCCGCTAAAATTGCATCGCCTTGCTCACCCGCAGGTAAAAATAACTTACGTGCACAAGTACAACGTTGACCACTTGAGATAAATGCAGATTGCAGTATATCGTGAATTGCGGCTTTGGTATCTGCAACATCAGTAATGATAAGCGGGTTATTACCCCCCATTTCTAATGCGAGAATTTTACCTGGCTGGCCTGCAAACTGCTCATGTAAAATATGCCCTGTGCGTGATGAACCAGTAAAGAACAAGCCATCAATCTCTTTATGTGCTGCAAGCGCTTTACCTGTTTCAACTTCACCTTGCACAAGGTTAATTACACCAGCTGGTAGGCCTGCTTTTTCCCATAATTTAAGGGTTAGCTCAGCTACCATAGGGGTTAGTTCAGATGGTTTAAATACCACTGTGTTACCCGCTAATAGTGCAGGAACAATATGACCATTAGGTAAGTGCCCAGGGAAATTATAAGGACCAAATACAGCCACTACACCATGTGGCTTGTGGCGGATCATCGCGCGGCCTTGTGGCATTGGGTTTTCTACATCACCCGTACGCTCTAAAAATGCTTTTTCAGAAATCGCTATTTTACCCACCATTGCACCGGCTTCAGTACGAGTTTCCCATAATGGTTTACCCGTTTCTTGCGCAATAGCCACAGCAAGCTCTTCGCTGTGCTCTTTTAAGGTTTCTGCAAATGTTTTTACAATGGCTAAACGCTCATCGAATGATTTGTCAGCCCAGCTATAGAAAGCTTTGCGTGCTGAATTTACCGCACTATCAACTTGTTCGCTGGTTGCTGAATTTGCTTGCCAAATAACGTCGTTATTTGCAGGGTTTACTGAATTAAATGCATCGCCTTGGCCTTGCGACCATTGACCATTAATAAATTGTGCAGGATGAGTCATATACTTTCTCCTAAATTATAAGCTTGTTGCGGTAACTACGTCACCCGCTTGTAAATGAAGTGCGTCTGCCATTGCTTGTGGCAATGTAAGCTCTGCACTTGTCGCATCAAAGTTTAACTGTGCGACGGTTGCTCTAAAGTCATTTAATTTATCGTTCGCTAGCATGACTGGCGTGTTGCCACTATTGTCACCAATTTTCACGGTAAAGTTATTCGCATTACGAATGGTCGCAATATTACCTACTTTCGCTTCAACAGTAGGGCCTGCATCAAAAATATCAACGTAGCCGTTAAAAGTGAAACCTTCACTTTTTAATAGCTCTATTGCAGGGCGTGTATTGTCATGTACTTTACCGATTACTGCTTGCGCGTCTTTACTTAATAAGTTGACGTAAATTGGGTACTTAGGCATCAGCTCCGCGATAAACACTTTTTGGCCAATACCTGTTAAGTAATCTGCGGTTGGAAAGTCCATCGAGAAAAAGTGCTCTTCAAGCCATTGCCAAAATGGACTATCGCCATTTTCATTTGATACACCGCGCATTTCTGCGATAACGGTTTCAGCAAAACGTTCTTGATGTTGTTTAATAAACATAAAACGTGCTTTTGACAGTAGTTTGCCGTTATTGTTTTTACGATAACCATCTCTTAAAAATAGTGTACATAGCTCGGTTGCACCGGTGTAATCATTACACAGGGTTAGAATATCAACCGCTTTGTAAACATCTAAAGTGCGAGATGAGTGAATCGCTTTGCTTAGGTGGTAATGGTAAAACGCGTCATCAAGGCCTACGGCAGCTTCGATGGCAGAAGTACCCACTACCTCACCTGTTTCGCTATCTTCAAGAACAAACAAGTAGCCTTCATCACCCGGGTGAGATGCACTTTTTGCGAATGAGCTTACTGAATGGTCTATTTTCTTTTGTAATAACGCTTCGTTATTAGGTAAAGACGTAAAGCCATGCCCCGATTCGTGGGCAATTTTCAATAAAGCTGGGTAATCACATTGCTGGATTGGGCGAAGGATCATCATGAGTCCGCTTGCTCCCTTATAAATAACGGTAAAATTAGAATACTAGGGCAAGCTTGCTACTTGCCCTTGATCAGGTGAGACGAGTTGATTAACCGTTCACAACTGTAGCAACGGCTTTTTCAAAGCGTGCCATACCTTCACGGATATCTGCTTCTGGTATTACAAGTGAAGGTGTAAAACGCACAACATCAGCACCAGCGACTAACGACATAACACCTTCGTTGATACCGGCAACTAAAAACTCTTTTGCACGTCCTTTGTATTGCTCAGTTACAACAGCGCCGATTAATAAACCTTGACCACGGATTTCTGAAAACACTTTGTATTTATCATTAACAGCCGTTAGTAATTCACGGAATAATGCTTCTTTTGCTTTAACGCCAGCAAGTACCTCTGGCGTGTTAACTGTATCAAATGCAGCTTCACCTACGGCACAAGCCAATGGGTTACCACCATAAGTAGAACCATGAGTACCTACTTTTAAGTGCTTAGCAATTTCAGTCGTCGTTAGCATTGCGCCAATTGGAAAACCACCGCCTAATGCTTTAGCAGACGTTAAAATATCAGGAGTAACACCTAAACCTTGATAAGCGTATAGTTCACCTGTACGGCCTACACCTGTTTGTACTTCATCAAAAATAAGTAGTGCGTTATGTTTAGTACACAGCTCACGAACGCCTTTAGCAAATTCGTCAGTTGGCGAAACAATACCGCCCTCACCTTGTAGAGGCTCCATCATTACAGCACATGTTTTGTCTGAAATTAGTTTTTCAAAAGCAGCTAAATCGTTGTAATCACAATGTACGATGTCACCTGGCTTAGGGCCAAAACCGTCAGAGTAAGCAGCTTGACCACCTACTGTTACAGTAAAGAATGTACGGCCGTGGAAACCTTTATTAAATGCAATGATTTGTGACTTTTCTGCACCAAATTCTTCAAGCGCTAAACGGCGCGCTAATTTAAGCGCCGCTTCATTTGCTTCTGCACCTGAGTTGGCAAAATAAACTTTTTCAGCAAATGTAGCATCAACTAGCTTTTTAGCTAGGCGAAGCGCAGGTTCATTGGTCATTACATTTGATAAATGCCAAATCTTCTCGCCTTGCTCTTTTAATGCATTAACTAATGCAGGATGACAATGGCCTAGACAGTTAACAGCTATACCACCAGCAAAATCGATGTATTCGCGGTCTTGCTGATCCCATACACGTGAGCCTTCGCCACGAACTGGAATAACGCTTGAAGGTGCGTAGTTTGGTACCATTACTTGATCAAATAATTCGCGATTGACTGTCATTTTGTATCCTCTTAATTGTGATATCACAGAGAGTGTGAATAATTGAATGATGGACTGATGCACCATTCCCTTTGGCGTAAATGAGCATAGCTTAAATTGCCCAAAAATACTCTCTGGTTCAATTTTCAGAAGGTCATTATTTCAGAGTTTTGTGCTGTTGTCTCTTAGAAAACTTTCATGCAGGCCTTGTTATTCAAGGCTTTGAGATATTATTTCATAGATAGTGAATAACTATTTACACTATTTTATAACCAAGACTTTCTTGCATAAGTCTGCCTAGTTACTCACTGAGCACACCTTTAGCTCATAAACTAAAGCAGAGTTTTAAACTGACTAATGAATGAATAGTCGCAAAAAAATTAACAAAAAATTTATGAAATAAGGGCGTGTTGACCTTTCAGGGTTAAAATTTGTTCAAACTAGGGGCGATTTAATCGCGGCGCGAGATTAGTAACCTAGTGGGCTCGATAACTGCTCCTGCGTTATTCTACTTACTCACATCCATGTGATAATAAGTAAAAATTGAGCAAAGCTTCCGCGTCCTGCTCACGCCCCTTACCTACATCCATGTAGGTAACAAAGAGTTAATCGCCCCTAGGAAAAACCTGAAGGGCAGCACGTGTTTGGCATTGATGCTGCGTTATCGCCTATTTATGGGGAACAACCACACTACATAGGCTCCGCCTTGCCTAAATACCAAACACACTGCTGCAAATTCAACCTCGAAAGATAAACACGCCCTAGTCAATTTTTATGTGAAAGTTCTGGAAATTGGTTTTTTCTAGCTGGTTTAGTTCCGATTTAGTGAAATTGAAAAACTCAAACCATCGCGCTGTTTCATCACTTTCTACCATTTGGTGCTCAACCAGGGTGAGGTGCTGAGAATAACAGCGAGCCTTTTGTATCACCTCTGTTAAAGGTAATAATGAATCGCCTTTGTCTAGCGGCGTTGTAAGTTGCTGCATAACAAACTTAAAAGGTAAAAAGCGAAACGCCATTTTATCAATCACCTTTTGCGTAACCTTTAAAGAGTGCTCACTTAGCAAAGTGCTTAAAAAAAGCGGATCGGGCTTGAGCTCTAATAAAGCCGTGTGTAAATCTTTTTGCTGTTCTTCACGCGCTAAGCTTACTTTTCGTTGCCATACTAATTCAAAGGTACGCAAATAGAGCCGTACCAAAGCAATCTTACCTACGTCTAATAACATACCTAGGGTAAATGCATGAATTTCGTTTACACCATTTAATTTAGCTAACTCTTGTGCTGCAATAGCACAAGCCATTGAGTTATCGCGCAAGCGACGCTTTAATAGCGGGAATGGCTCAGTGCTATGAGGCATCCAATGGCGTACCGCAAAAGTTGGCACTACAAATTGTAAGTTATCAAGCCCTATATAACGCAGGGCTAAAGACGGATTATCGACTTTAACAGAGGTATGTTTATTGCGCTGAGTTCGGTAGTACGGCAGGTTTACAAAGGTCACAAGTTCACGACCTAGCCAGCTCAAGTCGTTTACTAATGGCTCCAAACGACCTACGGATGCTGATTTAACTGACAGAATATCTAAAATTGCCGGAATATTATCTTCGATGCCAATTGTTTCATGAATAATGGTATCGATATCAGCTAGCTGCTTTTGCATTGCACTTTCTATAACTTGATGCAGCTGCTCACTCGCTTGTGCACGGTATTTATGATGGGCTGTACTGGATTTCTGACGCTTTGTTTGCGCTGCAACTTCCACTTCAAGTAAAGTGCGTTGCTCCATCGCATCACCGTAATCGATATCTAAAGTATGAATGTAACCTATTTGACGCTGCGCAAAACTATGGCCAAGCAACAGATCATGTGCGCGTTGAGCGAGTGCTTTTGCAGTGACTTGTTGGCGCAGTTTGTCTGTCATTAATTAGTATCTTTTATAAGTGTTATTTAAAGAGTAAGTTCTAAGCCTAGAACCGAGTTAAAAAGTTGGCAAGTAATTCAAGCCCTTGTTCGGTTAAAATTGCTTCGGGGTGAAACTGTACCCCTTCTAATGCTAAGGTTTTATGTAATAGCCCCATAATTTCGTCAAATTCACCATCAACAGTTTGCGTCCAAGCAGTAATCTCTAGCTCGCTGGGCAAACTTTGTCGCTGGGCAACCAATGAATGATAACGACAAACCGTTAGTGGATTCGCTAAACCTTTAAACACACCTTTATTATTATGAAAAATCGGCGATGTTTTTCCATGCATTACTTGTTTGGCACGTATTACATTACCACCAAGCGCTTGGGCGATAGTTTGATGCCCTAAGCATATCCCTAAAATAGGATATATTCCTTTTAATTGCTCAACAACTTGTAATGAAATCCCCGCCTCATTAGGCGAGCATGGGCCTGGCGATATTACAATATGCTGGGGGTTAAGCTGCTTAATCTGTGCAACGGATAACTCATCATTGCGCTTTACTAATACCTCTTGATCAAGGCGCTGAAAATATTGCACCAAGTTGTAGGTGAACGAGTCATAGTTGTCGATCATTAACAGCATGAAATACGGAACCCAAAAGCATAATCAGAATAATGGGGTCGCATTTTATACCCAAACCAGCTCAACACAACCAACAATCGGCGAAATATCGAATCAAGCCACATTAAAAACCAAAAAAACAGATTAAAACTCACCTTTAAAACCTTATCCCACTCATCGCTGCCAAAACAGCACTTAATTGGTGAAGGTGTTGATGATTACTTTATAAATCGAGCAGGTGCCGACGATAAACCAATGGCTTAAACACAAACAGATATTATACTGAGCTCTGAAAATGATTTTAGGCAATGTAATATTGATACCGACATTAAACTCTATGATAAGAGAAAAAAGTTGCCCACTGTTGATTTATTATTAAATAGCCCAAGCTCTATTATATAGGGTTAATACTCTCTACATTACCTGCATTAAACCTAAAGGAGCAACCTATGTTAGGCGAAGACCATTCATTAACTAAAGAGTTTCCTGAATATCTGAATACGATTGCTACGTTAAACAGTGAAAGTACTGAGTTTGCAACAAAGGCTAAGCAATATGATGCCATTGATAAAGAAGTGCGTGTATTAGAACTTCAAGATGCACCGATTGATGATCAATCAATGCACCAAATGAAAGTTGAGCGTGCCGAATTAAAAGATTGGCTACATCAAGAGTTAATGAGCGCTCACGCCTCTTAACCCATTCTAGCCCACCAATGTGGGCTCTAAACTATTTTTCTGACTTTGTTTTACAAATGCCAAAATAAAAACTTATAGTTGCTACTTTTGATCAGTAACTAGGTGCTCATTAAGTGCTGATTTTTCCTCACTAGATAACGCCTTTTTTGTTTTCGCTTTAAAGTCATAACGTACTAATACTGTTTTACCTAGCGCACAAAGGTTATCTTGCTGATAAGCCTCCTGGCGGATAACAAAAGAGCTAGAACCTACATGTTCTACCACAGTTTTCACTTCAACATCATGACCATAAAAAAGCTCACCCACAAAGTTTACTTCTACTTTGGCGATGATCAATTTCCACTCATTTGGATTTAAGTCAGGGGTAAAAAACCTAAAAATAGGTGCTCTGGCCGCTTCAAACCACACAGGGAGTACGGTATTGTTAATGTGTCCTAATACATCGGTTTCGCTAAAGCGCGGTGTAATTTTTTCTATAAACATAATAATTCCAATAAAGGCAGCTCATGACGGACTTTATCCGCGTTTACGATAACGCCCTAAGCAATGAATTTTGCGATAACTTTATCACGCTCTTTGAACAAAGCCCGCATCTAAAACAAGGTATGACCTCGGGCGGCGTCGATTTGGCTAAAAAAGACAGCCATGATCTTTATTTAAATAACCACCCTGAATACGCTGAGCAACTAAAACACATCCAACAAACCACCGCTGGCTATATATTTAAATATCTGGAAGAGCATATTTTTATGATGATAGGCGCGTTTGGGCTAAAAGTGTATCACCCAAAAACAGGGGTGCCGACAGACCTAACACAAGCTAACTTTGATGAAATAGGTAAGCCACAACTCCCTTTATTAGTGCAGCAAATCTTTAGGTTAGGGAATATTCAAGCGCAGAAATATCAAACCAATAAAGGCGGTTATCCATATTGGCACAGTGAAGTTTATCCGCAAGCTGGCCACAACGAAGCTCTGCACCGCGTACTACTGTTTATGTTTTATTTGAACGATGTAGAAGAAGGCGGCGAAACTGAGTTTTACTATCAACAACGTAAGATTTCACCTAAAAAAGGCACAATGGTTATTGCTCCAGGTTACTTCACTCATACCCATCGCGGCAACAAGCCTATTTCAAATGATAAATATATTTTAACGTCATGGGTGATGTTTAACCGCGCTGAACAAATATATGGACAGCCACAGTCCTAAACGGTCAGCGGTCAGCGGTCAGCGGTCAGCGGTCAGCGGTCAGCGGTCAAAAAAATTGATTAACTGCTGACCACTGTCGAGTATTTGCATTAAACTGACGGCTTATAGCTGACAGCTTCAAATCAATTCGTCAAATAAATCAAATAATTGATCAAGCTCTTCGGTAGTGTTGTAGTGCATACAACCAATACGTACAACGCCGCCAGTATCCAATACACCCAATTGCTTGCATAAACCTTGTGCGTAAAAGTTACCATCCCAAACACAGATATGCTGCTTACCTAAAAACTCAGATACCTGACGCGGCTCAAGTCCTTCAAAGGTTAAAGCAAAGGTAGGAGTACGCTCTGGTAAGCGCGTTAAGTCATCAATACCGAATAGCTTGATTTTAGGGTAATTAACCAAACGCGTAAGGAAGTGCTCACTCAACGCCATTTCATGCTGTTTCGTTTTAGCAAAAGCCGAAGCTAATTTATCACGACGTGAATAGCTGCCATCAAGCTCACTAATATCTGCGATATAATCCACTGCAGCAATAAGCCCTGCTAATGCCTCAAAGCTTTGCGTACCGGTTTCCCAACGTCCTGGGATCACATCTTTAGCTGGCTCAACTTTGTAAGGCGTAAATCCTTCAAGATGCTCACGCTTACCATAAACCATGCCTAGGTGTGGGCCAAAAAACTTATACGCAGAGCAGGCTAAAAAGTCACAATCTAGCGCTTGTACATCCACCAATTCATGAGGCGCATAATGTACAGCATCAACATAAACTAAAGCACCAACTTCATGAGCCATAGCAACAATACGTTGAATATCGTTAATAGATCCAGTGGTGTTTGATGCGTAAGTTACAGCTACAAGCTTAGTATTGGCATTTAGTAAGCTAGCAAAATGTGCTAAATCTAAGCTGCAATCCGCTTCATTGATACGTGCAGTATTAACCTTCACACCCTTATCTTGTGCTGCTTGCTGCCAAGACGATACATTTGAGAAGTGATCTGCATTGGTCACAATGATCTCATCACCCGCTTGCCAATCACGCGAAATGGCTCGGCTAAAACTAAATGTTAGGCTGGTCATATTCGCGCCAAATACAATTTGGTCGCTCGACGGGGCATTTAATAAATCAGCGGCCGCTTGACGCGCATTTGTCATTAGCTCAACAGTTTTATCACTTGAGAAAAACGCGCCGCCCAAGTTAGAGTTGTAATAGCCTAAATAAGCTGACATCGCACTAAGTACTGATTGTGGCACTTGCGAACCACCTGGGCCATCCAAAAATATCGGTGACTTACCCGCCACTTGTTGCATTAATGCAGGAAATTGACGACGAAGTTTAGTTAAATTCATTGCAATTCCTTAAGCCGTCAATACAAAGCAGTCTAGGTAACCGTCTTTACTTGCATCAATTTTATTCATTGGTGTGGCATTGTGCCAAACTTCGCGGTCATTAATAAGTGCAAACATACCGTCTTTAATTTCCATTTTAAAACATGGCTCAGCTTGTTTGTTTTCATATACTAAAAGCTCACCACCTTCTAGATTCTCGTGAGATACACCGCAAATACACACGTGATCAAAGCCATCTTGATGAATGCCCTCAGGTGCTGGTGGCGTATCACTTTCGATAGCAAGCATTCTAAATTGATGAATCTCAATATCGCGCTCTTCATCTATCCCTGTAATTGCACGAAACTCATTAACGATACTTTTCATGCCTTCGCTTTGCAGTAAGCTTGACTCTAAGTTCTCATACGTGCGTTCAACATTCCCTTGAAAGGTATTAATTGAATTATCTTGTACAAAGGCTTTAGTTGCTTGTAGTTTTAGTTCGTCACCTTGTGCTTTGATCACTGAATAGCGGCGTTTACGAAAAGCACCATCGGCGTACGGATTAGCCGGAAGATTGGCAAATGATGGCTTGACTGCCTCGATATGAGCTTGGTTTACAAACCGAAGTTGCAATAGGTTCTGGTTGTTTAATACTGTCATAAAATATCACCTAAAAAATAAGAGACTAACTCATAAATATTGAAAGGGATTTTAATGCAAGTGGATAGGAATTTTTGCGTCTTTATTTGATTAAAGTAGTTTAAAAGTATAAAAGTAAGATCTAAATGTGGGTTTTATTGAATTTTTAATTTAAAAATAAAAATGACCACATGGCGTGGTCGTTTTATCAACTACAAAGGGTATTCAATAATGCTCATGGTGTCGTCTCTACAAACTCAACATTTACTTCGCACGATGCAGCTAAAGGACCAACTTCATAATTATTAGCTTGGTCCCAAATACCGTTGCAGCCAGTAACGCTTACTACTTCATGACCCATATCAGGGAATAAACCAATGTTTCTTGTTTCATTACTTGTCAATGAAAACACTGACTCACTGCCCCCTCCATTACCTGTCACAGCATATTCAATTGAATATGTAAGATTGTGATAACCTAGGTATCGCGTAAATTATCAAGGTAAACTTGCATTTCAGCCGTTAAAGGCGCCCCAAAACTCGATCCTCGCTGATTTATCGACAATACTCTCTAACCCTTCAATGTGCCCCAGCTAAAATGAATAGGTAATATAATGTTGTGATCAACTAATTCCGGACAGTGAATTAAGTTTTTCTTCTGCTACAGCAGGAGTAACCATTTGATTATGGCTATGCGGCCTGCGCCAGTTATAGTAATTCATCAAATAATAGCTAATATCTTTTTCAGCTTCTTGATAATTACGATAACCCAATGAGTGAACCTATTCTGTTTTTAAACTTCTAAATAGGCGCTCCATTGGCGCATTATCCCAACAATTCCCTCGGCGACTCATACTTTGCTCAATCCGGTAACACCATAGTCTTTGTTAAAACTTTTTTGCGCTGTACTGACTGCCTTGGTCTGAATGAAACATTACTCCAGATGGTCTGCCTCGTTGCTCCTATGCTCTATCTAATGCTTTAATAACTAAGTCAGTATCAGGCTTATCAGACATTGCCCAGCCAACCACACGACGAGCAAATAACCCTATGCGTAGTTTGGTATTGCAAAAATCCATTTCTTTCCCCTCTTAAATGGATAAAGTTCTGTATATTATTTCGCTCATTAGAAATAAAAAAGCCATAGCTGTGCTATGGCTTGTATGTATTTCATTGTTACAACTTTTCTTTGACCTTGTTCAATTGTTCTGAAAACGTTAAATTTCTTAAATCTCCTAACCCTACTTTCTCTGTGAGTTCAGCTAATTCGTTTTCAAATTTAAGCAGCTCATTCTCAATTTCTTTATCATCTAACGCTGTTTTTAAGTTTGTATACTCAATATACAAACTATTAATACGAGCAATCTGGTGCGCGACAAGAGCAGCTTTTAGCTTTATAGCATCGTATGCACGGTAATTTTGCTGTGCATAAACTTGTCCTTGTTCTAAATGTATTTTTACATCACGGTAAACAGCAGGAAAGACGCTAGCTTTATCTGAATTAGCTAATTTATAAATTTTGTGAATATGCTCAGAGAAATAAAACTGCACTACGGCATCTTTTTCTAATGCTGTTAGCTGCTCTAAAAGCTGAGGTACATACTGCTCTACTTGTGCTTCTTTACCATCTATAAGTAACTGTTTTAGTTCTTGGTGTTGCTCATCCAATGTCGAATAGCGTTTTTCAAAATGAATATTTGCGTCAATTTGAGTCAATACAGCAAACTCTTCCCTAACAGGCTTAAGCACTGCTGTAATACGCTCTTTTGAAACTGTAGCCCCTTCAACCAAGATAATAACTTGCTGACTTTGTTCCATAATTTCATCTGCTACTGTATCTGATGAAAACAATGACGCACTATCAAGGGCGTGACCTGGTGATAGTCTTAATTCAGCAAATTCACTTTCAAGCACTTGCCATACTTCTTTAGCCTCATATACTTTTTCTGTGTCGAAGTCAGCGAGCGCTTCCGAATCTATTAAATTATATGCTGTAAGAGCTTCTTGAAAAGCTTGTTCAGCCTTCTCATAAGCTAACTGTACTTGCTCTGGTGTTGCTTCATCACCAGTAAGCCCTGAGGTAATACTGCCTAAATCTTTTTGTACTGATTCAATGGTTTTACAGCCTGTTAAACCCACACTTGCGATAATTGTAGCTAGCAATATTTTTTTCATTAGTAGCTCCATTGCATACCAAGTGTATAAGCGATGTTAGTGTATTCAACTTCAGGTACTCTCAAGCGCTGTCCATTTTCTAAATTTTCAGTTACCACATCTCTAGTTTTATAATTTGCGTCTATACCCGCAACAACTGCAACATGCTGAAGCACCTGGTAGCGCATACCCGCTCTTGCAAAGACCCCCCAACCGTTAAAACTATCAGTCAGTGTCGTAGTTTCAAACTGAGTATTCTGGATTTGCGAATACATCGGCGAGCTTACTTCTCCTTCAATGTACCAACTATATTTGTTGAAGCTATCTTGTAATCGGCTATCATAGCGAGCACCTAAACTTAGCAATATACCCATTTGATCTTCTGAGACTGAAATAACAGGGCTTAAATTTGAGGTATAGTTTTGCTGTTCACCAGTATGCCCACCATCCATGCCAGGTAAGGTATAACGAGCAGGGTTGTCAGGATCATCGGAGATTGCAATTAATGCTTGGTCAAATGCATCTGCGCCCGGCTGCACAAAAGAAAAGTTTGAACGAGTGAAACTTGAAGTAAAGAATCTAACACCGGCAGTAAACTGAACGGCTTGACTGAAATTATACGCAGCTTTTGCGCCGACTTCGGTCGAACGAATTTTAAACGCATTTTCTTGTACAGCGCCAAACTCCCCCATGCTCCAGGTCTCAGTTTCAATTTCAGGGATAAAAGTACTGGCTGAGTCAATATAATAACCCCAGTCGTCATTTAGGCCACTATAAGAAATCTGACGAATAGTTGTATTAGTTACATCAATAGACTGACTTAGCTGACCAAAACCAGCAACATCCCCCAATGTTTCACTATAGCCAACACTTTCGAAACCAATTCGGATTTCACTGAATGAGGGGTTAGGGGTTGCATACACTGATGCACTAAATAGGGCTGTTATTAGTAAAGGTAGTTTCATTATGACGCCTTCTCACTGCTATAAAGTCACCTTAACAGGAAAGAGTGAGCTGCTCACCGCACCGTCCGTGGTAACAAAAAATAACATATGTTAATTTTATATGCAAAAGAGTTTAGACGATCAAAAGTCATCGTCAAGCGAAAATGAATGAAAACTTAATAAAAACCCAAATAAAGCAGGTTTTTGCAATAATTTGATACTAAAAAGAAACTAGACGGCTTGTTGAATAATGATATTATCGGTCTTGTGAGTGCACGTTAGCATGCGGTGGAAATTTAAATATCGATACGTATCTGCCGCTGTCGCATTGATTTTAACTGCATACTCTTAATATTTTGCTGGCGTAGGTATTTTATTGCGCTCTTTTGAAACTAGTATAATAACCATAAATAGCAGTAAGCTACATAAAATCAATGTGTATGAACTTTATTCACTTCAGGCATAAAAAAACCCAGCATATGCTGGGTTTTAACATTTTACTATATATTAACGTTTTACTTTTACACGTTCAATAACAGTTACATGTGCTTCAACACGACGGTTTTCAGCATGAGCTGAAGCCGTGTTAGCTTCATTTTTAAGACGCTCTTCACCTAAACCAACAGTGATGATGCGCTCTTTATCGATACCGTCTGCAATTAGACGAGCTGCAACAGCGTCAGCACGCTTTTTAGATAACCACTTGTTGTAGTCAGCTTTACCTACAGATGAAGTATGACCTTCAAGAAGTACTTCTGTACCTGGGTGCTCATTTAAGAAAGCAACTGCTTTATCAATATCATCTAAATATTTTTCAGATACTTTTGAAGTATTGTTAGGGAAAGTAATTAGTAAGCTCTTAGTTACTTCACGATCTTCGTATAATGTACAGCCGGTACCATCTACAGCATCAGTCATAGGTGTGTTAGCACATTGATCGTCAGCATCAGGGATATTGTCATTATCGCTATCAGTCGGAGCTACAGCAACAGGTACTACTGCAGCTGTTGGGGCCGCTTCAACCGGTGCTGATGAACCTTGCTTACCAAAAATATAGCTAAGACCTAATTTACCAGCAACATCGGTGTAACCACGATCAAGACCTTGGTATAAAGCTGCTTCAGCATTAAACGCGAAGTTGTCTGTGAAATAATGCTGGTAACCAGCACCTACATTAGCGAATGTAAGATTTTCAGAAATATCTAATTGCTTAAGACCAAAAAGACCATAAAAAGGACCGCCATTAATATGGTAAAGACCATCAATACCTAAACGGTCTCCGTCCATGCTGGTTGCAGTCATAGCTGGATCTGAACTCGAAATATCAAAATCCATATCAGCGTATTCTAAACGTGCGCTCCAGTAATCGTTGAAACGGTAACCTAACTCAGCACCCCAACCTGTTGAATCATCAACATTCATGCCATTAGTACCACGGATATTTTCCCATGATGCGTCGTAATAGTCGCCAAATGCACCGATAAAGAAGCCTTCTTTTTCGGCTGCAAAACTTGAAGCGCTAGTTGCAGCTAGTGCTATAGCAATAGTAAGTGATTTTAATTTCATTGTTTCCTTCCCATTTTCACAATTAAATTGTAGCTAAGTGACCCTAGCTTAATAAGTTTGACCAGAGTACAAAATCATTTGTTAATCATTACTTAACGAAAACACTTAAATTGTATTTTTATCAATTAAAGCAGTTTTAATAATAAATCGCAGATTTAGTATAGACTAGATAAAAAACTTTATCTAACCAGCATAGTAATTGCGTATTGTAATTACTATGAATAAAAAAGTAGTTACATAGAGTATTAGCGATTTATCGACTAAGTAATGCAAATTTTAAATTCCATGAGGGCATTATATTGGTTAATTTTAAATCAACAAGTAGAAACCGTATTTATTTTTCAAAAAAATTAATAAATAACAGTCATTAACTAGTCCGCAGTAAAAAAACATCATCAAAACTCATGAGAGTTGCTGCTTTTTATAGCAGTGTCTCCTATTCCCTGCTGTGAATCAAAAAATAATAAAAAGCAAGTTAACAGCCAGCTATGACAAAATTAAGTACCGCAAAAAGTTTTATAGTGCGCATCATCTTTAGCTTCTGTGTACCTGGTTTTTATTGCTTGCTCTTGATACGGTTGTTGCAACGCCTTTAAATACTCACTCAGAGTAGCGCTTTGACCTGACTGAACAAAGTCATTTAAGATATTTTCTATTATATGATTGCGTGGGATCAATTTAGGATTGTTTTTACGCATAATTTCATAACTTTTGCTGTTGGTACGCTGCAACCATAGTTTCGACCACGGTATTAAAGTTGTCGGTATTTCAGCATTACCTTGCAGTGATTCAGTTATCGCATCAAAGGTATTGGTGTAATCGAGTTTTTGGTCTTTTAATAATGCCAATAACTGCGCCACCAGCTCACTATCTGAATCCTGATTTCCATCAAGGCCCAATTTTTCTGCCCACATCTGAGTAAACGCGTAATTAAATTGCTCAGCGAAGCTATTAATTAAAGGGTTTAATAGAGCAATTGCCTGTTCATCATCTTCGCTTATTAACGGCATTAAACTCTCAGCTAGTCGCGCGCAATTCCAGTTTGCAATATTAGGCTGATTGCCAAAGGCATAACGGCCTTGGCGGTCAATGGAGCTAAACACAGTCTCAAAATCGAAATGATTCATCATCGCACACGGGCCATAGTCAATGGTTTCACCGCTAATCAAGGTGTTATCGGTATTCATTACGCCGTGAATAAACCCCACCCGCATCCAACTCACAACTAGTTCTATTTGTTTTTCAATAACATTCGATAAAAACGCTAAATAGCGTTCAGACCCTGTCGCCTGAATATGAGGATAGTGTCGCTCAATCGCCAGATCTGCTAAGGCTTTTAGACCAGCAACATCGCCTTGCGTGGCTAAGTATTGAAATGAACCAACACGAATGTGGCTTGATGCAACACGAGTCACAATTGCGCCGCGTTGTGGTGGTTGCCTGTACACGGTTTCGCCCGTTGCGACGACCGCTAAACATCGGGTTGTCGGTACACCCAATGCGTGCATTGCTTCACTCATTATATATTCACGTATTGCGGGGCCAATAGCGCAACGGCCATCACCACCACGAGAAAACGGTGTTGCGCCAGAGCCTTTAAGTTGAATATCCCAAAGTAGTCCTTGTTGATCTGCAACAGCCCCAAGTAAATGCGCGCGCCCATCACCTAAGCGGGGTGAAAAGTGACCAAATTGATGGCCGGAATAGCCCAGTGCTACAGGCGCTATATTTGATATGAGTTGGTTTCCACTAAACACGCCAGCTTGTTGTTCAGAGGCAACATCAATACTCAATTGTTTAGCCACAGCGTCGTTAAATAACAGCAGCGAAGGTTCGCCAACTGGGCTTGGTTTATCGGCTATAGCAAATTGCTCTGCGATGTCGGTATAGCGTGATACTAATTTCATGAAATTACCTTTCGCCGCTATTGCGGTTCAGTTGTTTGAATACCCACACGATTATCACCCACGCTGTAGGCTACAATTAAGCTAAGCTCCTGCAAGCTTAAGCCACTTTGTTTGTGCAATTCATTAAAAAATGCTTGAGCAGCAGTGAGGGATTTTTTAGTTTGTAAGCCACCGTCTATAATTTTATGCGCGCGCAAGTAGCTTTCTACATCGCGTGAAAGTAAAAACGTATCTTTACCCAGTGTGCGTAATGCATAAGGCCCAGTATTACCACCTAAACGTGCGCCGTGCTTTTTTAAATACGCCCACAAGCCAATTATGTCGTCTGTAGGCCAATTGGCAATAAACGCACTAAAGCTACCGTTCTCTTTAGCGACTTCATGGATCATATACGTATTTTCAGGAATCGTTTGTACTTTTTTAAAGTTACGAATAATACGTTCATCACTGGCTTTTTGTTCCAACATATCAGGTGGCATCATCAGTAGTTTTTCAACACTAAAATCCCAAAACACTTCCCTAAAGCCAGCCCACTTACTATTAATTACAGACCAATAAAAGCCACTTTGAAAAACCTTGCGGGTAAACTCTTCAAGCCAAGCATCATCGGGCAACTTTTTAAGCTGTGCCTGTGAAAGTGGCGCATGCAGCAATTGCGCTAACATCGCTTTACCGCCTTTTCGCTGTGCTGCTCGTTGATAAATATCCTGAAACTTTTCCATTGATTAACTACCCTTGCTTTGTCTATTTGCTAGTGTACGAAAAAAGCAGGTAATACGTAACCTTTCACCAACAAAGATCAATACATACTGACATAGTTAGCCTTGACACCTAGACGGCTAAAATGCTTTAATCACCGCCATTACCCCTATTTAAGGTGTGAGTTTTATAATTTAGAACTCACACTATGGGCTAGAAGAGGTGCGTTATTCAGGTAACGTATGTGAGGAGCACACACTCCAATGATCATACGTGAGGGGAATTAACGCCGAGAAGTAACTCTTTTTGTGAAGGGTTGTTTCGGGCGACTGGGTTGAATCCCAGCGACTGTCACCAACAACAGCAACGCTGTTGATAAGTTTGGTGGAGAGCTTCTGGTCTTAGTATAATAAGGCCCGTGCGCCTTATTATTTAAGCCCATTCGCTCTTCGAATTTTAATGTTCGAATGATGTTAATGCGGCGTATTTAAATTCTCCCTCATTTTACTCATCGAACACCTGATAAGTTCGTTGCAGATGAAAAACAACTTTAATTTAAACGACTACCCGTTATGGACCGCACTCGTCACGCCTTTTACTGATGCAGGCGAAGTCGATTATGCTGTACTTGAACAGCTGGTTGCACAACAGCAAGCCGCTAATAATGGTATTTTGTTACTTGGCAGTACGGGCGAAGGCCTAGCACTTAGCTTGAAAGAGCAACAAGCCATTGTTGAGCATGTATGTCAGTTAAAACCTAGCGTGCCATTAATGGTTGCCGTTGGCGGTATGAACCTAGCACAACAAATTGCGTGGGTAGAGTACTGTAATCAACTGCCTATTCACGGTTATTTACTGGGCTCACCACTGTATGCTAAACCGGGCATTGTGGGTCAAACTCACTGGTTTGAAAGTCTACTTAACGCAAGTAATCACCCTTGTATGCTTTATAACGTCCCTGGGCGCAGCGCAGTAGATATTCCACCCGCGGTTATTAGTAATTTGAAAGACCATAAAAATTTATGGGCGCTTAAAGAAGCCAGCGGCGACATTGCTAAGTTTGAAGGTTTTAGAACTGCCTCGCCAGAGTTAGCAATATTCAGTGGCGATGATGCCCTTATGCCTTACTTTGCTCAAGCAGGAGCAAAAGGTTTAGTTTCTGTAGCAGCTAATGCATGGCCAGAACAAACCCATGAGTTTGTTAAGCGCAGCCTCAGCGGTCAGCACCCAAATTTATTTGCTGATTGGTCACAAGCAATCCAAAGCTTGTTTGCCGTCGCGAACCCTATTCCCGTAAAAGTTTTGATGCATCTACAAGGGAGACTAAACAGCCCGTATTTGCGCCCACCATTAACTCACTTAGAGTTAACCCAAACAGATTGCATTAACAATGCAAATAACACCATTTTATCTTGGCATTAAACACAGGTTTTTATAATGAGCTGGTTAGAACTATTAAATAATTTAGAATCAGGCGCTGTTCGCGCTGCAACACAAGACGACAATGGCCAATGGCATGCAAACGTTGAAGTAAAACAAGGTATTTTAGAGGCGTTTAAAAACGGCACCAATACCGAATTTGCAGGCGGTTTTGTTGATAAGCACAACTTAGCACCGCAAGAGTTTACTGCCGAAAATGGCGTTCGTATGGTACCTGGTGGCTCAAGTGTTCGCCGTGGTGCTCACGTAGCTCAAGGCACGATTATCATGCCGCCAGCGTACGTAAACATTGGGGCTTTTATTGACGAAGGTACCATGGTTGATAGCCACGCTTTAGTTGGTTCGTGTGCACAAGTTGGTAAAAACGTGCATTTAAGTGCTGCTGTGCAATTAGGTGGCGTACTTGAGCCAATTGGTGCAAGCCCTGTTGTGGTAGAAGACGATGCATTCATCGGCGCAGGCTGCGTAATCGTTGAAGGGGTTGTTGTTAAAAAAGGTGCTGTACTTGCACCAGGCGTACGCTTATCAGCCACTATCCCTGTGTATGACTGCGTTAACGAGCGTCAACTTGATAAAGGTGAGCCAATTCCTGAATATGCCATTGTAATTCCAGGCTCTCGTCCGGCTTCTAATGAGTGGGCACGTGAGCAAGGTTTAAGCATGTCATGTGCGTTAATCGTAAAATACCGTGATGAACAAAGTGATGCGTCATTACTACTTGAAGAGGTTTTACGTTAATGACCTTTTTGAGCACGCCAGTTAAAGCCGCTATTGATGAGCTATCAACTAAACTTGATACACCATTTTTTGTTTACGACCTTGATTCACTCAATGCACACCTTAAGCGTTTAGTGGCACAAACCGAAGTGAAACTTTGGTATGCAGTTAAAGCCAATCCTCTGTCTAAAGTAATTCAAAGCTTAGATGGTGCTGGTTTTAACTTTGATGTGGCAAGTAAAGGCGAACTTGAGCAAGTACTTGCTCAAGGTATTAACAGTGAGCGCGTGCTCAACACTGGGCCTGCTAAAAGCCCAAAACAAATTAAACACTTTATTGAGCGCGGTGTACGTATTTTTGTCGCTGAAAGCCTTAATCAAGTGCGTTGGCTTAATGAACAAGCAATTGCCAAACAATGCACACTACAGGTTTTACTGCGAGTGCAATTACGCTGGCCTGAAGGTGAAAAAAACCCACTAGGGGGAGATAGTCTTACCCCATTTGGCTTAGGCTGCGATGAATGGCAAGCACTCAATACCCGTGACTACAGCACCCTTAACTTTGATGGCCTGCATATTTTCCAATGGGGCAATATGCTCAGTAGCGACAAACTCGCACAACTTTGGTCACAAATGGTCGCGCCATTACAACAGCTAGCAAACGATTTAAATATCAATCTAAAAGTACTCGATTTAGGCGGTGGCTTGGGCATTCCTTACACCCTTGATGCACCAACCTTAAGTTGGGATGCATTGATAGCCGCTCTTGCTAAAATTAAGCGTGACGCAGGCGTAGAAGAACTATGGATGGAGCTTGGTCGTTATGCCGTTGGCGAATGTGGTCATTATGCAACTCCTGTTGTCGAGCGCAAATTAAACTACGGACAACAACAAGTTATTCTTAGTGGTGGTATTAATCATTTATTGCGCCCAGCGGTTACGAGCCAAGATTTCCCTGCGCGATTACTCCGTGACTCAACAGCACCAAACCAAGCAATGAGCTTATATGGTCCATTATGTACTGCGCTTGATTGCTTAGGTGAGCATCAATTACCCAATGATTTAAACGAGCAGGACTGGCTCGCGTTTAGTCAATGCGGTGCTTATGGTTTTACTGAAAGTATGCCGTACTTCCTATGCCATGAACTAGCTGCAGAATATGTTTTACAAAATGGTGAATTAAGCTGTGTTCGTCAAGCAGAAGATGCCAGCCACTACTTAAGGTAATTGAGATGAGTAATACAACACCAATCAGCCAAGAAAACATCGTCGTAGGTGAAGTTGCAAATGGCTTACCGCTAACAATTCCGGTGTACCGTTTAAAAGGCGATGGCACCGGGCCAAGCGTGTATGTTCAAGCAAATATGCATGGCGCTGAAGTACAAGGCAACGCGGTCATTTATCAATTGCTCGAACAATTAAAGCAACTTAACTTAAAAGGCGATATCACTTTAGTGCCCTACGCCAATCCCATTGGTTGTAATCAAAAGTCAGGGGAGTTTACCCTTGGTCGCTTTGATCCCATTACTGGCACTAACTGGAACCGCATGTATCATTGTAACAGTGAGCTTGCGGCTAAATTTGCAGAGCAATACCGTGATGCCGATGATCAAACATTAAAAGCAGCTTTCAAAGCGGCTCTAATAGCCGACGTTGAGCAACAGCTATCAGGTCCTGCTTATCGCTTAACTACCGGTAAACGTATTGCACTTAATTTACAAAAGCTCGCACACCAAGCTGATATTGTGCTGGACTTACACACAGGCCCGATTTCTAGCCAGCATTTATACTGCCCTGACTACGCCAAACAAAGCGCTAGCTATTTTAATATTCCTCATGTACTGCTTATTCCAAATGATTTTGATGGCGCTATGGATGAAGCCAGCTTTTGTCCTTGGTGGCAATTAACTGAACAGTTAGCAAAGCAAGGCCGTGAATTTAACGTGCAAGTAGAAGCGTTTACTGTTGAGCTGGGTAGCCAAGAAAAAATCGATTTAAGCGCAGCACTGGATGACGCCAATAGCATTTTAAGCTACTTAAACTATAAGCACGTTTTTGTTGATGCCCCATTCCAACCAAAACAAATGAAACGCTACGGCTGTAACTTAGATGACTACTTTGCTTACTATGCCCCTATGGGCGGTATGGTTGAATATATTGCCCCGTTAGGCGGTCACATTAAAGCCGGTGAGCCGATTGCTAAAGTACTGCGAATGGAGTGCTACCTCAGTGAGCAGCCATTACAAACTCTAACACTTGATTGCAATGCAATCGCAATTTTGCACTTTGCCTCAGCAAGTGTGAATCAAGGTACTGAACTCTACAAATTCTTCACTAACGTATTTGAGCTTTAATTTAGAGCTCCCCCTTCTCATTGCGTGAGAGTAATATAAGTACAAAGTACTAATATTACATTGAATAAGCGACTAAGGTCGCTTTTTCTCTATTTTGATGATCAAAATAAGTAAATCTGTCGTACCATTAATGGTATTCATTGTAGTAGTTAAGTAAAAGTTCACGGTTACTAAGCTATAAAACTCTGTATACTTTTTTAACATGTACGTTTCTCAAAGGAATAATAATGACTTGGCGCAATGGGATCTTACTAACGACTTTGTTATCAACAAGTGTGTTAGCACAACAAGCTGACACTGAAAAGGCAAATGAGCAAAACAGCGACATTGAATTAGTTAAACAATGTATTTTGAATGAAGCGATTGCCGGCGATGGTGAACAAACGCTAGCTCAGCTACGAGAAAAGTGTTCTGCACTTGATGAAAGCAAACAAATTACAGCACTCGACAAGCGCAAAGCGCGTGAAGAAGTTAGCCAAAAAAACCGCAATGTAATTACTCCACACAAGCGTAATTACATATTGCCTTTATCTTATGTGTCAAATCCTAATGTTCGTCCATTTGATGGTCTAAACGAACTAGTTCAAGAAAGTGATGGTGAACCACTTGATAACCTTGAAGCAAAATACCAGTTATCAATTAAAGTTCCTATTTTCAATGATTTTGACGATAAAGATCAAGCCGTCTATTTTGGTTTTACTCTGCAATCTTTTTGGCAAATTTATAATAAAGATATATCCTCTCCTTTTCGTGAAACCAACTACGAACCAGAGATTTTTTGGGTAAATTATCTCGATCCTGACAATGTTCTCTGGGGTGATGAGATGGCGATTGCAATTGGTTTAGTACACCAATCAAATGGCCGTAGTCAACCAAACTCCCGTTCATGGAATCGTATTTATGCCGATTTTATTTGGGAGAATGAAGGCTTTGTATTTAGTTTCAAACCTTGGTATCGCATTCCTGAAGACGAAAAAGAAGATCCAATGCAAGCTGACGGTGACGACAACCCAGATATTTATAAATACATGGGCTATTTTGAATTTAGTGGCGCTTATCGCTACGAAGATCATGAATTTAGCTTTATGACTCGTAACAACTTAAATTCAGATAACCGTGGTGCAATTCAGCTAGATTGGTCCTTCCCGTTATGGGGACGACTACGAGGCTACGCTCAGTATTTTAATGGTTATGGCGAAAGCTTGATTGATTATAATGCAGATATTGAGCGTATTGGCGTGGGTATATTACTGACCGATTTACTCTAACATTTATAATTTCACACAGTAAAAAGCCAAGTAATACTTGGCTTTTTTAGTCTGATTTATACTACACATTTATTTTTTAACGATAAATGTACCTTCAAACTCGGCGACTAATGCCTCCCCATCATAGACTTCGACAGGCACTAAGTAGCTCGTTTTACCTTCTGTTTCGAGCTCGCTCAACTTACCTTTACAGCCACTTAAATCAACACTGCCGCGAGGGTCGTTATTAAGTGGTTTTAGGTACTTTATGTTTGCATCAGCTAACACAATATTACCTTCAAGGCCGGCTTCTTTAAGCGCCAAATACGTGGCGCCCCAACCCGTTAAAGTCGCTAAGCTATAAATAGAGCCTGCAAACATAGTGTTATGTAAGTTTAAGTTAGCATCTAAATCTGCGCTGGTTGTAAACTGCCAATCCGTGTAGCTTTCAACTTTAATACCCATCGCATCACTAATCGGAATAGATTCACGCCAAGTATTTTGCAGCACTTGAGTCCAATTTGGATGGCGGAACCAGCCTGGCTCAGATGGTTTTTGCTTGATCATTTTAAAATGCTGTACGTCATCGTATGCTAAATGTGCTTTTTCTTTTAACTCATAACCATGACGCTGATAAAACTCTAATGCGCGCTCACGAGCAAATAACACTAATTCATCTGCATCTTGAGTCCATGCAATTTTTTCAAGTTCGTGGAGTAATCGGCTGCCAATATGTTGATTACGGTTGCCCTCAGCAACCGCCATATAACGCACTTGTGCTTGCTGTTGGTTATTAAAGTGCAAACGCGCAACACCAAGTACTTCACCAGCCTTGTTTTTAATGAAACGGTGTTCGGCATCTTGTTCCAAATCATCTTGTTCAGAGCCTCTAGGCTGATCCCAAGGTGCGCGCAATACTTGCCAACGTAATTGATAATACGCTTGCCAATCTTCACTACTTTGCGGGGTAGTTACCTGAAACATACACTCTCCTGTCGTACAAATACCACGTTAATTGAATGCTAAGTGGTTAAATAAAACAATATGGTTCTTTATTATTGCAAACTACCATACGCTATCTTTTAAAAACTTGGAATACGACTTTGGTGAGCCTCTGTTTTTACTGTAAAATTTGCACAACAGACTGGCGCTTTATGTTGACTCGTCTAAGCTACTTATATGGAAAATTTAATTGCAGGCTCCGGCGCCGTAAAGCATAGCTTTATTGAAGACTGCCATCGCATCGGACAGCTTATATATTGGCATAAACATGGCTCTGACTGCATTCAAGTACGCCAGCATAAGCAATTTCGCTGGCTACTGATCAATGATACGTTGCAATCTGTGGTTGAAAAAAGCCGCCCGAGCCATCTATTATTTCCACATTTACAGTATTTAGCTTGTTTGTGGCAGCCTTTACCTGCGCCCAAAACAGTACTAGAACTTGGTCTAGGAGCAGGTGCAATCCGTAACTACCTACAGCATGTTTACCCTGATAGCCAACTTATGTCGGTCGAGAAAAACCCTAGCATTATTCATTGTTACAAACGCTTCTTTGGTGGTGATCATGCAACTAACTTACGTTGCTTTGACGCACAAGAAGTGTTAGAACAAGGCAAAGAATATAATTGGATCATCCTCGACTTATTTAGTCAGTTAGATGCTCCCGGATTTTTATATAAACACCTGTTTTATCAAAAAGTACGTAACGCACTATCAACTGACGGCTACTTATTTATTAATTTTCTTTCCGGCCATGAATCCCAACTTAAGCAACTTGAGCACTTATTGATTACAACATTTGGCAAAAGACCCAGCATAGAAAAAATTCCTGGGTATACCAATCACATTGTGATGCTTAAAAAGTAATAACCGCTTAAATTAATTAAACCGTTAAATTAAAAGTAACGGGCCCGTCATTACATAAACTTACTTGCATATCAGCAGCAAACTGCCCTGTAGCGACCTTTAAGCCTTTTTCTTTGGCTTGACTGACAAAGTATTCGTATAGCTCATTTGCTTGCTGTGGTGTAGCAGCAGATGAAAAACTTGGCCGCATGCCTTTTTTAGTATCAGCAGCAAGCGTAAATTGGGATACAACGAGTAATTCGCCTTGGATATCATTCAAGCTCAAATTCATTTTGTCGTTCTCATCACTAAAAATACGGTAATTACTCACCTTATGTAATAGCTTATCCACGGCTGCAGCATCGTCTTGCTTTTCAACACCGAGCAACAATAAAATACCTTGCTCTATTTGTCCTATCACTTGCCCATTAACTTCGACTTTAGCGTGCTTAACGCGTTGTATTAGCCCTTGCATTGATCCCTCGATAATTTGATATACATATGATCGGCTGCTCGCCGTACTGCTGATAAATATACCTGATTATCAACACCATGCCCAATTTCATCCAGCACTAATAACTGTGCATTAAGTTGCTTTGCAAGCTCTTGTATCGCACTAAAGCGACACACCAAATCATGTCGGCCATGAATAAACCAAATAGGCATGTGTGCCAACTTCTGACTATTATTTATTATAAACTGTTCTTCGATAAAGCACTGAGCGTTAAAAAAATGCACCATCAGCCGCGCCATATTTAAGCCATGTTGCGGACAACTTAGTGTCCACTCAGGACTGTGTCGGCCCTGCGATAAAACAGACTCCCATTGACACCATAGTTTTGCATAATGACTCGCACTAATCTGATCATCAACATTAAGTTGCTGCTGATAAAACGCAAGTATACTTTTAACGCTGGCTTGTTTTTGCGCAAATTGTTCATACAGCTCAGGGTAAAATTGCGCCCCCGCACCGTCAGCACCATATAACCATTGCATATCAGCACCTGTTGCTAGAAACGTGCCTCGTAATAATAAGCTAGCCACACGTTTATGATGCTTTATCGCGTAGAGTAAACAAATAGTCGCCCCCCAAGATGCGCCACAAAGCGACCATTTTTCTATCCCTAAAGATTGCCTTAAGTACTCTAAGTCAGCAATTAAATAATCCGTATTATTGGTCATTAACTGATGAGGTGATGATAAACCGCATCCACGTTGACTGTATAAAATAATACGATAACGGTTAGGGTCAAAAAAGCGGCAATTATCACTGTGTAGACCAAGCCCGGGCCCACCATGGCAAATAATAACTGGCAAACCTGAAGGCTCACCGTACTCTTGTATATGAAGCTGATGACCCTCACCCACGCTTAGATGAAAGTCATTATAAGGGGTAATACTTGGGTATAGCTGCATAACGCCAACTCCTGGCAATCAGTGGTGCAGCTATTTACTGTTTTAAGGCCTCTTCATCATCTAAGATATTATCTGGCGTATCTTCAATGTCATCCGGACTTACACATACAGTAAACTCTGCACCTAGTAATACCACTGTCCAAGAAAGGTAAACCCAAACAAACAAAATAGGGATTGTTGCCACCGCTCCATAAATTAATTCATAAGATGGAAAGTGACTAATATACAAAGCAAACCCTTTTTTGGTTAACTCAAACAAAACAGCTGCAAAAATAGCTCCAGGGATTGCCGCCTTAAATGGAACGCGTGTGTTTGGAACTAAAGTATAGAGCAAAATAAAGCCGGCCATTGAAATTATAAAGGGTAATAGTTTTATCAAAAAGCCACTAAAACCAGGAATGCCTTGATCTGCAAATGAAACTAAAGACACAATATACGAAGATATACCAATACTCGCCCCTAATAAAACGGGACCAAGTGTCAGAATCATCCAATATACAGATAAAGAAATCATCAAAGGACGTTTCTTCTTAATCCGCCAAATACGGTTAAGTGTCGCATCAACATTTTTCATCAATAAAAGCGCTATTGCTGCTAAAAAGCTAACCCCAACCGCAGTCATTTGGTTCGCATTACCAGCAAATGAGCTAATATGTTCTTTAATTACATCGGATGATGTTGGCACAAAGTTGGTAAATAAAAAGTTTTCAATCGCAATTCGCGTTTCTTCAAAACCAGGAAAAGCGGAAAAAATAGCAACCGCTACGGCGATTAATGGCACCAATGAAAGTAACGTAACATAAGCTAAATAACCAGCGTTAACAGTGATTTGATCATCAATACAACGATTAAAATACTGCATCCACCAGCCTGGTTGCTGACGTAAAAATGAGCCAGCCTGTTGCTTAAAATGTGCTACCTTTTCATTCATGGTTTAACTTTCTGCTAAAATTGTTTTGATTATCATAGCAATCCACCACATAATTTAAAAACTAAACGGGAATAAAAAGGGATCTCAATGAAAAACATTACTGCACTAAGCGCACCATTACTTGCACTTACAATGGCGCTATCAGGTTGCCAATCAGCATACTACTCTGCAATGGAATCCGTTGGCGTACATAAGCGTGACATCTTAGTTGACCGTGTTGAAGAAACAAAAGAGTCGCAAGAAGAGTCACAAGAAGAGTTTCAATCAGCGCTTGAGCGCCTAACAACGTTAATTGATTTTGACGGTGGTGATTTACAAACAGCTTACGAGCAACTTAACGACGACTACGAGTCTAGTCTAGCAGCCGCAAACGATGTAACAAACAACATAAACAAAGTAGAAGATGTTGCTGAGGCATTATTTGAAGAATGGGCTGATGAATTAGAGCAATATTCAAATGCTTCTTTAAAACGTGAAAGTAATAAGAAATTAACGTCGACTAAACGTGATTTTGATAAGCTGCTACGTTCTATGCGTAACGCCGAAAGCAAAATGGAACCTGTTTTATCCTCACTAAACGATAATGTTTTATATTTAAAGCATAACTTAAATGCTCAAGCTGTAAGTGCAATTCAAGGCGAATTCACCAACCTTAAACGCGACATTAAAGTGTTAATGGATGATATGAATAAATCAATTGCGGATTCTAACAAATTTATTGAGCAAATGAATAAAGCGGGATAAATCAACTCAGTGTTGGCGAGGGTAGTGTTCAAAAATCTGTGTCATTTCAGTAAACTGATAAAAACAGGAATGACACATGACAAATCAATTCAACTTCGAAGATGCAGTTAAGGCACTTCAAGCAGGTAAAAAACTTAATGGTA